>CAZTAS010000049.1:0-32046 GCA_964611635.1 uncultured Thermodesulfobacteriota bacterium
TTATGGGTAGTACGTATTTGATCCCATAATAGCAGAAAAAGATGAATAATATGTGGTAAAAGGAGTTCAAGTAGTACTGGGTCCGTTGGGAGACCGGATGCGCCACATAGGTAATCTTGATGTGGATACGGTACTTTGCCGCCAGGCTGGCAGCAATCCACGATAGCCAAATATATGCGTGGCGCGCAGTTTCCTCGCCGATAATGGTAGATTTGTTAAAACCATACCGGAGCGTCACTTCCAGCACAATTATCACAATGAAATAGGTGTAAAAGGTGATAATCAAACCATACTCCAGTTTGTCGTCAAGGAATCCCAAGAAACGCCTGGCCGCTGTCATGGAATTATCCTCCCTCTTGCATGATGTTAGGTCAATTTACAACAAAGCGGCCCCACCTAGCCTCCGGGGCCGCTCCTTGATTTTAAATAATGAATTTTGCCTACCGGCCGAATGGAATTACAGGATTATGTAAGGCCCAGCATCTTCTTGAAAGTGGCCACGTCGCCGACCACTTTCTTGATCACTGGCTCCCACATGGGCTTCTTGTAATTAATAGCATCGAACCACTTCTTGTACTCTTCCTCAGTGGGCGTGTAAAACTTAATCCCTGCTTGTATAATCTTTTCTACAGCAGCTTTCTCAGCTTTTTCCAGTTGGGTGAGCTGGATGTCGGAGGCATCCTTGCAGGCTTTCATAAAAGCGTCCTGCAGGTGCATGGGCAGCTTCTCGAACCATTTCCTGGAGGCAACGTATAAGTTAAGAGTTGGATAGAAATTAGTCTTTGTGATCGTCGCTGTGAATTCATAGAAGTTGAGGGTGTAAATTGACACTGAAGCGTTATGGATGGCGTCTGCAACACCTGCCTGGAGAGATGTGAATATCTCTGGAGCCGCGATGGGCACTGGATTAGCACCAAGGAACTCGAATATCTTCCGCTCAACAAAAGAGCCGGTGACACGCATCTTGATTCCCTTGATGTCTTCGGGGACTTTGGCAAGCAGATTCTTTTTTTTGCTTATTGCCACCTGTCGCACACCAATGGGTGTCCAGAATCCCAGCACAAATCCCTTGTCCTGGGCAGCCTTCAGGCCGATATCCTGGAACGCTTTTGATTGTGTGATCGCTATCCCGTTTTTGACCGTGGCCATGGTGCCCTCATAGCCTTTGCAGACATAGGGGAAGTTGAGGGCGTTGTACATGGGCACGTAAGCGGCAAAGTTGGAAAGCGAGGTGTTGGACACCTCGAGGGTTCCCGCCTGGAGCTTCTGGCTACGCTCCAGGGCGCTACCCAGGGATCCTGCGGGGAAGAACTTGGGATCGAACTCGTCTTTGGAGTACTTGCGGAGTAGATCCATAAACTCCTCTTCAACGTCTGGCGTAATAGGATCCACATGCCACACCGAACCGATGCGGACAACATATCTGCCTTTCGCCTTGATGGGCGTGGTGGCCAGCATATTTAAGCCAAAGGCCGCAGCGCCTACAGCCATTCCCTTGACAAACTGGCGTCGATTGATTGTTGCCATGCCGAAATCTTTGTCCATCATTTAACCCTCCTTGAGTTGTGCTTGAGATGGTGTTTTTAACATGCTACCTTTTGTTGCGCGGTAACCATGCCTTCTGCAAGAACGATCCCCCTTTGATAAAGAGGTATCCATCACCCATTAAAAATTAAAACTAATTGAAATTATCGGAAGCACCAGGCTGTATGATTTTTCCCCATATTTTATTCGAGGAGAGAATGATCACCGCTCCGATTGCTTCAATGGAAATCTAATCACAAATGCTTGGCTTTGATGTCTGCCTTTTCCCCTAGGAGTCAAAAGAAAGAGGGTCCCTTTCGGGTCCACCTTCATCTGGGTACCCGCTATTATGAGCTCCCCCGGGATTTCCACCTGGTCCAATAGAGCGCCAGTCTGATCAAACCGGCTCATGCGGAGATTCTCTTCATCCAGGACATAAAGGTTCCTGTGGCCGTCCAGCCCAAGGGCCATGGGTGCCTTGAGTTGGCCTGGATCAACTCCTCTCCCTCGGCCAAAGATACCAATCAGGCGAGCTTCCAGGTTAAATTTTTCGATTTGGCCTTTCTTCATGTTGGCCACGTAAATATGGCCCTCATTATCGACCAGGCGGCAGCTCCAGTTCCGGCCAGGATGGGCCCTTTGAATGCGTTCAAAATCTTCCACGAACTCCCATGTATCATCAATAGGCGGGAGACAGGTTAACTTTTCTACCCGCCTTCCTCTCAGGTCGAATCGCACCGCTTCCTGTGCTCCCTCCTCTTTCATATAGAGCAGTATCAGGCCTTCTTGCTCATCAGCATGGAAAAACCGGGGAAATCCATTTATCCGCTCATCTTCAAGCAATATCCTGACCCCCTCGGTTTGCAAGGGGAAGGAATCTCCCTCCCATCCCGCAAGGAAGGAAAGGACGAGAAGAAAGGTCGCAAGCCTCTTGAGCGTTTTCATGCAAATATAAGAAACTCGGAAAAATAATTATAGTTATTTCTCGTCTGGAAACTGCAAAATTTCATTCCTCATCTCGATGGTAGAAAGATAGGATGGGGGTAATAAGATTTTTAAAATCAGCAGGTTATATCGTAATCCTATCCTTGGCCCCATTTTACAAAGAAAAGCTACAACAGGGTTTCCGGATGTACACTAGTTAATCAACATTTTCCGAAAATACCACAGAGGGCACATTACCAAATTAGGAATACAGGCCCTTCAGGCTTGATCTTATCTTATGGCTAGAAGAGATCTCTTTCATTATTAAGTTATATAATAATAAGCAAGATGGGGAGTAAATGATCGGAAGAAATCTTTTCTTAATGAACTCTCCCTGCATCAAGCTATGGGGAATTCCAAGTTAAAATAATTTCTTATACAGAATAAAAATTATTTTTTAACATGTCAAGAAATTTTTTTTAATCATATCAATAGCAGAACGAAATGTCCGGTTTTCATAACACATGAAATGAGGTAATTGACTGTCCACTACAGGGCGTATTATTATAGGAGAACTTTCAATCGTGATATTAAGAGAAAATTCGTGAATTCAGGAAGGAAAAAGAATGTGGAACAGAGCATTAGATTGGGAATCAGCTCATGTTTGCTGGGAGAGAAAGTCCGTTACGACGGCGGGCATAAACTGGATAGTTTTATAGCCTATACACTGGGGAAATACGTGGAATTCGTCCCCGTATGCCCAGAGGTAGAATGCGGCTTCAGTATTCCCAGGGAATCGTTTCGCCTGGTAGGAGACCCGGATTCCCCTCGTCTCATCACCACCCGCACCAAGCTAGACTACACTGATCTCATGCTCGAATGGGCCCGAAAGCGGGCGAAGGAGCTGGAGAAGGAAAAACTCTGCGGATTTATATTCAAGAGAGGATCCCCCAGCAGCGGGATGGAGCGGGTCAGGGTCTACAATCAAAAGGGGATGCCAGTGCAAAAAGGGGTGGGGATGTTTGCCAGAGTTTTTATGGAGCACTTCCCCTTGCTTCCAGTCGAAGATGAAGGGCGCCTCCATGATCTAAAGCTGCGGGAGAATTTTATTGAGCGCATTTTCGTCTTCAGGAGATGGCGCGAGATGCTTGCACAAAAACCGAGTCGAGGTAAACTTGTGGACTTTCATACCAACCACAAATTGTTGATACTCTCTCACAGTACCGAGCACCATCGGATCATGGGAAAATTAGTGGCGGGCGGCGAGAATATCTCTGTGGAAAAGCTCTATGAACAATATCAGATTCTTTTGATGGACGCCCTCAGGCTGAAGACAACACTAAAAAAGAATGCCAATGTTCTTCAGCACATATTAGGTTATTTTAAGAAGCAACTTTCCGCTGATGAAAAACAGGAATTCCTGGAGATCCTCAATCTTTATAGCCAGGGTCACATACCCTTGATTGTGCCTATCACCCTTATGAATCATTATGTTCGCAAATACAGTCAGCCTTACCTTAGAGAGCAGTACTATTTGAATCCCCACCCCTTGGAATTACAGTTAAGGAACCACGTCTGAGGGCCGGGATAAGAGTTAAGGTTTAGTCAGTATATAATGGAGGAGCTGAATCATGAATTATCCGCATAGAAGCAAAGTTTTGGATCAACTCGGTGTCAGGTCATGGATTAATGCCCGGAATTGGTCTACAGCCATAGGTGGCAACTGGATAGACGAGAGAGTTTTGGACGCGATGAACGAAGTCGCAAAAACATTCGTAGATATGAATGAGCTTTTCGAAAAAGCTGATAAGAGAGTTGCTAAGCTCTGCCATGTGGATGATGCCCATATTACAATTGGAGCCGGAGCAGCCATAGAGCTGGCCGTTGCCGGCTGCATGGCTGGAAATGATTATGGTAAGTGGATGAAACTTCCAAATACTGAGGGGATGAAAAACGAGGTCGTCATGCCTCGGGGCCACTATATAGGCTACACGCCGCAATGGACGGCTTCGGGTGCAAAACTGGTGGAGTACGGAGAGGCTGGTACCCTGAAATCTTTTAAAAAGCAACTCGAAAGTGCCATAACTGAAAAGACAAGCTGTCTCTCATATACAGTATCATACAATACAGTCCCCAGAGGAATGATACCTGTCGAAGAGGTCATTGAGGCCGGGAAGAAACATAACATACCCGTAATCATCGACGCCGCTTCAGATCTCCCTCCCGTAGCCAATTTACACAAGCACACTGATATGGGTGCTGATATTGTCTGTTTCAGCGGCGGCAAGGCGATCAGGGCTTCTAACAACACAGGAATTATGCTGGGGAAAGGAAAAGGTGCGGAGATTATCAAAGCGGTACGGGAACATACATTTCCCCATTATGGATGGGGCAGAGGGCATAAGATAAGCAAGGAGCAGATCGTTGGTCTGGTCATTGCTCTTGAGATTTTCGTAAAGGAGGGAGACACGCTATATGAGAAACAGATGAAGACTGCGGGGTTTCTCGAAAAGGAACTGAGCGGCATACCAAATGTGGATGTGGTTATTATCCCCAATGATGAAACCTTCCATGAGCATCCCGTTATGCCCCATGTTCCCCGTGTCCGGGTGGAGTGGGATGCCAAAAAACTTGGGCTTACCTCCAGGGACTTGGATGAAGCCATGGCTCAAGATGATCCGCCTGTTTTCCTTCGGAATATACATTACTCGAACTATTACACCAACAAGGAATGGCGACTGATTGACACGTTCTTTCTACGCGAAGGAGAAGAAAAAATCGTTGCTGAGAGAATAAAAAGAATTTTAATGCGAAAATATTGAGGAATGTCTATTGTAAAATAAAACTTATTTTTACTTTAAATTCCCAGCAGTTAGCTAAAGAGAGAGTTCATTTCAGGACTTTATCCAAAAATTCCAAATTAAAATAGGTTGATGTCAGAGAATGCCTGTCCTCAAGCTAAAAAGATTATTAATTGGTTGGGCAGCACACCTTGCCGGAACGCAGTAAAGGCATGGTGTGCTGCCCCATATCCTGAAAACCCGTTGGTGGCAGAACACTTATTTAATCCCTTGACAAAGAATCCTTCAGCAGGCATTTTATAATTTAAAGGATAGGGTATTTCATTATTTCAGGATTCGAAACAAAACTTCACCAACCAATAACTTAGAACATGGAGAAGTATAAGAAGCGATGGCTGTCAGGCGAACATATTTACTGTTATGGATAATCCTCCTGATCTTCATCGGTTTCATTCTGGGGGTTCAGTGGGGATTCATGCACAGTCAACCCATTATAGGGGAAGCCTCTCTTTCTCAACAAGAAGAAAGCCGGCTGAGCCATCCTCCGGCACCGGCAGCCACCTTGCCCGCCTCGATCTCCTCCATGGAGCAGGAGGAGCAATCTGTCATCAATATATACCAGCAGTTAAGCCCCACTGTGGTAAACATAGTAGCGACCACGCTGGAGATGAACTTCTGGATGGATATCATCCCGAGAAAGGGACAAGGCTCGGGGTTCATAATAGATCAAAAGGGATACATCCTGACCAATAATCACGTAGTGGGAGATGCCAGTCGTCTGGAGGTAACCCTTGCGGGGAGGGCAAAGGTTCCGGCTAAATTGGTGGGTCGGGATCCCGAGACGGACCTTGCAGTGATCCGCATTGAAAGTAGTGAAGATCTGCCGGTGGCCCCACTAGGGGACTCGGATTCGCTGCAGGTAGGGCAAAAGGCCATCGCCATTGGCAATCCATTTGGTCTTGAGCATACTGTCACCGTCGGTGTGATCAGCGCTCTGAAACGCCAGATCCGAACCGGAGAAGGGGTATCCCTTTTCGATCTTATACAGACCGATGCCGCCATCAATCCCGGAAATTCCGGTGGGCCGCTGATCAACTCCCTGGGAGAAGTGATAGGGATAAACACGGCCATCTTCACAACAAGCGGAGGTGCCCAGGGGATCGGCTTTGCCATTCCCATAAATCTTGCCCGTGATGTCGCCTTTCAGCTCATCGAAAAAGGGCACGTGGTTCGCCCATTTCTGGGGATTTACGGCGCTGTCCCCCTGGACAAGGAGCTGGCCCGTGCGCTAAGGCTCAAGGTGGACACCGGGCTTATGGTACAGCGAGTCATCAAAGGCAGCCCCGCCGACCTTGCCGGCATTCAGGGTGGGTACAAGCCGGTTGTCATCGGAAATTGGCGACTTTATTTGGGCGGCGACATCATCGTCTCCTTTGACAATAAAGAGATCGTGACTCTCCAGGATTTATCAGCCGCAATCCAGCGCCGGAAGCCCGGCGATACCGTCATGGTGGAGGTAGTCAGGGGCGACCGACGACTCAATCTGACCATCACCCTGGGAACGGGCCCTAAATCTTCGTAAGACCTGTATTGGAGAAAATTCGGCCATGAGCAGGTGGGGAGTTGCCATTGTATGTTCGATGATGCTTTTGAGGGCAAATGGTGTCGCGAACAGCGGCGATGCCGAGGTCTTCAGATGGGTCGATGAACGCGGCAGCATCCACTTCACGGATAACTACCAGAACGTCCCGGAGCGATATCGTTCAAGGGCCAGCCATAAACGATTTGAAAAAGAGCCCACAGTGGAGTCCTCTGCAGGGGGAAGAGCCAGGGAATTCAACGAAGCACCGGTGGTGGTCAACTATTACAGAAAAGGTTCTTCTATCTTGGTGCATGGCCTGCTGAACTGGAGTTTGCCGGTGCTATTTCACGTGGACACCGGGGCGACGATTACAGCCATCACCAGGGAGGACGCCCAGGCGCTGGGAATTCAATACGAGAAGGCCCCTCTGAGCAGGACAAAAATGGCCGATGGTCGGTTGGCATCTCTCCCCAGGGTAGTTTTGAATTCAGTGAAAGTCGGAACCGCTGAGGTTACCAATGTGGAAGCAATATTGAGCAATGTTCGCTTGCTCGGCCTCAACTTCCTCTCGCAATTTCGTGTAACAGTGGACTCTGTCAATGGCCAGATCATTTTCGAGCGCCAGGAGGCTGAACCCTTGGAAGAATCGGAGTCCATCCGGCACGAGAAGAAAAGAACGGTTCACAAGCTGGAAGCCAGAGTCCAGCAGTTTCAACTGGCTATCAAGGACATTGAGAAAATGATCAAACAGCGGGAATCCACCATCCGTTCTTTGCGCAAAAAACGATCGCACATAGAAAATCAGCTCTCCCTGTTGAGGCAACAGAAGCCATCCACACAGCGGGATGCCCTCCTGGAAGAGGGGGAAGAGAGACTCAGGATGATTCGCCTTTCCATTGAGCGGGAGGATGTCGCCATAAAACATCACAAAAAGGATATAGAGATCTATAGGGACAACATCGATTATTACCGCGGTCTGATTTATCGCCTTCGGTGATCCTCCATTCCTGCCCAAGCGCAAAATTAATGGGATGGCCGTGATGCATTTTCCCATTCCTTAATGGGGTGCCACGGGCAAAGCCGCAGGCTTGCCCGTGTCTTCACATGCCCGGTTTCACTGGCGATCCTTCGGATCTGCCAGTGGCACCCAAAATATTATATGGAATAAGAAGTTTTAGGAGGATACCGACCGTATACGTATTTATGAAATAAAGCACTAAGTTTGCAATTATACATTGAAGGCAGTGTCAGCAATGGCCCTGCCCTTTGTTCAGTACAAGATGCAATCATGCATTGGAAGAAAAATTATGGTTACTTATTACTCCTCCGACAATTTACTTTTTCATAATTGCATATATGAGCGTGATATCATCAAGCAACTTCCTCTCCACCCTTCATAGACTGTGGCGCAATTGGGGTTTCTTTTAAAAAGTGGTAGAGACAAACAACACATCAGGCCAATTTGACGAGCCAGTGGGCCAAAATACCATAAATGAGCCATGAAATAACCATCAAGTGGAACGAAAATTTAGCAAAAAGTAAAATTCCTTAATTGCGACACAGCCTCTTCAGGGGGGAGAGGATTGAGGTGAGGGGGATTTGTAAAGCATTTCATGGCCCCCTCACCCTACCCTCTCCCCCGCAAGCGGGGGAGAGGGGATCAAGTATGGTCAATGCATATCAACGTGATGGGGCCTCATAAGTGAAGGTTTTATGCGAAAAGAAAATTACGTAACGCTATTTTATGCAAGTAAACATTTTATAAATAAATTGTCGGAGTAGTACTATTTGCCATGAAGAATACCCATCCAGCGGATGGCCTCTGAATCACTCACTTTGCCTAAATAAACCTGGGGTGGCTTCAAATTTTGGTGGCAAAGCAAAATTTTTACGACTATCTTTATTTTTCTGTTATTATAAACTATAATGGGCTTCTTATAGATAGACAGCATAAAGGGGGGTATATTATGAGAAAGAGAAAATTAGTACTGATTTCAGTTACATTGCTGGCTATTCTATTGCCAGTTTTTGTACAGGCAAATACTGAGGTAACTCATCTTGGCGCAAGCCCAATGAAAGAGAAACAGGCCAATGGAGAATTCTTCATTTCTATATTTAATAACGATAGATGGCATGAAATAGGGAGTCTATCATTCGGTAAGGTTTACAGCCAAAAAGAAATTAAAATAGGCCGTTTTCTGTCGAATGAAGAGCCCGTAAAGATCAGGCTGGAACATAAGGGAGGAGGCGCTGCCCATATTGATTCCGTTTTCTTAGGAAGTGAGCCACCCACAGAGGTGAACGGTAAAAAAGGGTTGGAGCTGAAAAAACTTTCTAAAAAAGATCTTGATGTAATCGATGCATTTGAAAAGAGTGTCAATCTGAACTTCCCTTTCAGAGGGAAGGACAACAGTCTCCGGATGACCGCACGGGTGGAACCAACAGTTATCGGAACAACACCGCTTCAATTTCCCATTGCAAATGTGGGGCGTCCGATAAGTTCTGACTCACAATTTTATACATACAGACTTGGTTCTGAAAGAAGCCATAGGATAGACCGGAAGATCCACGAAATATCCACTAAAAAGCCTTTCTTCAACCAATACATGCGTACAAGCTCAGGACATCCATCGGGATTCACCTACGGATGGGTAGCAAATGATGAAGACAACTTATATGTCCTCATCGACTTTACTCCTGATAATACAATGGACGGAGACAAGGACTATTCTGCGGTTTATGTGAATACGGAGAAAGGGGTAAAAGAATTTAAAGTTTCAGTGCCTGAGACCAGGTGGGGCAAATCCGCTTTTACCTATACGGATACAGTTCCATATCAACATAAGATTTATGAGTTTACAATTCCCTTCACAGAACTTGGTATAGATAGGCCTGCTGAGGACAGGGAGCTTTTATTGGCCTTTTCCGCCTACGGTACTACAGAAGTAGAGCTTGATTATGGCGATGCCCCGGATCCGCCGTATCCGACGGTGGGATCCAATGACGGAGCCCGGCATATGTCAGGTGATAGAGTGCTTTTCCTGGGCAGTTCCTGGGATAGCGAGCCTGATGGGCAACCCGATGCAAACGCAACCGGTGATGACATCAATAACGATGATGAGGACGGTGTGGTCTTCACCACGGTGTTGATACCGGGATCGATTGCAGGGGTAAATGTGATTTCATCGGACGTTGGGGTTCTGAGCGCCTGGATAGATTTCAACGGCGATGGAGACTGGAGCGATCCTGGCGAACAGATATTCACCAATGAGATAATGGCAGCGGGAGTCAACTCCCTGACATTCCCGGTTCCGGTGGGGGCAGCGGGGGGCCAGACATTCTCCCGCTTCCGTTTGAGCTCCGAAACGGGACTGGACTTTGTAGGCTCGGCCTATGATGGTGAGGTGGAGGACTACCAGGTGGAGATCGTGGAATTAGGCTCCATCACCATCGTCAAGGATGCCGTGCCAGACAGTGCACAGCTCTTTGGCTTCACCAGCGCTCTTGGCAGCTTCACCCTTTACGATGACGGTGTGGGGCCCAACAGCACCACGTTTACCGATCTCTTGCCCGGCTCCTATAACATCACAGAGAACGTAACCACCACCATCGTCAAGGATGCCGTGCCAGACAGTGCACAGCTCTTTGGCTTCACCAGCGCTCTTGGCAGCTTCACCCTTTACGATGACGGTGTGGGGCCCAACAGCACCACGTTTACCGATCTCTTGCCCGGCTCCTATAACATCACAGAGAACGTAACCACAGGATGGAATCTTACAGATATCACATGCACCGACCCCGATGGTCAAACCGTGGTAAGTATTGCGACCGCGACCGCATCCATCGACCTCGACTCCGGGGAGAGCATCACCTGCACCTTTACGAACACGCAAGCCGCTGTCTCCACTGCAAGATATACCTTGCGCGCCGATGTTGTCCCCACGGGCAGCGGCACCGTTACAGGCAACGGTATAGCGTGTCCAGCGGACTGCTCTGAATCTTACGATGAGGGAACCACGGTCAGACTGAACGCCATTCCTGCGGCGGGATATGTGTTCGACCACTGGGGCGGCTGTCCCGCGCCCAGGAGCCAGTGTGATGTGATTATGAGTTCGGACCGCGCTGTTACCGCCCACTTCAGGCAGGGCCATATATTAAGAGTGGAGCTGATTCCTCGAGACGGCGGGAGGGTTGGCGGAACCTCAGGAATAAACTGTCCAATGGATTGCAGGGAGGATTATTCCATCCCAACAACGGTAACATTAACCTCTCAGCCCAACGGAGGATTCATGTTTACAGGATGGAATGGGTGCGACCCGGGAGAAGATATATGCAGCACCCAGTGCACCGTCTTGGTGGAAGGAGAAGTAACGGTTCAAGCTCTCTTTTCGACGCTGACCGGCCGAAGCAGGATTATGAGGGACACAGAAGAGATCTTTTCGACAACCTGGCTGCTTTATATACCGGTCTTAGAGGCAAGACTTGAAGGAGGCCAGACAGAGAAGTACTGGATGCTTTGCGAGTATGTGTGGCCCGGAGGTTATTTCACCGTTATTGATTACGGGCCGATACCCTGTCCCATCCAGACGGAGGAAACATCGATCTTGCTTTGGGACGGCCAAATATGGAGGCTTGCTATCCCCGCTTGTGACGTTGAATATGACCCAGACCGAACATATTGGATAACCCTGGAAGTAGTTTTCACTGACACTGAAGTGAGGCTTAATGTTTTAGAATACGGCCTGGTTGAATAAACCATTCCACAGAAAACGCTCATTGAGATAAACACAATTCAGGTCGCATCATTAGGACAGAGGCGGAGTCAGAAATGGCTCTGCCTTTATTTTTAGTACAAGATGCTGTCGATAAACTAACCTCATCCCCAACGCTGTTTATTTGCTGAAGAAAACTGGCATAGCAGGAGGGCTCGGAAATTGGGGCATTCAGTTAGAAATCAACAATTGAAACGATTTTGATAACGCCGGGAAGGCGGAAGTCAGGCCCGAAAAGAATCGTGTATTGCATGGTTATTTGAAGCTGATCATCATTTTGTTTTGTAATGACCGTTTCGTGACTTCGCCATGCTACTGATTGCTGATGCCGGACCCGCAAATAATAGCTAGACAAATCACGGGTTTTCCATTATTTTTTGGGTATCATCTGGAGAAAGGTGATGAGTGCGCAGGTTTGTGGATATCCGCTCCCCTTTCTTTAAATGATGGATAACGCCCGGGACACGGATGCGAGCATTGCGAAGCATAGAGCAAGGCAAACATACGGAACTGGCAGAGGAAGAGTGTAAATTTCATAGACGCGAGCCATCATCTTCGGGGCTTATCAACTGTCGAGATAAAAAATTTTTTCGAGAAGGAGGGAATCTAATGAAACGGCACATTCCACTGACATCAACCATCGTTGTTATTATGATGGCACTGCTGCTTGGCGCGGCGGGTGCAAGCTTTGCTCAGAAGGCAGGGCTTACATTCTGGACGACGGAGATCGAGCCCAAGCGCATGGTCACTCAGAAGGGCCTTGCGGAACGATTCACCTCAACCACGGGCATTTCTGTTGAGGTCGTTCCCGTTGAAGAGAGCAAACTGCCCACTCGTGTTGTGGCGGCTGCGGCAGCCGAATCGCTGCCGGACGTTATTTTCATCCCCCTGGACTATGTCATAACCTGGGTTGAAGAGGGAATTGTAGACCCCAAGGCAGCAAAAAAGGTCATCGAAAGGCTTGGGGTGGAGAGCTTTGCAGAGGGGCCGTTGAACATGGCTGCGGTAAAAGATGGTTGGGCAGCGGTACCCGCCGATGGGTGGGGTCAGCTTTTGCTCTTTCGCAAGGATCTTTTTGCTGCCGGCGCACCGGATAAATTGCTGGGCACCCCCGATACGTGGGAAAAGATCCTGGCGGCTGCCGGGGCATTGCATGCACCCCCCAAGCTCTGGAGCATCGCGGTGGGCACGGATCCCTCCCAAGTTTACATGCAACAGGTCTTCGAGCATATAGCGCTCTCCAATGGAGCGCGCTTGGTAAACCCGAAGACCCGAGAGGTCGACCTCAACACGCCCGAGTTTATCCAGACGCTCAAGTTCTATAAAAAGCTGGCCGAGTTCACCCCGCCAGGAGATATCTACTGGCGCCAGACACGTGAGGATTACTTCGGGGGAAGGGTAGCCATGATCATCTGGTCGCCTTTTATCCTGGACGAGGCGGCCGGCCTGCGCGACTCGGCTCCGGTGACGGCCACCGGTCTGATGAAGCCGCTTCACGAGCTTACCGGGATCGTCACGGCCTTTCAGGGGCCCCTGGGAATAAAGCCCGTTCAATGGGGGCAGGTAAGTTACTTCGGAATCACCACTGGCGCCAACCCCGATGCCGCCAAGTGGATCGAGTTCCTGCTTGGGGATGGATACCTTGAATGGCTTAGTATGGCACCTGAGGGGAAATTCCCCCTGCGCCCACAGTTTGTTGAAGGCTGGAAGAAGCTGGAGATCGGCGTGGATCGCAAAAGCAAAATCTCCGATCTTTATTCGGATGAGATCATCGACAGCATCATTGCGGGTGTAAACAACTTTGATCGCTGGGGCTTCGGTGCGGGAAGAGGTGCCTGTGTCGGCAAGGTTTACGGGACCAAACCCCTAATCAGGATCCTGCGGCGCTATCTCGACGGAGATATTACCGCAGAGCAAGCGGCAAAGCAGATGACGGACGGCATCCGCAAGATCGAGGGCTGCTCGTAATTTCCAAAAGTAAACCCAGCAGGATAGGAATATGAATTCAGTCCGTTGTTACCTTTTTCAGCAGAGGAGCGGGCCGGAATTCCGGAGCGGGTGAAAGCTCCGGGGTAATGCTTGCTGGAAAGAGCACAAAACTGATGGAGAAGCCAAAGGAATCCGCCAACACTGCAGAACGGTTTGACCCGGCACATTTGGGGACACGTCTTTTCCCGAGGGCATCCTCTCTGGCCCAGAGGGAGCAACGCCTTGCATATCTCCTGTTGGGACCGCCGTCGCTCATTGTGCTGGCGCTCGTTCTCTTCCCCGTCCTGTGGAACTTCTGGCTTGCCTTCCATAGGGTGCGATTGTTGGATTTGCGCCGCTTGGCATGGTGGGAGCATGTTGGGACCCTGAACAATTTCATCGCCGTGTTCACTCACCACGATTTCTGGCCCGCGCTCAGGGCGACCCTGCTTTACACCACCGGAGGGGCGCTGCTGGCACTCGCGATGGGCCTTGCAGCGGCGATGATGGTTCACAGCCGTTTCAGAGGCAGAGGCCTTGTCCGGGGGATGTTTTTGATCCCCTATGTTGCCCCCGTTGTGGCTGTAGCCTTCGCTTGGAGGTTCATCCTCGACCCTCGAGGGGTGTTGATGGCCGGGCTGCTCAACGCAGGGGTGCTGGAGCAGCCCATCCACCTGTTAGGCCAGCCCCCATGGGCGATGATCTCTCTCATTGCCTTTGAGGGGTGGCGCTATTTCCCCTTTGACTTTCTTTTCATCCTGGCCCGCTTGCAAGCTGTTCCCGAGGAGCTTTATGAAGCTGCGGCCGTGGATGGTGCCACCCCGCTGCAAAAGTTCATCTATATTACCCTTCCTCAACTGAAGCTGGTGCTTGCCACTCTTTTACTGCTCAGGTTTATGTGGACCTTCAACAAGTTCGATGACGTTTTTCTGGTAACCCACGGCACTGCGGGAACGAGAGTACTCACTATCAAGGTTTACGACTTCTTGATCGGAGAGTTTAATGTCGGGACGGGAGCTGCGATGGCGCTGGTGTTGTTTGCGGTATTGAGTGTGTTCCTGGTGGTTTACTTCAGCCGGGTGATGCGCTGGGCAGAGGAGGATTAAGAGCATTGAGCAGGGAGCGCTTGGAGACAATCATCCTCGGAGTATTCCGCGTCATCGGCCTGATCTTCTTCATCTTCCTTGTGGCGTTCCCCTTTTACTGGATGATAGTCGCCTCTCTGAAGCCGCTGATTATTTTGGCCACTAACCCGCTTGACCTGTGGCTCACTCTTGAAGAGATCACCTTGAAGGCATACAAGGAAATCTGGTTTCAGTTTCGATTCGATCGCTATTTTGCCAACAGCGCATATGTTTCCTCTCTAACCGTCTTGCTGACGGTTGCCTTTGCCATCCTGGGCGCATACACCATCGCCCGACTCCGCTTTCGAGGACGGGCGTTCCTGTCCCGGAGCATTCTCATAATTTATATGTTTCCGGCCATTGTTATCGCTGTGCCCATGTACGCAATCTATACGAGAATCGGATTGCGCGACGATCTGCACGGTCTTGTTCTGATCTATCTTGCCCAGACTTTGCCCGTAGCCATCTACATGCTTCACAGCTATTTCAAGACACTTCCACCTGATCTGGAGGAATCGGGACTGATCGACGGTTGTTCACGGGTGGGGGTGATCTGGCGAATTGCCCTCCCGTTGAGCCTGCCGGCGGTGGCTTCGGTGGCCCTTTACACCTTCATGATTGCGTGGAACGAGTTTTTGTTTGCATTTCTGTTCCTGGACACCCCATCTAAGTTCACCCTTTCGCGCGGCATCATGCAGATCGCCGACAACATCAACGTCTCCCAGCAATTGCTCATGGCAGCGGCGGTGATCGCAACCGTGCCCATTATCATTGTGTTCTTGTTCCTGCAACGGTACCTGGTAAAGGGACTCATGGCAGGCGGAGTCAAGGGATAGACTGAATGAGGCCTGTCAGATTCGGTGCTTTGAGGAAACACCATACTTATTTTTTGTGGCGAAAGGCGAAGCAAAAGCAAGAATAGGCATGCTTTCCCCGGAATTCCCGGAATTAGCCCGTGCTTTTTGTACGCCGATGGCCCGACCGGTTAAAGCACGTTCAGGGATGTGAATAATGACACGGTTTTATCGGGTATTAAATGGGAGAGATGCGTGCGCTTTCATGCCTTTTGGAGTTCCTATTAATATCAACATCAAATGTTGAAATCCGGTGGATAACTCTGTGGATGATTTTTGTGGAAGCTTGAAAACCGTGGATAGAGAGCAGGTTGCACAACCCTTGTGCAGATAGAAATAGTAAGTAAATTCAATAATATATCATAATTTTCATACTGGGCGTGCTAAAGGAATGGAATTTCAAAAACATAGGTGTTGATAAATTTAATTCTATTATATTGCAATATTAATATAATATTTAAAAATAATTCATTAGATTCTCAGAAGATAATAAACCCGAATAATGCAGTTAATTAATCAAAATACCATCAACACCTCATGGATATTTATTGTGGCATGGGCTTCTTGCCCATGCTTGTCCACGGGCTGGAAGCCCGTGCCACGCAATGAAAAAGTGCGTGCCCATATTCTGGGTCTATAGCAAGGAATAATGTGTTTTCTTTGTTTTTTTGATCTTCTACTGCAAAATCCGGGATAATATGACCATAACAAATAAATGGAGGTTTAATCAGAAATACTGAGCAAATTCTCATTAAAAGGGAATTTAAGGCAGGGTCAGATGCGGCCCTGCCTTATTCCGCAAAGGTCATTTTTGGCACCAACCTCTCCAGAAGTTTAGCGGCCCGTACAGGATTGAATATGCCGCAGTGACAGGGCCGCGCCAGCTCTCGCCCCGCCTCCTCGCAGCTCTTTTTGCCCTTTTTAATATCCCATATGACCTGTTCGAGCAGATTGGCGGGAACCATTCCGTGGCCGCACATGGTCGTCAATTCCAGGTATTCATCCCCGGGGAGGCGATCCATCCTCCCGAATATCCCCATGGAGTGCTCTACCGTGTGCTTTTTCAGCCCCGCATTCCGGCAGCAGCCTTCCGTAATATCATGTATTCCCGAAACCACCACGGATATGCCAAGATCTCTCTCCTTCAATTCCTTCAGGACTCCGGTTATCGCAGCAGAGCCATTAAAGACCCCGTGGACAATGGAGGTATCCTGGACGTTCAGCTTAATTTTATCTTCGGGGTTGACGAATCGGTTTCCGGTCTGCATATCACCAAAGTTGGCAGGCCCGTTGTCCAGAAGGATATCCAGGAATTGCCGTAATTTCTCTCCGGATCCCTCCTCGTTGAATCCTTTGGCAGACATGGACAGAATGACGAATTCGTCGGCAAGGGAGTCGAAATTTCCACGCCGGTGCAGGGAATGAGTCATTGATTCAATCCTCCGGTGCTCTCGGTCGGCCCAGTCCTACGTTGCATTTTCCATTGATATACACCGGAATCCCCAGGTGCTCCAGTGCCTCTGCGCTGGGGATTCTCCCATCCGGCTCAACCCGTGCTATGATATCACCGCTGAAGACCGTGTCAATTTCCCGCGCCACGCGCTGGACCTCTTTGAGAACAGCCTCCAGCCGATGCGCGGGAATGATGAACTCTACTATTGCTGATAGCACCTTTTCTTCCAGAATATCCGGATTGATCTGGCCCGTGTTCTGATCAACCATCAGCCGCGTCACCGGGTTGTTGATCTCGAACTTGACTCCCAGCGATGCCATGGCCCGGGATGCTCGATCCACATCACGAAAACGTGTTCCCACGCCTGGTCGCCCCAATTCCAAAGCAATACCATAAAATCCACGGCGGAATCGGCCAGTAATCTCGTTCGTCTTCATCTCCTCGGTCCCACGGCCCGGTATGCGAGTCTCCGGGTGGATCTTCAGGGGATCACTGAAATTCTTACGCAGTATCCGGGGCCATTGGAGTTCCGGCTGGAAGAGGGCATCCGTCTGGCACACACCGCTGCGCAGACAGACACCACATTCCACGCATTCGTCCTCATTGATGACGGCATAAACCCGGCCCGGGGTAGCGGGATCCCGGTGGAATGACATGACCCCGCCCCGCATACTGCAAAAGAATCTGCACTGGCCGCATCCCGTGCACTTTACGGGGTCGATTCTCATGCTGCTTTCATGTTTCCCTGCATCCGAAAAGAGAAGAGGGGTCCTCGGGCCAATGTCCCTTCGATCCATGAGGGCGACAAGGGTCTGGGAGACCTGATCAGACCGGTCAGAACCCCGGCACCTCTGACATCGCCCATCAGTACGGCACCCACCAGCCTGTCACCACGGAGGAAAAGCTTCCGGTATATCCCGAGGTGCCGATCATGACGCAGCAAAGTGCGCGCCTCGCCGGAGTCGTACACGTGGCCGATGGAGATGCATGGAAGGCCGAACACCTCCATGGAATTGAGCCGAATCGATCCGGCATATACCTCGGCACCGCCTGTCATGTTGATACCCGCCGCTCTCCCCTGTTCCACGGCAATGGGCCAAAGAGCGTTGATCCACGGCCCATCTCGGAGGCTGTCGTAGGCCTCAGCCACATCTCCAGCAGCGTAAATGTCTGATGCGGAAGTGGCCATGTGCTCATTCACTCGAACCCCCAGGCCGACATCCACCCCGGTGCCGAGAACACACTCGATATTTGGTCGAACGCCTTTGCCCACCACTGCCAGGCTGGACTGAATACGGCTTCCATCAGAAAGGAGCAATCCTTCCAGCTTTCCGCGCCCAAAGAACTCTTTCACGTCGGTGCCCAGGCGCACTTCGACGCCGTGCTCCCTCAACCGCTGAAGGATGATCTCTGAGGACTGAGGGTCGAGCATCTGCGAGAGAACATGATGGGATGATACGATCATGTGAACCCGCGCTCCCCTTGCCGCCAGTGCCTCTGCAACCCTGACACCGATGAGACCGCCTCCGACCAGCACCGCCGGCGAATTCGATGTAATCCCGGAAATAATTCGCTCCGCATCTTCCACCACGCGCAGGGTATTTACCCCTTGAACATCGATGCCGGGAATTTCGGGCCGAACAGCGGAGGCCCCGGTGGCCACCAGAAGACGATCATAGGGAACGCCGGTGCGTTGCCTTGTGTTGAACCGATGGGCCGCTGCGTCGATTTCTTCGACGCTCTCGTTCAGGGAGAGCATGATGTTTCGGTTTTCATAATCCTCAGGCAACTGAATGGCCAGGTCGTTTCGGGACACCCGGTTGGCTATCCAGTAAACCAGCAGGATTCGCGAGTACAAGTAGTGACCCTCATTACTTATTATCTCTATGCTGGCCTTTGGATCCCGCCAGCGTATGGCCCACGCGGCCGCGACCCCTGCAGCACTGTTTCCGATTATCACGTAGCGCATGCGACCTCTCCCAGGCTCACCCCTTTGCACTTAGCTGATCAAGAATCTGCTGGACTTGCTCCTCCGGTGAAGCCAGTTTTGGTGAAGCCAGCAGCGGGGCGCCCCACCGGGATTCAGCCTCATCGGTCATCCACCTTGTCAACTCACGATTCCCCCATATGGGGAGAGGAGTGCCGATTTGTATAGGAATTCCCATCGCCAGCCATCCAAAGGCCGAAGAAAGATAGGCAAAAGTAGGGATTTCAAGGTAAGTTGCCGCCACCGGGGCTCCCGAGAAATCCTTTGCGCCCGCCAGTGGCCCAAAAACATCCAGCGCCCGAGCGCTCTCGTAAATCGATCCCACGTAGAACCAGGGACGAGCCCGCCCCTGCATGACTTTCTCTATGCCGGGTCCGGCGGCCTCCTTCAGGCCCTCGATCAGGGCAACGGCTCCCGCAGCTTCCGCTGCCACCAGAATAATTACATCATTGGAGAGCAGGCCCTTCATGATCTTTGTTGTCCGCTCTAAGTGAGTCTGTCGAACGTTGGTTCCCCCGATCAAAAGGACAACGCCCCGCGCGGTCTTTCCCTGGACAGCCTCCCGCACAACCTCGCCTATGTCCGCCGGCCATGTATCGGTCAGAACACCAAATTCCTCATCATGGAAGCTCATCCTCAATTTTTGGTGCTCCCTTGCCCTTGCGAGGATATCAGCAGCATCAGGCCATGGTCCATTCTGAGTGATGGTGAGGCGAGGGATACGCATCTTATCGCACATTCCGGACAGGGAGGGATACCCATCAAGGTCGGACTGGACGACAAAATCCACCAGCCCCGAAGCCACAGCCAGCTCCGGAGAGCCCGAGCTTACGAAGCGAGAACCGGGCATGTGCAAACAGCCGGTTCCGGCCGCCCCTACCAGGCGAACGTCTTTCTGCTCATCGATTGCCTTATCCATGTGCTCGAAAAACCCTCTTGGCACGGCTCCATCCACCAGGATGTTCACGAGTAAGGAAGGCGCAGGCTGAGCTGTGTCCCCGGGCTGTGCAACCCCGCCGCTGATCTGACAGAGGGCCATGGATGATAAGATGGAGCATATCCCCAGGCGGAGGATGCTTTTCAATGTGCCATCCAGCATCCCCGGGTCTACAAAAAAAGGATCCCTTGCCGTCAAAACGTCCACAAGGAAGCTGTGGCTGAGCAATCCTTTTGTTTTCAGGCGCTGGGTCACGGGTTCCGGAAGGCGAGAGGCAAGATCGGCGGTAAATTGTTTATCAAGTACTTTTTCCGTTTTTCCACCCTCATTAATGGCATCCAGACATACATTTATGTGATCCAGCGCTCCCCTGCGGACCTTCTCAAACAAGTTGTGCAAGACGATTTGCCGGCCGTCCGCTCCGCAAATCCCGTAATCCGGCCTGTCCTCAAAAGGGCTGATCCGACAGGGTCCCTGAAAGCAAGCCGAGCAGTTGAGCCCATTCTGCGTGAAACCGCAAAGAGGAAGCTGCTCTTCATATCGATCCCATGACAGCGGCACACCTGCATCGATCATGCGGAGGATCGACTGATTGGCCGAATCGAGCAAAGTTTTTTTCCGTACTTTCAGCATTGAGTTCAACCTCCTTGTGGGAGCTTTATATCAAGACTAACCTTTCGACCATCGGAGAGAAGTTCCAGAACCCGCTCCCGCAATCCCTCCCGTATCCTGGGACCAAGTTGATCTGCTTCCGCAAAAAGAAGAGCTCCCGTTGGACAGGCTGCCACACAGTAAGGCTCTTCCATGCCGGTGCACCGGTCGCATTTTATAATCTTTTTGGCCATTCGCCTGGGCGCCACCACCCCGAAAGGGCACACCATGACGCACATCCAGCATCCAATGCATCGCGGCTCATTATACAGCACCGTTCCATTGTCTCCCCTGTGCAGAGCGCCCGAGGGACAGGCGTCAAGGCATGGCGCCTCCTGGCAATGACGGCATTGCAAGGGAAGCGAGGCATCCTCAACCAGAGGTTCCACCTTGACGCGAGGCAAGGGCACAATCTCCTCGTAAATAGCTTCGGGAAACTTCTGGCTAAGGGAATCCCGCATGAGGGCACACTGAAGCTCGCATGTCTTGCATCCCGTGCATCGAGAGACATCCACCATAATCTCTTTCATAAAACCTCCGATTCTTCGCGAATAATATAGATATAGAATTTCTAATATCATTTTGATATAATATATTAAAATATTTTATACAAGGATTTTTCTGATGAAAGCTATCCGATCTATTATCGTCAAGTCCCATCTTCCCGAGCGCCTTCGTGTTTTGGAGGAGCTAGCCTACAATCTTCGGCTGACGTGGCATCCGGAGGCTGCCTCACTGTTCAGGGAACTGGATCCGGGACTCTGGGAGGAATCTGAACAAAACCCCATTCGCATGCTGGGGGCCATTTCTCAGGAAAAGCTTAATGAGATCTTCCAGGACGAGGGATTCCTGGCGCATATGGACCAGGTGGGTCAGGACTTTCATCGTTACATGACAGAGTCGGGAACATATTCGTTTTTACTGGAGCGACCTCTGGATTTCCAGATTGCTTATTTCTCGCCCGAATATGGCCTTGCCACCTACCTTCCCATCTATTCCGGGGGGCTTGGGATGCTTGCGGGAGACCACCTGAAGTCATGCAGCGATTTAAGGATACCGATTGTGGCAGTGGGTCTATTGTATCAGAAAGGATATTTTCGACAATATCTTAATCCTGACGGCTGGCAGCAAGAGGCGTACACTGAAAACGATTTCACTAACATGCCCGTGCAGATGGAGATGAGGGATTCGGACAAGCCCCTGATGGTCGATGTGGAAATGGGTGGAAAGCCCGTGCGCGTGCACATCTGGCGAGTTCAAGTGGGCCGCATACCGCTGTATTTGCTGGATACCAACGTTGCTGATAACGAGCCTGAGGATCGGGCTATCACGGCAAATCTTTATGGTGGCGATCGAGAGATGCGCCTGCGGCAGGAGATCATCCTTGGGATCGGGGGCGTGAGGGCCTTAAAGGCTCTGGGGCTGAGGCCTTCCGTGTTTCATATGAATGAAGGCCATTGTGCTTTCGCCGTCCTTGAGCGGGTCAGATGTTTGATGGAGGATTTCGGGCTGGATTTCGACTCTGCCAGCCAGGCGGTCACAGCCAGCAATGTTTTCACCACACATACCCCAGTGCCAGCCGGGATAGACGTGTTTTCGCCCGATTTAATACGAAAATACTTCGCGAACTATGCCCATTCGCTTAAAATTAGCATTGACGATTTGATCGCTTTAGGGCAGGAGAATCCAGGCGATTCCAAACAGGTCTTTTCCATGGCTGTGCTGGCCCTCCGCTTTTCAGCTTATTCCAATGGGGTCAGCAAGCTGCACAACCATATTGCGCGCAAAATGTGGAGAGGCGTCTGGCCTAAGATCCCTGAGATTAACATCCCCATCACCTATGTGACCAATGGCGTGCACATTCCTTCTTATATCTCCGAGGAAATGGCCAGCCTTTATTGCCGCTATCTTGGACCCAGATGGATTGAAGATCCGGACAACCAAAAAGTCTGGGAGAGGGTTGAGAAAATCCCGGACATGGAGCTATGGAGAACCCATGAACGACTCAGGGAGCATCTGGTCAATTACTGCCGGGAGCGGCTTCAAAAGCAGCTCTCATCTCGTGGAGCAACACGATCCGAGATCGACAGGGCCAGAGATGTTCTCAGGCCTGATGCCCTGACCATCGGGTTTGCCCGAAGGTTCGCCACATACAAGCGTGGCACGCTCGTGTTCAAGGACAAAGATCGGCTGGCCCGGATCGTGGGTGATCTCCAGAGGCCGGTGCAATTCATATTCGCGGGCAAAGCCCATCCCATGGACAACCAGGGCAAGGAGCTAATTCGTACCGTGATCCACAATGCCTCCCTTCCTGAGTTCCGGGAGCATATTGTCTTTATCGAGGATTATGATATTGATGTGGCCAGGCATCTGGTCCAGGGCGTGGACGTGTGGCTGAACAACCCTCGGCGTCCCAACGAAGCGTGCGGGACAAGTGGAATGAAGGCCGCAGCCAACGGTGCGCTCAATATTAGCGTCCTTGACGGTTGGTGGTGCGAGGGATACAGCCCTGAGCACGGATGGGCCATCGGTGCAGGGGAAGAATATGAAGACCACGAATATCAGGATTACGTGGAAAGTCAGGCCATTTATAACCTCCTGGAAAAAGATGTCATCCCCATGTTTTATGATCAGGGCCCCGGGGGACTTCCCAGGAGGTGGGTGGCCAAAATGAAGAGCGCCATGCGGAATATATGCCCAGCCTTCAACACCCACCGAATGATTCAGGAATACGTGGACAAGGGGTATCTGGGATCGTTTGTGCGCTGGCGGATGCTTGCCCACGATGACATGTCAGGTGCGCGGGAGCTGGCTTTATGGGAAAAGAACATCAGGAAGAATTGGCACCATGTACGCGTGAGCTCCGTGCAGATGCCCGATGGACTTAAGACCTCGGTGGGACAGCGCGTGGGGATTGAGGCCCGTATCTTCCTGGGGCCTATCTCACCAGATGACGTTTCTGTGGAAATGTGCACCGGTATGCTGGATTCTGAGGGCAGCTTCATGAACCAGTCCAATCAAAGTATGGATTACAAGGCAGCGGCCGGAGACGGAGTGCACCTGTTTGAGGGCACCGTTTCTTTCGGACATTCAGGGAAGTTCGGCCTGAACGTCCGCGTGCTTCCCTCTCATCCCACCATGAGAGATCCGCACTTTATGGGATTGATAAGCTGGGGATAAAACGTATTATATCTGGAAAACTTATTTTAATAATTTATGAAAATGACGCGATATAAGGAAATCAACGAGGAAAGTCAGATTGAAATATTTGGAAAATTAAAACGCCCAACTATACCAAGTGAAGTCAAACCAGATACTCTTTTAGAGGATTTGAATTTAGACTGGCGTGAGAAAGATTTGCCCGAAAGGGAGAGAACGAAACATGTCCATCGACTTCACCCTTACTTAGGAAAGTTTATCCCTCAATTGGTTGAAATATTCCTGCGAAAGTTCTTTTCACCAGGTCAAACGGTTCTTGACCCTTTCAGTGGTTCTGGCACAACTTTAGTTCAGGCTAATGAATTAGGAATTAATTCCATCGGTTATGATATTTCAGCTTTTAACGTGATGTTAGCCCGTGCGAAAACAGCTAATTATAACCTCGCTAAAGTACGTAAAGAGATCATGGATATATTAGAAAAAGTCCGGGAAAAAACTCAAACAAAATTCTTTCAGCTGAAGTTATGGCAATCAGAAACTTCCTTAACCCAGTTTTCTGAGACTGATAATAAATACCTTAAAGATTGGTTTGGGCCGCAGGCTTTACGAGAATTATTAACTTATCGCGATTTAGTTGAAAATGGGACTTATGAGTATAAAGATTTACTCAAAATTATACTTTCACGTTCTGCACGTTCTGCACGTTTAACAACACACTTTGATTTGGACTTTCCCAAAAGGCCACAAATAGAGCCTTATTGGTGTTACAAACATTCACGCATTTGTTACCCAACCCAAGAGGCATTTAAATTTATAAGGCGATACAGTATTGATACAATTAGGCGCATTGCAGAATTCTCGGCAATACGTTCAAACGCTGAAGTAACCATAGAACATGCTGATAGTCGTGAAGCTACCATTCCTCCTATTGATGGCGTAATAACTAGTCCACCCTACGTTGGTTTGATTGACTACCATGAACAGCATACTTACGCCTATAATTTACTCGGTTTAAAAGATATACGTTATAAGGAAATTGGCTGTGCTTCCAATGGGTCCAGTAAAAAGGCATGTGAAGAGTATCAATTAGCAATAGCTGAAGTGTTTAGGCGCGTTGCTGATTCAATGCCAAGAAATGGTAGAATGATTGTCGTAGCAAATGATAGTGCAAATCTGTATGATAAGATAGCTGTACTTGCTGGAGTGGACGTTGAAGATATTATACATCGAAATGTTAATCGAAGAACTGGAAGGCGTGCCAATGAGTTTTATGAATCTTTATTTATTTGGATAAAAAAATAAGATTTAACTGGCCCTCTTTTTAAGGAAATTTATAAATGTGTAATCGACAAGGAATGAAAGCTGAAATCCAATCCGTTATTAAATCTTTGATGGACAAAGTTATGAATAAAGTTCTTTTTGAAGATCCTTTTATTAAAGAGAAACATCAAGCTGAAAAACCCCTTTATGCCGCTCTGGTGCCTGATGAGATATTCAAAGGATCACACTTTGAAAGAAGATTTGTAACTCCGTTTGGTAATGTATGGGAACATTTAGCTGTCGTTGCAGCTAATGTAGGATTAGGTTATGGCGTCGTCAAACATAATATCAATGGAACAATTAATGCTGAAAGACTTAGGCGTATTACACAGGTCCTAAATACATTGGAGCATTCAAGTAAGGGGCAAAAAAAGACAAAACCTGACTGGGATACTGAGTTAGCATTTATCTTAACGGGAAAGAGTAAAAAAATGATCCCCACAACTATAATTTGCGATGTTTATGCAGAGGATAGAACAAACAATAAAAAGTATGCGTTTGAGATTAAGGCTCCTCTGCCTAATAGCGATCAAACGAAAGTTAGCAAGGAAAAAATATTAAAACTTTACAGCATGGAACAATTACAAATTGATGACGCGTACTTTGCTTTGCCATATAATCCTTATGGTAACAGAAAAGATTATGACTGGAGTTTTCCTGCCAGATGGTTCAACATGAAAGAGGATAAAGTAGTTCTTATAGGTGATGAGTTTTGGGAGAAAATAGGTGGGATGGGCACCTACCAAGCATTTATTGATGCTGTTAACGAAATTGGCATGAGATATAAAGAGATAATTTACAGGGATTTCCTTGGAATAAAACCTCCTGATGATGCTTATGAAAGGAAAATGTAAACTCTATTTTTTAAAATACTTCTGAGAAATATATCTCGCTTCATTAATATTCAATATTACCGATCAAGGATCTCCTTGGAACGCGCAACATCCTGGGTGATCTGGGCTATCAAATCTGCCTTGCTGGCAAACCGACACTGATCACGCAAGCGCTCCACGAAAATGACCTTTATTTCCCTCCCGTAGAGGTTTCCCTCGAGCCCAAAAATGTGCACCTCGATGGAGAGCGGCTCCTCGCCGAAGGTGAGATTGCGGCCGATGCTTAAAGCACCTGACCACAGATCCTTTCCTATCCCCACCCGCCCTGCATAAACTCCCTCCCCGGGGCAAATGCCGTCAGTGAGGCGGATGTTCGCAGTGGGATAACCCAGAGCGCGACCGCGGTCGTGCCCGGGAATTACTATGCCAAGAATCGCATGGTGTCGCCCCAAATACTTTGAGGCTGCACGAACCTCGCCCCTGAGCAACAAATCACGAATCAAAGTGCTGCTCACAACCGTATCATCTATCCTTATTCGCGGCACAGCCTCCACTTCGAATCCCATGGTTCTTCCGAAGTCGGCCAGCAACCTGGAATTACCTTCGCGATTTCTCCCAAAGTAGAAATTTTCCCCAACGATTATTTTTTTTGGACCGATCTGCTGGTGAATAATTTTTTCCACAAACTCCAAGGCGCTTTGTGCACCAAAGCTCGGAGTGAATTGGGCCACCAGGATGAACTGGACCCCCATTGCGGATATCAACTCAATTTTCTGCCTGTGGGAAGTTATCATGGGGGGGCATCGCAGTGGGTTAAGAACGCACGAGGGATGAGGATCGAAGGTGTAAACCACTGAACTGACACCCTCATTTAGTGCCTCTTCGCAAACCCTCCGGATCAGTGCTTGATGTCCAAGATGAACTCCGTCGAAGTTTCCCAGCGTCATTGCGGGGAAATGGAATAGCCCCCTCAGCTCGCTATCCGCAGGGATCAATTCTGTGTCCATAAAATCTCCAATGAAATTTCCCTTGACAATTCAATTTAAAAAATATACTTAAAAATTAAGAAGCTTGCAATTGAAAATTTCTCACCGTATATTCTCATGCCGAAGTGGTGGAACTGGTAGACACGCTAGGTTCAGGGTCTAGTGGGGGTTGCCCCGTAGGGGTTCGAGTCCCCTCTTCGGCACCATGATTTATAAAGAAGCGCAATCTTATCAGGTTGCGCCTTTTCCATTTTGGGGTGCTGTGGATATTTGCGGTTGGTTACCCAAACGGTACCAGCGGAAGCTGATCTTTTTTCGTTCCATATTGATCCAAAAACAACTTTGCCTTGATTTTCTTGCCCGCCTTCTATACCGGGCGCTTATTTTTCTTTATTTTCTTTGCTTTCCAGAGGGCATGATCTTGAGAAAATGCGGGTAAGGGTACGGCAAGAATAATATTCAACCCAAGTTTGACAAGATTTTGCCATTTTTCAAGATTGAAGTCAATAAAATTAAGGCATTAGAGCAAAAAAATCACAAAAACCCGTATTTCATGATTCGTTGTGGCTCAAGGAGCCATGAGAAACTCCTTCGTCCAATTTTACTTTTCCCAAAATCATACTTGACAAGGAAATTAGAAGCTGATTAAAATTTTAAATCATCCAGAATTGAATTTGGAATCCAAACCATGGATGATTAAAGCTTTGGGAGAACTTCTTATGGGTATTGGTGTCTATGTCATACGTCGTTTTCTCCAGATTCCCTTAGTCTTGATTATCATCTCGGTTATGGTTTTCGGGTTGATCCATCTTACTCCTGGCGATCCTGTCGATTTGGCCCTTCCCGCCGGGGCACCCGCCGAGTTGGCGGATGCAATTCGAAAACAATTTGGCCTGGATCAGCCCCTCCACATCCAGTACATAGATTGGTTGTGGAAGCTCCTTCATGCTAACATAGGAAAGTCGATCCAAACTGGAGAGCCTATCGCCAAAATGATCAAAGACCGGCTGCCTGTCACGCTGGTGCTGGCGACTACCGCCTCGCTGATCTCTGTTATCATTTCCTTACTTGGCATCATCGCTGCTATCCGAAGCCATACGCGAATTGACTATTTTGTGATGCTGCTCGCTACAGTAGGGATCTCTGTCCCCAACTTCTTTGCCGGCATCTTGTTAATAGTGATCTTTGGGGTAATTCTGGGCATCTTACCCATCTCAGGTTTTGTCAATCCCATTTTTGATCCTATCAATGGTTTCCGCCACATCATTATGCCAGCTTTTTCTTTAGGGCTAATTTACGCTGCGTTGCTAACACGAATGATTCGTAGCAGCATGCTCGAAGTGCTGAACGAAGATTATGTTCGCACAGCTCGCGCTAAAGGTTTAGTTGAACAAGTGGTCATCATGCGACATGCACTGAAGAATGCCCTTCTACCTGTAGTAACTGTTATCGCAATGAACTACGCTTACATGTTAGGAGGAAGCATAATAATTGAACAGGTCTTCGCCCTCCCAGGGATTGGGAGGCTTCTCATCGATGCTGTGCTCACCCGCGATTTTCCGGTAATACAGGGTGTCCTTTTAATGGTGGGACTGATGTTTCTCCTGATCAACCTGGCGGCCGACATTTGCTATAGCTATATCGACCCCCGCATAAAATACTGATAGCCGTCCTGATTAATCTGCAGTAATATAATGAAAGTCTTATCTGAGACAAAAAATGTCAATCTGAAGCCCTTATCTAGAACCCGCGCGCGGTGGGAGCTGGTATGGGGCCAGTTCAGGCGAAACAAACCAGCGATCCTTGGGGCGTTACTGCTAATAGTAATCGTATTTTGTGCCTTCTTTGCCCCGTTTTTGAGGCTGCAATCAATAACTGAGATGAATCTAACCAATATAGTAGCTCCACCTAGCTGGGAACACCCACTCGGAACTGATTCATACGGGAGAGATATGCTAGCAAGGATAGTCTTTGGCTCAAGAGTCTCACTATCGGTTGGGTTTGTCGCTGTTGGTCTCGCCATGCTTTTTGGTGTTCCTCTGGGCCTCTCTGCGGGTTACTTTAAGGGCCGCTTCGATAACGTTCTTATGCGGATAATGGATGCCTTTTTCACCTTCCCACCTATACTGCTAGCCATCGCACTCGTTGGCATACTAGGTCCATCTATAAGGACAGTGGTCATTGCCCTTACCATCGTTTACACGCCCCGATTCGCCAGAATCGTCCGCTCCAGCACCTTAGCCGTGAGTGAGTTTGAATATGTGACTGCCTCACGTGCCATAGGTTGTGGATCAATCGGAATCATTTTTAAGCACATCCTCCCAAACGTTAGCGGCCCTATTATCGTTCAGGCAACCGTCACTTATGCTTACGCCATACTCACAGAGGCTAGCCTCAGCTTCTTGGGTCTGGGAGTCCAACCTCCTACCCCGAGTTGGGGACTCATGTTAAGCGAGGCGCGGATGTACATAGAAGACTCTCCCTTGTACCCGATCTTTCCCGGCCTTGCCATCGTAGTTTCCGTTCTGGCAATCAATCTGTTTGGCGATGGACTGCTGGATGCACTAGACCCGAAGCAGCAAAGGTTGGAATAGGAAATGGATCTCTCCCGCGCGAGAATAGGAAAAAAAGGAGGTGATAAAACCAACAAAACAGATTAAAGAGAACCTGGCTCTCAAAGGTTTATAACGGGTTTAACGAAAAACAGTGAAAGCAAAAAAAGGAGGAAACAATGAAGAAGATACTATTAACAGCGATTGTCCTTGCGACATCATTGACACTGGCGACTTATGGCAATGAGAGCAAGGCTGAGACAAAGACCGTCGGGCCGAAGATAGGCGGTACACTCACGATCTGGCAATGGGCTGATCCTATGAATATCAACCCCATGTTCCACAAAGCCGACATTTCTATGAATCGGATCGCCAGCAACGTTTTCAATCCCTTGTTGGATTGGGACTTTGATAAGAAAAAACTCGTTCCTGCTCTGGCAACGGAATGGTACCTGAAGGATCCTAAGACATGGGTCTTCAAGCTGAGGCGCGGGGTTCAGTTCCACAAGGGCTACGGCGAGCTAACCGCTGAGGACGTGGCCTTTACCGCCAACTACATAATTCAAAAGAAAGCCCCCTCTAAGTTCCTTTTCGACTTCGTCAAGGAAGCTGTGATTATCGATAAGTATACTGTGCAGTACAACCTCGAACAGCCCCATGCTCCTTTTCTTCTTACCGCTGCCTCCGGTATCGGAGGGATGGTCGTGTCGAAAAAAGCCTTCGAGGAGAAAGGCAAAGATGTCTTCAATCGAAATCCCGTCGGGACCGGACCATATGAGTTTGTGGAGTGGGCTCCAGGCGACCACATCACTCTCAAGCGGTTCGAAAAATACTGGGAAAAAGGAAAGCCTTACATAGACAAGCTTCTGTGGAAGACAGTCCCCGCAGTGTACACGGCTCAAACAATGCTCCGGACCGGTCAGATTGATTTTCTTCCTAACCCGAACTTCAAGGATATTGAAAAGCTGAAAAAGCAGGAGAATCTTGAGGTGCAGTCTATCGGTGGAGCCAACTGGGATTACTTTACTTTTGTTTGCGCAAAGAGTCCCTTCGACAAGAAAGAGGTCCGACAGGCCATGGCCTATGCCATCGACAGACAAGCTATCGTGGACGCCGTCTACTATGGTTGGGCTGATCCCGACGACGATCCCCTGCCCTCAGGATATTTGGGGGCGGATCCCGACGTTCAGATTTATCCCAACAGGCCCGATATAGCCAAGGCAAAGGAGCTTCTGACCAAAGCAGGATATCCCAACGGTTTCAAAACGACGATCATCACGAGTGCCAAGGAGAATCTGCGAAGAGAGACGCAGATTGTTGCTGAGCAGCTAAAAAAAGCTGGTATAAACGCCAAGATTGAGCAGCTTGATCAAGCTACTTACGTGAAACGCGTCCGTGGCGCCTCTGATTTTGAGGTCGAGCTGGAGGATATTGGAATAATGTCCATGGATCCGGATTCCACTTTTTGGTGGTTCCATCATTCCGATACTGTTCGTATGCACGGCCATGAGAATCCGATCACTGACAAGCTACTGGAGCAGGGTCGCATCGAGCAAGATCCTGCCAAGCGATTCCAGGTTTACCAAGATGTTACCAAGCAGATACTGAAGGAGTCTCCCTATGTTTATGTAGCCCACGTTTCGAAGGTCAATGTTTATACCACCGCGTTGAAGGGGTATAAGATTACGCCGCTCGAAATTGAGCTGAAATTCAAGGATGCCTGGCTTGAGAAATAGTGGAGAGGTTATCATTTGTGGGGGGATAGGAGCATTCCCCCCCCATCTAATTCAATGGAGATGAATCAGCTATGTCAACACTAAAAGAAACCATTAAGTTTCCAGAGAACCTCGAGGTTATGGCTGAAAATATTGAGCGCCTGCTCACAATCGAGATGCGCCCTATGGGGCATAGCGGTGTTGGGCTAATCAAGAACCTCTGGCAGGTGGCCGTGGAACAGCAAGGGGGGTATCCAATGCTGCTCGCGGCAAAACGGATTATAGAGAATGTGGGGCGCGGCGATGTCGTTATTATTACTACAGGGCTGATCGTCGAAGACTATCTGCCGCAAGGAGAGAACGACGGACCGTTAGGTGCGGCATCGATTGCCTATGCCTTGAGCCTCGGAATAGGGGCCGTTCCTGTGGTGCTTTGCGAGGAGCCGGTGGTACCAGCCTGCCAAGCCAGTCTTAATGCCATAGGTCTGAGAGTACGCTCTCTCGAGGTGGCGCGGCGCATCCCCTGGGCTGCGGTAGTCGAAGGGTTTCCCAGCGACCGAGAGGCGGCTGAATCTAGAGCTGTCGAGATCCTCTCTTCGTACAAACCGAAGGCGTTGTTTGCTATTGAACGGATTAGTGTCAACAAGAAGGGCATTCAACACACCGCCAGTGGCAAGGCTTTATTAGGAGTGCAAGCGCGGATGCAGTCTCTTTGGGCAGGTGCGCGAGAGCAGGGGATACTCACTGTAGGGATTGGAGACAATGGAAATGAGGTTGGCCTGGGAACCTTAGCTAATGCCATCCATAAGTATCATAAGTTCGGGGCGAAGTGCATCTGCGGCTGCGAAGGTGGTATTGCAGCCGCTGAGGAGGCCGACGTGGCAGTATTAGCATCCGTTTCCAA
>CAZTAS010000050.1:0-31819 GCA_964611635.1 uncultured Thermodesulfobacteriota bacterium
CAACAAAAAGGTCGATAGCGATAATCGGTCTTCATCTGAAAAAGGACTCCTGAATATACATAAGTCTCCTTTGAGAATAGGCAGCTATGTGCCGGTCTGCGAAATACACCCACAAAGGTGCGGTTTAGTCAAGCCGAATCAAGTAAGGATTATTGGTTGAAAGTGAGTATAATGGCCGAGATCACCTGCAGGCGTCAGCGAAGCTGTGAGCATGTCAGGTACGTTGAGTGGTTCTGTGGTAGAAAGATCTCTGTCATTCGAAACCCTTCGGTCCTCGCTCTGCAATCGGTATGGCGATTGTGTTCGATACATGCTTGACGAGTCCCAGCACTGCCGCCTTGAAATGCTGTGGATCGACGTCATCAAGATTCCACGATTGCAAATACTCTTCGGGATACTGAACGATCTCTTTTAGAAAGGACAAAATTCCTGTAAGATAAGCATCTTCATCATGGCACTTACGACTGTTGACACCAATATCATACTGAAGATACTCAGAAATATCCCCTGCAATTCGGATCATCTCATATGCCATCTCTGTCAAGTCGTCCGTGTCCATGATCCTCTTAAATGCAGAACGGCTCGCATGAGAAGCGCGACGTGGGGAGCTCCCTTCTCCATGCTAATGTTGAACTCTTAATTCGTTAGACGATGTGCATTATTTTGGCACCTAAAGGTCCCGCCAAAATGTGCCGTCTTTACGAGTGGTTAAAACATACCTTTTTTCGCTATTGAATGTGATACCGCTCGCGTGCTAAGCGTACGTATCAACCATCTCTTGGCTCGCGTATTTCTTTGGTCCGTCAGCAAAAACGATCACGTCAGGCGCGCAATAGTCGAACACCTTCTCGCAGTAGCCGTTCTCCCTGCCGTATAGTGAGGCCTATCCCTTATTCTTATTAACAGTTACTGTTGCATGGAGCCGGCTCGCGCCTTATCAGGATACCCTTATAGGTGTTGATAATCTCATCGAAACATTGCCCATTCGGATCTCTTACCCGGCGCAAAAGTTCTCCTTTTTTTACCCACCTTTGGCATAGCACATCTCGGGCCTGCACCAATCTCTCGTTGTCGCTTAAATTGGCGGCGAGCGCCTCACTAATAAGCCGGTTAATTGAAGAACGTTTGTCTAATCCAAATGTGCTCCGGGCTATCCAACGAAATTGTTCTTTAATTTCAGGAGCCTTGACCCTACATAATACATCTCCAGATGGACACACAATTATCCCAACTTTTACATTATGTCTCGTTATGGCTTCGTGAACCTCTTGATCCATTAGACAGTCAAAATTCTTTTCCCACAACTCATTCTGTTGTTTCATACACTTGCTAAGCCCAAAAGGCCCCCCCACAACAAATGAATTGTAGAGCTCGATATATGTTGGTATGGCGCTGATGAAAATCGTAATCAAGAGCGTAGGATACATCAGCAGCCATTGCCACCATTTTCTTTGGCTCTCAGAAGATGAATTCTCGTTCATGAGCTAACCTCCTTTCGGCCCATCAGTAGCAAATTCCTAAAGTTTGATATGTCCCGCACCCTAACAATGTTTATATGGATCCGTATAATACCCCAAATGCCGTTACCGTTGCCGTATAAGACGCCTGCAAAACATTCTTCAGATCGGGCATAACCACTCAAATATCGGGCGTTTACACCGATGTGCTGTTCTTATTTCGGCGTCTTATGCGGATCGGCATAAAACCCTCCAGGAAAGGGGGCAAACCTGATCTTACCTCTGATAACCCAAAAATCCAAATCTCTTTACCCTGCTGCCGCCTTTTTTCCAGCTCTCGAATCTGCGGACATTGTGCCAATCTATGTGGTGGGCATAGCCCACCCTATGTTCTGTCTCCACACGATCAATGAAATCCTCATCTCCAAGTGTTCTACCTGTGCGCTCGTGGGACCGAAGGAGCCTCAGTTTCTCCTGCGCGACCTCCTGGAAAAGGAACTCCCCCCAATCTCCCACCATCTCCAGAAGAGGGGATACCCTCCCATGATGTCGTCCCGACCCGCCATGTGCGCCGCCGCGCTGCTCCACAGATACGCTTCCGGACTCGCCGCCAGACCCGCTCGCACAGGGCTCAGCTCCACATACCTCACAGTCGCAAAAAAATACCTCTCGTCCATGGCAAATGAGGCGAATCGCCCCTAGCACAAATGCCCGCGCCAACCCTCCCGAAAGTTGATACGCCGAGGGTAGCGCCGCTGCGCTTCCCCGATGGCAATCCTGAGAGCGCCCTCAGACTCGGGAACACCACTAAGGCGCACATGGTTGGGCATCAGGCAGTAGGCCCAGATCTCCACACTGAAGTGCCCGAACCACTGGGCCATGATCTCCAGATAAGTCCTATAATCCTCCAAACAGAAAAAGGCCTCCTGGCGGCGGTTGCCCCGCTGTGTGACGTGGTGCGGAATGCCTGGCGCCACCGCCCTTGCCATCATCGCTATGCTCCAACCCTACCACATCCACTACCGAAAATATCACTTTTTTCTTGCCAGGGGGAATATAGGATGTTCCCTCTTTCACTGCATCGGCCGGATCGTCGGACATTGCCTCTATAACACGATTCCTAGCGCTGTCTTCAGGATTCCGATGGCTGCATTGAAGGCGTGGACCCGCGCTTGGTGCGCCTCAGTAGAGTCCTTCGCTGCCGCTATCTGCTCGTCTATTTGCTGTAGATCCGGCAGCTGTATCTGTTCCAGCTTCTGGCGCAGCTCTTCCAAAGCCATCCCTTCAAGCTTGATCTTAAGCCGGTCGACTTCTCCAAGCTTGAAAGTTTTGTCCGGTTCGGCCAAGCCATTTGCAGCCTCCGTTAGTTCCTGGATCTTGGTCTTGAGTTCTTCGCGCGTCATGACTTATCCCCCCGTGTCTAAGCCGCCGAGTAAGGTCTTCACGTTGTTGATAGCTCCTGTCACTTTTGGCAGAAGCTCGTTTACGGAGCCGAGAAGACTCTCTACCGTGGGCTGCTTGAGGGTGACCTTAAGCACCTGCTCGCCCGCTCGCTCCGATTGTAGGTAGGCGTCCAGCGTAACCTGCACCTCCTTCATCTTGACGATATAGGCCTGCAGTTCCTGCGTCTTCGCCTTGATCGCCGCCAGGTCATTGGAAAGCTTAGCGCACGCACTCATAGCGTCTAGCCTGGTTTGCGTGGCTTGTTTCAGCATCTGCTCCGCCGTCGATTCGCGCTCGCTCTGCGGCTGCGACGGAATCGTTTCGACCACTAGTTTTTGCAGGCGGCTCAGATTCTTCTGTTCTGTCTCGACGATTCGCGCCTCGGCCTGTTCCTTGATCTTCTCGGCGGCGATGATCAGCGCCTCCGACTGCAGCTTCACTGCCTCAATAGCAGTGTCGAAATAGCCGATTTGTGCAAGCGAAAGCTGCTTAACTTCCGGCGGTGTGGCGCAGGCAGCAAGAAGTAGCGGCAGCCCTAAAGCTAACCAAAGCAGAAGTCTTCGCATAAATGACCTCCCTTCTTTTGCGTCGCCCCGCGTCTCCCCATGCGAGAAAGATGGCCCATTAATTTACGGCACGTGAGGCAAAATGTGTTACGTTTCAGTGAATTGTTGAAAAAGCCGTCTCTTAGGCTTCTACTTTCTTGTGAAAGATTCTTATCGCGATGTAGAATACGAAGAGTGCAGTAACTGACTCAGTTACAGTTGGTAGAAAGACTTTAACTATCTGATCAATGTTTCTCCCAAGTAGTTGACATGTTGGCTTTTCCAATGCTCTCTAAATCTGGACGGCTTATTCGTTTCCGTCTCTTTCGTTTGACGGTGCCTAAATAGCCTTGCCGTGGCGGCCTTAACCAGCCCTCCCTCATCAAACCGTGCGTGCGGTTTTCCCGCACACGGCTTTCCGATGTTCTTCACCGCAGGGCATGCGCCCTCGTCCAACCTTGCCCCTTCTTCGGCCTCGATGTCCTCGAAGGTGACGCCGTCGATGCCGGCGCTCCCCTTGTTGGCGCGCACAAGGCGATAGGCGTGAGTGAGGATGTCCGCCCGATAGACCTTGTCGTACAAGGCGCGGAAGCGGCAGGCCGGTTCCTGCTTGACCTCGCGGTAGAGCTTCCTCTGAAGTGTCCTGATGCTCTCCGGGGTTGTTAGCCTTTCTGCAATCCCCTCATCCTCCACACTTCGGTCGCGTGAACAAAGCAGGGTCCCTTCCCTCGGGTCGGGTTGTGTTGTCCACACCCTCAAGTGGTACTTTGGACCCCTCCGACTCACGATACGGCCCACCGCGACTTCGCTCTCCCGTATACGCGGCGGTTGATAATCCTCCTGCATCACCGTAGTGGGTCTCCAGCACTGGACTGCTCATCTTCCGCAGCATGCCGCCCCTACTAGCCTCGTAATAATTTACACGAAGATGCCGACCCAGTGGACAGATGGGGAAGGCCGGCGCTCATGGGCTGGGAGAACGGATAAGGCCTGTGGGATCTTCCGGGGTAGCCCAACATGTAAATCGCTTATGTGAATTAAGCCTTGAAAGTTGTTGTTCCCAGTCATATTGAATATCTCCTTTTCAAGATCAAAGTCTTCACCAATCAAGAATTGTTATTCTGAGTCAATCAACCTCTTCCAAGCCTCGAAGGTATCTTGATCCTCAAGCCAGCTCTCAGTTTAACAATAGGAATATCTGTATCAGGATTATCCATCACAACAATTTTATAGAACATAGGCGGTACCCAGATATCCTTTTCTTTCCCCACTTTCTCAGGATCTCCGGGGCCGAAAACACAGCCTGCAAGAATCCAGACTTCTTTTTTCTGCTTTTCCACATTGAAGCCATGGTGGTGCTGTGGAGCAATATTGCTCAGATAGTTGGACTGGAACACCGTGAGGGAATCATCATCGTCCTTTTCAGCAAGTTTTCCATCTTTGTCTCTATCGCCACCCATTATGGCGTATGGAGCGAGGTGCCCACGGGCAAATCCACGCTTGGTGAACGCGGCGTTCCGCCACATACTCTTCGATCAGCCTCAAATGGGATGCCTGGGCAGACCTGATCATGTTTGTCAGCTCCTCCCTGAGCTGGACTTATTTTTTTAAGACATGGCTCAGCTTACCGCAAACAGGGACAGGGCAAGCACAAACAAGGGGATATATTTCCTAAGCATGATTGCCTCCATCAATTTCATTATTGTCCTTCATCAAGAGTGAATCTCCAAGTATTCTTTGGTTCAGCTTCCGCGTCTCCGCCGTTTACCCTATTGGTAGCGGTCCATGTATATCCGGTTTTGCCGTCAGTCACGATCTTGAAATCCCCGACAGATAGGCTGCTGAAGCTGGTGCACCCTGTGCTGGAACAGCCTTTGAACTTCCAGGCTGGAAAATATTCAGGACGAAGACCCTGTCTCTTTTCCCCCTCCCGCATCGGAATTTGTGTCTGACGACGTCACATCCGAACCACCCCCAGACCTATCCTCCGTAAAGATGTCTTTCAGTAACCTTTTAACCTCGGACTCAAGGCTGTCTATATCCTTCTGAAGGGCTTGCACAAGGTTGGTCTTCTGCTCGCTCTCTGCTTTAAGCAATTCTCCTTTTTTATTATTAATTTTCTTTATCAAATCCTCCAGTTTTTTCCAGACATTCTCCGTGGTTAACTCATTGGCGATATAGGCGCCGCCACTGATACCCATAAGGACCAGCAGATTCTCCCTCAGCTCGGGGAAATTTCCCGTATGCAAAATTTGCCTGATGACCTGTACCATGGCTAGGACCGTAAAGGCAAATATTTGTAGTTTGAAGATGCTGGGAAAGTCGCCGATGCTGACCAGGTCCCGGAAACGAGGAATGCGGTAATCTTGATCTTTCCTCACTTTGTCCATGTATTCGTCTGGTATTTCTCTGACACGTGCCATCGCCGCGGCTTTGGAAGCAATCGCCGTCGTACCGGATATTCCAAGAAGGATGAGCATTTGTGAGGTAATTTCCAGAAATTCTCCCCTCACCCAAGCGATATAGATGAAGGCGAAGATAACAACAAGAGTCCACAAAAGGATTTGTGCCAGGGAGATGCTATACCTGTTCAGTGGCGTCACCGCGAAATGGAGCGGAAAACGAAAGAACTTATCCCCCCACTTCAATTGTTTCCATTTCTCTAACTCCGTCCATTTTTTGGTTCCAATGTTGCTGATACGAATCACCACAAGCAATATAGTTACCGCCAGCAGGCCCAAGATGACGCCCACCCATTTGCGGGTTACGAGGATTTCATCGATTTTGACGGTGGGCTCCCCTGACTCGTGCGTCACTAATACAACCGCTTTGAGCGGCCTGGACCAAATCTTCCCTAATTCGGGTACAGCGATTTTACCCCAGAGACCATGCTCGTTGGGCCTGCTGTTTACATCTATGGAGGCGACCTCAAGGGGCGCCCTGGCATTCTCCAGAAAGAACAGGACGTTGATTTTGCTTTTGCCGTCCGGCTTTACGGCCTCTTCCTGGAGATGGCACTCGATCCGACTCCCGGTCGGCCCCCGTTTCTGCGTAAGCCTAATGGGATTATTGTCCTGAGGAGAAGAATTCGGCTGCAACAGAAGCTCGGCTTCAATATTGTCGGCAATGATTTCCAGAGTGAACGTATCTGACAGTGCGGACTGCGGCAATGCAAAGGTATCGTTTTCTGATTTCTGCAGATCGATATCTTTCCCGCTCCTCAGGTAGGCTTTGAGGTTGACTGGTCTAGTTATGCGAACCTTCCATCCTTCCATGAAGAATACTTGACTACTATGCACACGGTGAGCGTCTAGAACAATCCCCGGCACTGCACCGTGCGTTATCTGATGCTGGCTGGGCGTGTCCTGAAGGGTAACGCACAGCCCATCAGGTGAAAGCCTCGGCTCAGTGAGTGGCTTCACATGAGAGTTCAGAAGATAGCCTTTTACATCAAAGGCATAAATGCCATTCTTCGGCTGCAATCTTGCCGGGATGCTCCATGCAGGCGTTGCCTGAGCCTGTACAAGAGGCGCTATCCCAAACAATGCGATGACAATCACAAGCCCACCCGCACCCAGCAACAGCAATACAAAAGTAAGCTCTGTTGATTTCATGTTTCCACCCCCTCCGAATTCCCAGTTCTCTGCATCAAAGACCGGTCATGCCCCCTGCGATTTAATAATCTATGCCGATTTCAGGAAGCTTTCATCCGGAAACATGACAGCTTTCTTTTTCTGCTAAGTTAAAAGACTGAAATTAACATTTATCCCTACTAACATGAGAAATAATCCAGTACAATGTTAAAGTACAATTAGTCAACTACGATATTAGTAATAGTGTCACTTCGCCATTTGTGTTTATTTCTTTTCAGATATTGACCCAATTTTCAGAGGAGGACACTTTTTCGTCCTTCAGGAATCCTCTATTCTGAGCAGACCGCGTGCAGGATCCCAAGAAACCTCCGCATCAGCATCTATGGTCTGTGCCCATGTGATCTCACCATTTATCATGACCCTAATCTCCCGTTCCGTCTGGGGCTCCTTGATCTCCTCAAGCATCTTCTTTGCTTTCTTGAGGACTGCCTCTGCGTAGTCCGCCTCTGTACCTCCGCCTATGACGGAGGCCCCCCGGTCCTTTGGCCGCGATTCCTTGTACTTGTGTCCCACGCTGAAGCCGATTAATCCGCCGTCTTGGAAAAACCGATGGATACTCTCACAGAGCACCCGTGCCAGTCGTTCCTGACCCTGCTTACTCCGAATCCATTCCGTGTGCCTTGGGTTGCTGGCAAAAAGAGGCTCAAGAAGAATCGCCGGCATCTTCGTGTGCTTGAGATTGAAATCGCCCTGCCCGCTATATCCCCCTACGACGATCCCCTCGTCCCCGCCTAAGGGAATGTCAAATTCCCGGGCAACCGCCGCAGAATACCACCGTCCCCAATTCCTGCTCGTCTGGGACGCATTATAACCAGTGACCACCAAGGAATAACCGGCCGTGGCGCTGGGGCTGCTGTTGAAGTGATGCTCCACATAGGCTGTGCATTCATCCTCGTTCGCCTTCTGCTGCCGCGCCAAGTAATCTCCCTTATAGAACCTTACCGTATACATCCTTTTCCCCCTTCATATCCTGTGAAATTTCAGTCTTACAGCTCCGACATAAGGCATGCTGGCCGAAAGCTCATCCTCCTGTAGCTTATCCGTCTTACCATAAAGACCCCTCAGGTTAATAATCATTGGAAGACGCGTTGGGGCATTTTCGGTCCAAGGCGTTAGGCATCACGACGCGCCCCCAGCCGTCGGCCAAATCACGATCATGGATCGCTTTGACAACCTTGAAATGTTCCTGAAGCTGCGCCTTGAGCGATTCCGGAAGCATGGTGATCCGGTCCTGGACGCCCTTGCCGTCGCGGACCAGAATCTCAAAACCAAAAATTACACTCTTTTTCGAGAGAAAAAGGAGCAACCCCCTTATTTCCTTAAGCATCACCTCTTGGCTACCCAAACACTGGTGTAAGTAATTTCTGGTATTTCAGGACTTTCCACAATAAGGGTCGCTATTTTAAAGCCTCATACCTGTATGGATATTCTTTGTCCTCAATTACTGAGGGCGTCGCCCACCACAGCGTTCCCTCTTTAGGTTTAGGTTTATTCTGGTAAAAATCGACCGGCTCACTTTGGCGAAGGGTCGAAATGACCTCGTATTGGCCATGGCCTGTAAAACGGTTTTTCCCAATAAAGCGGATGTTATCGCTCCCTTCTCTTCAAGGCTTCGCTGAGGCAGCACTGCGAGGAATATCCAAGTTCAGGACTTCCATCAACTTGCCCCGTCGCATAACGACAGGGCTGAGCTGCCGAAAACATGCGGCTCACTGTATGTTCGGATTACATAATAACATGATGCGGGAATCAAACTATTCGAATTTGCACAGAGCGTTTTCGGTCAGCTCCAGCCAATTGTTAGCCGCTTACTTTAGTTTTCCAGTTTGTAATGAACTACCAAAAATATATCTTTCACCTCATCCGGTTTGGTCGCAAGGCTCGTGTAATAGGGAGCTATGTAGTGTTTCACTTTCAGGTTCATTTCCCCTTTGATATCCAGTTCTTCAAGATTAAGCCCTGCATCATTCACCTTTATTGTTGCCTTATTCAATCCGCCATAGGTGTCGTTTTGAGGCATGGTGATCTGAGAAGAGGTAACGGTATCCCCATAGTGGTTAATGTAAGATATAAGCAAGTGATAATCTCCCGCCTGAGTACATTTGGCAAAGACGTCAATCCTCATCACAACAATAGTCCTGTCTTGTGCAAAGAATGGGAATCGCTCCTTGCCAATCGTGAGTCTCAGGACTTGCTTTCCACCTTCGGTTGCAGGATGCAGGAATTTGTGCCACTCTGTCGGAAATTCATGCTTCATGCTGAACATGCGCATCAGCGGCTGATCGTCCAAATCTGCTATGTTCTTAAGGAAGTTCTTGATATATGTCTTCGCGTTTTTCTTAAACAGGCCGCCACTTTCTCTGGCCGTATATTTGAAATGAAGAATAACATCAGAAATCGTTGAATAATCAAACTGCCTGAGTTCTTTATCTGTTGAAAGTTCTATCATCCATTCGCTGATTACTCCAGATCCTTCGAATGGCAGGTAGCGCTCATCCCTGAAATTGAATTCAAACATGCCGGCATCGTCTTGCCCGGTGCTGGTGGCAATGGAAATTGCTAGAACATTGCTGGTGCGGAAGCGGACGTCATCAATCCACAGGCCTTCATCGTTTTCATGTTCATAATTGCCTTCACTGGTCATTGAAGTGTTAATGCGGATGGTATTTTTCAACAACCGCAGCGAACAATTAACTGTGGTGTATGGCCCCGCAATGCACGGAATCGACAGACTCACCGATTTTATCCTCCTGAAATAATGGCCCTGGAAGTCGAGGTCGAAGAGTTCTTCGGGCAGCGACACGTAACATTTGCCGGTCTCCCTCAGCTCGATAAGCGCTAACGGATTGAGCAGAGCAAGGGAGATACTCTTGGTCAGTTCCAGTTCTCTCCTGTTTTCTTCCAAATAGGATTTTTCCAGTTGCCTCAGCGCCAGTTGCAGCTTTTCACCCGCAACAAGTCCCTGCTTTGAATTGTCCCAATAACCGTATTGAATGAAGCTTGCCGTTTCTGTTCCCATCTCGTATTTGTAAGCCTTTTCGGCTTTCTTGGCCATGTCGTAAGCCAGGTTGTAGCTCTGCTTGTACACGGAAAAAAGCTGCTCTTTCATCCACTGGTACAACTCCTGGTTGGTGAACTTGTCTTTGAGGAAAAGCTCCACTTCTTTGGCGTTTTCAATCTGCTGCTCGTGGTTTTCCAACTCTTTTTCAGCCACCTGTATTCGAATATCTGCCGAAGTTATCTGCTTGTCGAGTTGGATAATCTCTCTTGCAGCAAGATTTGCCTTAAGTGTCCAATCCTGTTCTCTGCGAATGTAGGAGGCAGTTTTAGCTGCTTGTGCTGCTTCTTGCGAGAGGAAAGTGGCAACAGCAGAGGCGGCTTTTGCCAGCGCTGAGGTCCCAGCTCCCAGATTTTGTCCCCCCCACCATGCTCCAGCTCCCACTCCCAACGGAGTTCCCTCTCCGTCAAGTTGTGGAAACAGGTGGAAAATACCAGCCAAGGTTTCAGCCATGCCAGCACCAAAGTTGACCCATTTAGCAGCTTCACTTTTGTCAAGTTCCTCCTTTTCCTTAGGTATTAACTTGACTCCACTCTCATCACTATCAACCAATGATTCATCGACATCGGTTTCAATTGTCGTGATTCTTGTATCAACCGGCAATTGGCTGTCTGCTGTCAGCGTCGCACCGATGGTCGGTGCTGCCGGAACGGTCACAGATTCATTTCCCAAAAGATCAACGTAATGCTGCAAACGGAAGGATGCCGTTTCGCGAGCTTTCAGCAGGTTTTCTTTATTTGCCTTTGCATCCAGAACTTGCCGCTCTCTGATAGTTGTCATCAGTTCAAGCATTTGGGTTTCATAGGATGCGCGCAAGCGGCTCAGTTCCTCAGCGTCTTTTTTCTCAAGGGAGGCAAGCAGCGCTGAACCAAATGCTTTCACATCCGCACAGAATTCGTTAGCCTTTTGGATGAGATAAGTAAAACGATAGATAGGCGGCGGGCTGCTCAGGTCGGCCAAAATGCTACCTAGGCTCAAGCCCTGTGATACGGCCTGGATAAGCGCTTCCGGGCTTATGGGAGGTGCAAGCAAAGCCAGCTTACGTTCCACGCCGTCAATGTCTCGGCAGTGGCGAATATTATCTAGCCTTTCAGCCACTGTACCCCAGTATTTGAGCAATTTGTCGTTTGCAGGTATGCAGAAATATAGGGCCGGCCCGATGCCCAGCAGGTTAGTTCCGGTAGAAGTAGAACTCACGCTGACTTCACTGCTATATGGGAAAATATTCTCGAGTTGAATAAGCGCATTAGAAAAATCGTCCCACTTCTCTTGCAGGCTGTAGTACCCTTCGGCTTTAATTTCCCCACGTTTGGGCACAAATTCAGGACGAGGCCCCAAGATGTGGTTGGCGATTACATAAATCTGAAGCGCTTCGTTTACACTCTCTCTGTTAAACTGCCGAAACAATGAATCGCCCCAGGCAATGAGGTTTTCCACATACTTGATGACCACGTGCTTCATATAGGCCAGCGGCCTGTTGCTTGCCACAAGATGCGGGTCGAAGGGATTATCGCGCCATTCGCCGATTACAGCGTTCTCGGTATTGGGGTCTGCGTTGGGCGAAAGGCTCCTGAACCAGTCTTCTAAGGTTTCAGTAGGAGTTGTTTTGAATGGCAGGACTTTCCAATAGCGCGGAATTTCGGTCTCCCCGGCCCCAGGCATCTCATCTGTTGTGGGGTCGAAGATGTAGTGAAACCACTTCATGGCTTCTTCGTATTTGCCGTTCTTGCTCAGCCTGGTGGCGATATAGAGCGGGGCGTGGAAGAAAAGCTCCCAATTGTACAGGCTGTTGGCCCCATAAACATCGAAACACACGTTCTCTTTGTAAGCCGTCCGGGGATCAGGTGGTGTATCGAAGTTTGAATGTTTTTTTACCAATCCATGAGTGAAATTAGGGCGGTAGGCCTTCTCAAAAGTATCCCCTTCATCAGAAGGAATTTCCGTGTCGCTTTCCATCAAACCCGGTAAGCTGCCCTGGTTGAGGTTGGTCACATATTCACTTGAAAAGGGGTGGTAGAAGGTGTGGAATTGCAAACCTTTGTCATATCTGATGAACCATCCCCAATCCATATATCCCAAGTCCATGACTGTACCGAACGCTTCGTTAATATGCGCTATTTCCGCCTCATACTTTTTCGAAATGGATTTTCTGGCGCTTATTGCCCCATGTCTTGCATTGTCAGACCGCATAATGATCGCATGGGTCACAGGCATATTGACATCTTCCGAGCCGGTGAAACCCGACATCACAGGCTGACTCGTGCCGCGGCTTGCCATGTAGTAAGTTGGATTACTCCCGGCAATGCACGGGATTATCCCTTCCACCGGCATGTAATTATCCGGCCCGACGTGGATACCCAAAAGTTTCTTGTACCAACTGTCATACACTTTTTCCGGAATGTAGGGATGGTAATATCCAGGGTTTTTAATTCCGAGGAATTTTTTGATATCTACGGGACGTACAAAGTATGTCCGGTGGGCATCGCTGAAGAAAAAAGGACTATCCAGGATTATATCCAAGCCCTTCATCGTATCTACAGGCAATAGTTTGTGCCTAGTACTGTTTTGTAAATAAACGTCATCCAATAATTCGAGGTCGGAATAAGCCTCTCGCTTGGAAAATGCATATTTATAATCACTTGAATCTAACGCCAGTCCTTCACAAATCTGTTCAGATGAGGTTCTCACTAGGGATTGAATATCTGAAAGTTTGAAGTAGCCTCTTGAACAATTGCATGCTGCATCTGTAATTGTGATCGTTAATTCTTGGGTTGTGGATGAGATGCTCGAAGTAAACAGCAAATCTTTTTCAACTGAGAAAGCGCCATAAGGTTTTTGTTCGACAAATTCCTTAGACACCTGCTTCGGACTCCACTTGCCATCCACATATTCACTCCACGCCAAACGAATTTCCCAGTATTTGTCTGCCTTAAGTGATTCCACTGATTGGCTTGTACCTATATCTTCAATGTCTTTTGTTTTATCTAATTGAGAAGATTCCTTTTGTACTTCCATAAATTCGGGCCAGAAGAGAAATAGCCTTTTCTTCCACACTACAGGAATCAGATGAACCCCACTGTTATCGCCATCTTCTACGCTGCGGATATCCACCTGCACCTTTTCCCAGGCTGTCCATTTCCTGTACTCGTTCCATCTGCGATAGAAGAATTTATAAGGCGCATTGTGTGTCCTAGCGAAAACATGCAGATACTTCAGCTTGCCGTCATCATAATTCTCCTGGTACATGCCGCACACTTCCAGGTTGGCCACTTCATTGAGGCTTGTGAGATAATTGCGGAATCCCTGTTCAACGCTGCGCTCGGTAATGTCGTTCTGCACCAGGTATGATTCGAGCTCCTTGAAAAACTCGCTGCGGTCATTGCGCCATTCCGGTTCGAGCCAGTTTTCGGGGTATAAGAATACTTTCCTGTTGGCTTCCCACACCCGGTAGTTCTTCATCCACTCCCAGCGATCTTTGTCTATGGCACCAGGTGAGACGCCCTTTTCCGACCCGCTTGACATGTCGCTTTCCAGATTGAGCAGACAGCGGTTGACAAACATCTGAACCGCTGCATTGGCCTGCACAATCCGCGAAGTGTCCATGCAGGCGCCCATCTGCACATCGATGAGGAAGTATTCAAACAGGCTGTCTGCATCCTCTGCCCCCCAGGCTTGAATGGCTGATTGCATCAGCAAATAGCTGACAAGTGCCTGCTTTTGATTTTCCCTGATTTTGTCACTCAAATTTCCGGCAACGTCCAGCCAGTCTTCTTCTTTATATTTTGCCTTCACCGTATTCTTTATCAATTGGGCTGTACTATGGAGCGTGTCAAAGTCAGTTTCTGCAGCGCCCCATTCGGCTATGGTTTGAGCCGAGATACCGGTTTTTGAAACGATTTGCATTACTTTATAAAGCCGGTTAAGTGCTGTTTCATTCTTGAAATCATCAACGCCCAGGGTGAAATGCGTATTGACCAGAAACGCCAGGCTCACTTCATCCCAGGCAGTTGCCAGGTAGAGCAGTTGCCTGAGATCATCAACCGTGGGCAAAGGATTTGGCGTGTTAGCCAGGGCAAAAACCTCCGTAAGCAGCGCCTGGGTCTGTGGCACAGAATTTCTCAGGGTCATGTAGTCGCGGATGCGCTCCCAATGGCCCGCTTCAAGCGCTTCGAAATTGATGTTGCCGAAATCCGCCTTATAGGTGATGAAGTGGTTGAGTTCGGTTTCGCTGATTTTGAATCCTAAAATAAACTTGGCGGCCCGGTGAAACACAGTGGCTTGCGCCACAAAATCATCGAGGATGGCTGCGGGATAAGCGACAGATGCAGGAATGATTTCGAGAGCCGTAGTAGCCGTTTTCCAGCGCAGTCTGATCCCCGCATTCTGCGAAGCTTCTGCATATTCCAGCCTCAAGAGGTGCATCCGTGCTGCGTTGAGGTCAGTGACTACCACCAATGATTTGGCAGCGTCCGTAGGATTTTTTTCAAGAATCAAAGTATCATCGAGATAAAGCTTGAAGGCTTCGTCAGCCTCTTCCACCTCCACCATCAGCGTGTATTCCCCGCTTGCAGGCGCTACGATATAGGCATTCCACCTCACGCTGAAATTATCGGCAGGCACCAGGGGATCGGGGGCATCATTGCCCCATGAAAAATCGACAGTACTGTCCACCCTTGGCAAGACAGGGGTGTTCCAGTTAGCGTCACTGAAATAGATGGCGGAAAATCCTTCGGTAGAAAGGTCGGTGATAATTACGTCAATATCTTTGGCAATCAGCAGGGCGGTGGCTTCCTCGCTGAGACCTATAAGCGCCGCAATGTGCTGGGCGATAGCGTCTTTCCGCAATTTGCTTTTCAGCACCGGGAGTAAGCGCTCATAAACATAGGTGAGCTTCTCGTCAAGGCTTGCTGCAGTGGCCTGTGCCGGGTGGTCAAGTAGCGTTGCCTTCGCTCCGGCAAGATCGCTGAAAACACCATTGAAGTTGTCGCTGATGAAGGTTTCAGGCGCTGCGTACAATTCGTCAACAGCCGCCTGGAAATAGGCGTTGACATTGGCCAGGCCCTTTAGGGTGCTTTGCTCGGCGTCTGACATAACACCTGCACACGTAAGCCTGCCGCTGCCTTTAATGTAGGTGTATTTATCAGCCAGTTCATCAGGAATGGTAACGTTGAGGTTATCATCGGTGACGGTTTCAAAAGACGCGCTCCCTTCTACTATTCCCATGAAACGACTGACTATTTCAGGCTGAAAGGTGAGCGACAATTTCGCAGTTAGGATTTCGGTGGTCAACGGCGATTCGGGCGTTTCCGGATTGTCTTGTTCAATGGCTGCAAAGGCATTACGGATGGCTTTGGCCGTTTGAAGGGTTTTATCCTTATCAAGACCAATAGTGGAATCCGCAGGAAGGGTGCCTTGCACAATATACTCCAGCACGGAAGATTTAAAACTTGCTGTCTTAGTTGAAGCAGCCAGTTTGTAGAATTCGTAAGTATCCTTCGGTGAAATATTGGTAAATTCTCCCTGTTGAATATCCCATATGCTGAAAGGTGAAGCGCCAAACAGGCCGATGAGTTTGCACAGGTCAGTAACCCGCATTTTCAGTGCTTTCGCCAAAACCACATACCTATAAATCGTGCTGAGGTTCTGGATGTTGAGTATGTCCGTAGCGATATCGATTGGACGGGGATTGCCGCCATCAACCACCTCGGCCACTTCGAGAATGGAGTTCCACTCTTCTTCCGTCATCCTCAAAGCAGCAAGAATCGACGATTGATGGGCTGCCAGGTTTTCCGTATTGTCCTGGAGATAGTTGCCCCAGGCATCGGCTTTAAAGGCTTCATCAATCTGCTGACCCGCTTTGTTGAGAAAGAGTTTTTTGTAGAGCGATTTGTCTCCGTAGGTATCGATGTTTCCCCACAGCACGGCCAATTGATTGAGCTGCCGCTTGGTGGATGTCTTCAATAAGGAAGCTGATTCAAGCTTACTGATTGTTTCAGTGGTGATGTCATCTTCCCCGAGAGCGGCAAGCATGAGGTCTGTTTCGTGAATGGTCCATCCAAGTTTTCTCCATAAACGGATGAAGCGGTGTATTTTTGACCAGGTGTCACTGGTTATACCCGAAGTAGCTGAACCTTCATAAATACTCTGAATGGTTCTGAGCCGAGTGGTATCCAGATCACATTTCGAATCGGGTTCGAAGAGCGTGATTACCTGCCGGAATTCGCCGATATGGTCGGTTACCCATTGTGCAAATTCACCGGTAGTGACGCTTGTTCCTTTGGCGCCGTTAAAGTCGTTCAATGCTGCAACGATGTCCGCATCGTCAGCGGGATTAAGTGTGCCGGCCTCAATTTGTTTGAGTCTTGTATAAATGCTGTTGGCGTCAATGGAAGCGTATGAAAAAATCTTTTCAAGAAAATCAAGCGTACCTTGATAGGGATTGATGAACCGGGTTTTCACCAATTCTACTAAATCGACGTAAGATATCCCCGACCTTTTCAGGAATTCGCGCACTGCGCTCATGTTTTCCAACTGTCCTTCCGCTGTGTAGCCGAAATACTCATGAAGCGGGGTGGCGTCAGCCGTGCCGTCAAAGGCTTCTCCGGTGAGAATGAGATATTCTTCCTGGGAAATGCCCAGTGATTCGGCTTCTATCGCCCTAGTAGTGGCGGCATCCGGTTTTGGGTTCATTGCCTTCAAGGCTTCGTAGCGGCTCACCTTGAGATGGTCGCTGTAGATCCTGATAACATCCAGCGGCTGATGGTAAGGTAGGGTGAAAGGATATTTAGCATCCTTCAACTTGCGGTAGGCTTCGAGATTGAAATGCTGCGGATTGGCCCGCAGTTCTTCGGCAGTAGCTTCACCGGTGTCGTATCCCTCAAAATTTGTTAGCGAGCCCTTAGCCGTGTAGAACTCCATCACCTCATTGGCAAGATCAATGTAGGGGATGAAGGTGTTGGTGTTTTCGCAGGTAAGCGGCAGGTGAAGCAGGTCAGGTCTGCGCGCGGCCAGCATATTCAGGGGTGTTTTGCCATCGTTGTTGGGCTCCCCGCGCCACAAGAATCGAAGTAGGTCGACAAAATAAGCGGCAGGGCTATAGACCGAGCGGCAATGCTGGCACTCACATATATCAGGGCTGCCAAAAAGTTCCACATAGCTAGGCGTGGAGTTGGGCATATATCTTTTCATTATTTCCATTGCCCTTTTGTATTCATTTTTATCCATGATGGAATTCGGCAAGAGTCCATGAGAATATTCCAACAGATGCATAGCGCCCATTTCGGCTCTTGTGCTGATGTGTGAGGCCCGCTGGTGAATCGCAAATGCCGCGCGCTCGCCTCCCAGGGCGTTGCCATAGGTTTTGATAAAACTCTTGCGCGGAATGTTGGCTATGGTGTATGCAGAATGCAGGTTGTTTTCCATCAGCATCTTCATAGCCTCAGGACTGGTACTCACCTGGAACACGCGCTGGATTTTCATCAACTCGCTTCTCACCTCATCAAAGTCTTCTCCGGCAACCTCTTTGATTTCCTTCTTAAAATCATGAATGCGTGATCCGGCAAAATCGAACTGCTCGTTTTTTGAAAGAAAAGTGCTGATGCTTTTTGAAACCCTGGTCTTTTCGATGGGGAGTTCATTTTTCTCAACCATTTTTACGATAACCCTGGTGGGGAAGGCTGCGTTGAGCAGGCCCTGCATCAGCCCTGCATATCTTTCTGTCTTCTCTTCATCATTCTCTCCTTCAATGAAATCGGGCAGTCCAGTTTTCTTGATGATGTTGACCCAGTCGCTCTTTTCGAGATCAATCAGTTGATGAGCCGACTTTATTCCTCTCTTTACTTGAAGCTCACTCACTAGGGCCTGATGATTTCCCGTGAGCAGCGTGAGTTGCTGCGTTAACAGCAGACCCGAACTAAGCTCCGGGTTGTCTTTAAATTCCGGCTGGGCCGGAAGGTGCGTGTTCCAGAATACGCGGAAGTCGCTGCCCTTGAAATTGCCGAGGGCATTCACAAAAGAAAGACGCTGTTTCTCTTCTGGCAGCGCATTTTTAAGCATGACATTCAACGTATTTTTGTTGTCTGTATCTTTGTCATCGAGCATGTGCTTCACAGCACATTCTTGTATGTCTTGCAGAAATGCAGTGATTTCCCCTTTTTGAAACTTGCGGATAATCCGTTCGTCCACAGACTTTGCAATGGCCCTTCGCAACTCTTCTTCATGCTTTTTATACAAAGCCGCCCAGGAGAGCCTAATGTTTTGCCGTCCGATGCCGTATAGCAATTCATGCGAAAGCTGTTTTTCTTCTTCTTTTACAAGCAATTCGGCGCTTGCGGCAATGTTGATGCGCGAAAGGTCCACATCCAGTTCACCTGCAGTAAAGATTAACTTGTCCCGTGACTTCGCAATTTCACCCAAGCTGGTTTTGCTCTCTTTCAGGAAAGCATTCAGCTTTCCCATCAGTATCTCGTATTCTGTTCGTTTATCCTCCTGCGTGATAATAACGTCCAGGTCACGTACCAGGCCTTTTTCAGAATAATCCTCCGAATTTACCATGCGTGAGCGCCCGATTATTTCTTCTCCTTCAAGGGCATACACAACCACATCGGCTTTTTTACGTTCGGCCTGGGCATATTGCCAATCGTAGAATGTTATTCGGTAATTCCCCAGGTTATCTGAAACAGCTTCACCCAGGAACTCGAAGCCCCCATTTTTTTGGATTTCCGCTAAGTTTTTTAGAGTGCGATAAACGGCAACACCGCGCAGATCGAGGTCAAAAGCAAGCAATCGCTGGCGCTTTTTCACTTCCCCTGTGCGAAGTCTTACTGTACCAGTTACGGTAAACGAGCGGCTCGCTGCAGTGAGGCCTCGTTTCTTTAAGGCTTCCGTGATTGACAACGAGGTGGCCTCGTCCACCAGGACGGAATCGTCAACAGGCACATTTAATCGAGCCTGCAAGGCGCGCACCTTTTTGAGCGTATCTTCCCCAGCCTTGCCTTGGGCAACTTCCCTTTTAGCTACAGGCAATCCCAATGCCTCTAATGCCTTTTGCAGCAGGTTTACGTTGTGGGATCTCTCGTTGAGAGCAATTGGGTTTAGGATTATTTTCATCTCATTGCCTCCTATCTCAATATATCGATCTTTGTCAGCAATTAAGTTGGTTTATATTTCAAAAAGTAGTGCATTCCACTTTCTTGTTTTGATTTACGTTGCTCACGCCAATTAAGAATTTCTTCTATACCGGGGACAACATGTCCGCCTGCTAATGCCATTACTCCGATAAACATGGGTACAGATAAAAAGGGCACTGGATTGATAAACAGTTCGGCAGTCGCTACGGTTACAGCGATTCCTATACCTGCCGTTTTTAACCAGCCATTACGTGCTTTTTTGTTTTCTTCTAACAGTGGATGAATTTGCTTAGGAATGACATTTCGATGAATCTCTTCATCGAACTCTTTGGTCCATGGCGTCTGTCTGATCTCGCGGGCTAACCAGGCCAATTTGTCTCTTGTCGTACTCAACAAATCTTTATTTTTCTCACGATATTCAAGGATTCTTTCTAAAGGTTGATCAGGAGCGATGATGGGTAGTTGCAGTTGTTGGTCTGTAATTAATCGTTGAGCCAACAGGTCCTGGCGAATCCGGTCTGCCTTTTGTGCGTCTCCCAGGAGGTTGGCTAACTCCGGGATATGGCGGGCGCGCTTGATCTTGATTTCCAGCGCCTTGTGGTGAAAGGGCACGTCGGTCAGGGGTGTGGCATTACTGTGCAGGAGACCGGCAAACAATGCATGATTCATCATTATGGATTCGCCAAGTTCAACGGGGTAATCAGCGTAGCGAAACTCGATTTCTTTAGTGGGTCCAGGAACAGTTTCATCATAAACATATTGTTCGCTATAAACGGGCTGCATCCGTTCAACATATGTTTCATCGTAAAAACGTCTTGCACTATCAGCCGCCTCTCGTGGAACCTCTCCCATCAACCGTTGCATAGCTTTGTCTTTCGGTTGAAACTCTGGATCATCCCGAATGTCTTTAGGTATTTTCGCTAATGCAATCGTCCAATAATCTTTATCTGAAGTTGCGCAATGCTTTATAAATTCCCTATCCTGCATATCATCCCGCACAGCTTTTGCAATAGCGGACTCATATTGCTCCACAACATCTTCGGGTGGGACTCTTTCTACTATTTGAACGCTTTTATGTTCAAGTAATGCGACATCGTTTGCAACCTCCGGGTCTTGTATTCCTATCATTCCACTACTCGACTTTTCCGGGTCTAATATATAAAGCTTGTCGAAATAGATTGCAGCTACTTTCAGCAGTGGGGATTGATCACCTGTAAAAGATGCGTATGGATAGTAAAAAATACTGTGTAAGTTCATATTAATTTCCTAATATTTTCACATTTGACTTAATGTCCAAGGTCAAGGGCAGAACAGCTTCATTTCGGCCTTTCAAAAACTGGTGCTGTTTCTACTATTTACCCCTGATTGCTTTAAGCCTCCATGGCGGAAATTTATCCCAACCCTATTTTTAGAAATGAATCCTACGTCTATTTGCGACTCCAACTACATGCAACATAACTCGAACCAACTAATATGTGCGAGAAAAAAGAAGCCCAAAATATGGGCCAGCACTACTACCAAGAATTGGTAAAGTGGGATTAACCAAACCATTTTCGTAATAATCTGTATACGATGAAGTTGCGGATGCTCCGACTGCAAAGTACGTCGATACATTAGGACTTTTCTCAAAATAGGAGTAACCGAAACTCGCTAAACCTGGTTCAAAAATTGAGATCGGCGCATTTCCCCCTTGTATCGCAGACATTTGTCGTGTCGGCCCAGTATTACGCCAATCCACGCCCGTAGGATTAATGTTCGCGGTTAGACTAAGTGGCCCGAGAATATGTCCAGAGGCATTAAAACCACTAGAGCTACTGTAACTCCACCGACCTCTTGTATATGCTAGAGGTAGCAATCCTGCCTCGAATGTTCCACTCATTTCAAATCGATCTCTTGTAAAACTACCAACACCACTAACGCTACCAAAACCTGTCGGCCCAAGCCCGACATCGCCACTTATTCTGATAGAGCCTTGCACGTTAGAAGTCACTTGCGCCGTAACCCCTAAACGGGCCAGTGTCGATCCAGCGAGTCTCAGTCTCGAAGCAATTTGGGCCTTACCCTGAAAATTCTCAAAGGAATTCATTAAATGAGACTGCCAATAGCGGGGGTAAAAAGTCATATCAATAGTTGTCGCTCCTTGTGCACGAAATTGCGTTTCGGCAGATAGTCGTCCAAGATCTAATCTGTAGGGACCAAGATCAAAGGTAATAGGGTTTGAAGAAAGAGTAAGTTCTCCTGAAATTGATGCGCTCGCTCGCCCCTCAGAGGAGCTAATCCTCGCCGCAATATCAGTTTCAAGTGTGGCTCTACCACTCAAATTGATACTGGGCAGAGATACATCAGAAGTAGCCCTGAGACCTCCTACTATGCTAATTTCTCCCGAGATTGATGTAGGCTGATCTCCAAACAAGTTGTTGAATTGTAATGAACCAATGTTTACCCGAAGATTAGGCTTCGGCGTAATAATTATGTCCTCAAGCCTTAAAGGACCTATTTGAGTCGGTTCCTGGGCCTGCAATCCATAGGCATCACGAAGTCTTATTGGATTGGCGTTACAATATAGGAAGACATTAATACCGCCCGTCATTCCAGCTGGGTCAGAACTTACCCATCTTGCCAACCATACCCCATAATACCGCGCACCGTGGTAGTACAGCCCGCTCTCCTCATCTCGCTCCTTGCCCGTGTAGCGGTAGCGCTTGGGCGTCTCGGTCTGACTGCGCACTGCCTGATAAGTCGTGCTGCCGTAAGGGTTGTACTCCTCGTAGGAGATGATCTGCGCCTGGTCGTCCAGCTCTAGACTGGCAGAGCCGAGGTGGTTACCGAACTGGTAGCGGATGAGCTGTTTCGCTGTTCCGTCATTCACATCATTGCGTATCTCCACCAAAGCAATACGCTGCTTATCATCCATAATATGCAGTGTTTCCCGAACCAGTCCTGCATTAGCACCTGAGTGTTTACGATAAATCTCAAACCCACCCAGATAGACACGCTCGTCCTCTAGGTTGCCGTTTGCCAGTTCGGTGACCTTGCGCGCACGCTGCCCCGAGGCAGCATAGACGTAATAAGTGCGTTTGCCCTGACTCTGTTGCCCCTCATCATCTTGGGCATTTACCGCCTGGCGTTGTGTCATCTGAAGCTGATCTTTAAAATTCCACTGCATGACTTGCAGTTGCGGCATCTTCAACATGTTACCGTGGGGATCGTAGCCATCTCCGTTGACGCTGTAAGTCTCTTGCGTAGTACCCACAGTTGTGCTCGTTAAGCGATTGCTCTTTTCAGCCGGCTCTATTTGGCTGTGTTCGCTATATGTGTAGGTGCGCGTCCACCCAGGACGAGCAGGGTCTGTTCCACGGTGAATCATCTCCAAGAAGTTGCTAACCTCGTCATACAGGTACTGCTCGCGATAGGCGCCCATGGCATTGCCGTCGCCGGGATTGAAGCGCTCAGCTATCCCCGGATTCACAATTCTGGTGCGGGGAGAATCGTTGTATGAATGTCTTATCGGTGCACCGCTCACCTGCCCTAGGTGCTCGCGGCCAGTCGCGTCGATGAGCCGGTAGATGGCATCGTATGTGTACTCCGCGCTCGGCTCGATGCGCTTATTTTTGAAATAGATGGTCTGCTGTGCATCATCGCGGATGTGAGTGAGGTTTCCTACCGGGTCATAGGTGTAGTACAGGTTCTGCACCTGGCAACCGGGCCAGCCGGCCGGGGGTGGCTGCGGGCAGTCGCCTGGAAAGTCTGTGGTATTGCGCCGTGTAAGCAGGTGTACCAGGCGGAAGGTTAGCGGGTCGTATTCGTAGGTTGTTATAACACCGTTGCCGTAATCAATCAGTGTGCGCTGACCCTTGGCGTCATAATCAATGTCGGTGACAGCATTCAGGTCCGCGGTGGCCGGATCAAGCAAGTCGGTAGGCGCTGTAGCTTGATTCAGCCAGACATTCATCTGCTCCAATAAGTTCGCCTCATTATAGTCAATCTGAATGACATTGATTTTTGTTCCGGGCTGGTTACTGTGGGGGGCAGTCAACTGAATCGGGCGATTGAGGGCATCATAGCTGGTGATGTTTGAAAAAGACTCTCCTTGCTGCTGAGCTACAGCCCAGTTGATAATATCCTTATATTCTTTCGCAAGTTCCCGTGTACTCTGTAATAAATTGCCCTTAAAGTCATACCTCCCGCTCGAAATAACTCCTGCACCATCGTATTGTTTGAAGACACGTGTACGCAGGTTAAACGCGATGTCGTTTGCCTGGCCCTCACCATACTCTATCTTTTCAAACATTACCGTCTTGTTGCGCAGGCGTTGATCGGGGAGTTCTGTATTTTCTCCTGTGATATACTGCTCGATTGGCCTGTGCAGTCGATCGTATACGGTACGAAACCCGTGGTCCCGGCTGTCCCAGCTACGAATGGGATTGCTCAGCACATTATTCAACATCCAGCGTTCGCCCGCCTCCATGCTCATTTGATGTATCCTGTTCGGTGTACTTCCATCTTCATTTTCTCCCGGCCCGGCCATATAGTAGCTGTAACGGATGACGATGCGACCCTTCGCGTCAATCACTTCGCGCTGGTTGCCTTCGATATCGAGGATGGTACGCGTTTCATACAGAACGTCATCGCCGTTTTGATCTTTGCCGTTGTTGGCAATATTGAGGAAGGGACGACCAAGGGAGTCGAAATGGGCAGCCGTTGAAGTATCAGAATGGGCAGCAGCTTTGCTGGCTGCCAACTGCTCTTGTGGCCCCAATCCACCGCCCTGTCTTTTTTGATACCATGTTGGCTGATATTCACTTCTATGCAAACGATCATTACCCTTGTCATCTACAAAAAATCCTTTAACATCGCCATCAGTGTTTGGGTCACGCAACACAGTATCATTCACATCCCAGCTTTCCTGCCGCCACGGATCGAAGATGACCTTCTCCCAGGTATGGTTGGGGTGTAGTGTGGCGACAACACGGCCGAAAGGATCATAAAAGAGATAGGGGCTGATGCCGATACGAACGTCGAACTCGAAGGTGTGCAGGTCTGTAAAAAATGGCTCAAACTGGCGGACAGGCATCCCCTTGTTATTGAAGACCGTCCACCCGCTGCCCACCCAGCGGGGTTCCACAATGTTCTGAGTCATTTCCGGCTGATTATTTACATCCAAGACAATCTTGCCGTCCCCATCACGCTTGGGCACTTTCCCTTTCTCTGCCTGTATCTTTTTCTGTATCTCACGGCTAAAACCGTCGGAGTAGGAGAAGCTATGCTGGATAATTGTCTTCTCATTGCCAGCCAAATCACTCTCGTGGGTTTCCCTTGCCATGGTATATACCGTTGTAGGCTTCGTTTTGGGATCATTTTTAGTGCGATAGTAAGCAAACAGGTCATAGATCAGCCGCGTGGTCGCGCGCCCGAGGATGGCGTGCGGATTGGTCAGTGGGTAGGCAAGGTGATCGAGGAGGATGGCCTCGGTCAGGTCTGTCTCAAATCCAGCCAGCGAGTCTCCCAGGTTTTCCTCCGGCTTGCCCATAACCGCTGTACCCACCACCATGCCGAGGGCATCAAAGGCCACATGCGAGCAGTTGCGGTTAGGATTCATCATTATTTCAGGTTGAAGGACTCGATAATTATTGCCTTGTTTATCCAGTGAACCATCTGGTTTCCGCTCACCGGCTGTTACAAGGTTGCCAAGCGCATCCCGAGTTTCCTGAAGCAGTAATTTGTGATTGTCATAGGTTATAAGTGATTCTGTCGGAGCTACATTAGTATGGAAGGGGTCGCGATACCGATGTGGCATAAAAAAATACTGGCGGGCATAGGCGAGTTCTACTGCTGCATTGTCATTACTGCCCGGTGAGAAGAAAACCCTGCCTGACGGTATCCACCAGTGTTGATCCTGATCCAGGTCCACATAGCCGCCTTTGTCAGCGCCACTACCCTTTAGCACGGCATCTGGATCGGGAATCAGCTTCTGACCATTGCGTTTGTATACCTTGTCGATAAGCCCTGGAGTGAAGGCAAGTTTATAAATTTCACCAGGCAGAGCCATTGACTCCAAAACACCATGATCAAGAAATCCGGTAAGGTCGTTTTTGCGGTAGAGAGTTCGGAGGCATTCGATCAGACGTTTTCGTTTGACAGCATAATCCATTACCGTTTCATAAGGGACTGATTGCAAGGTATGGATTTTTTCATAATTGTTTTTTGTCAGTTCATTAAATGAAAAACGCTGAGCGCCATTTTCAGGAGTGAGCCCTGTCAATTCGTAGGTGCGCACTTCCCAAGGTAATGGCATGCGGTAGTTATCAGGATCGTAGCTGGGATCAGTTACTGGTTTATCAATCGCATTGGTAACGTCATTTTCTGTGTAGGTTATGAGAGTTTGTTCCTGCTTCTCTTTGTCAGCACCTTGAAGTGGACTCTGGCCCTGTCTGCGACCGTAGCCAATTGCAACGGACTTGAGTACATTGCCGTAATCGTCCGCCTTTAAGGTTAGCGCGTGACTGATGCGCGGATCAGCGGGGTTGCGCTCGTAGTGGTAGTTGATCGTCTCTCGCTTATGGGTAAAGAAGACCGCGTAGCTGTTCGGGCCATGCGCCTGCAGGACGCGAATGGTGAAATTCTGCTCGGTAACGGTGTAGGGATGCTGTTCTTTGTCCGTACCATCAAGCGCGTAGACTTCCTTGCGCAGCATTGAGCCTTTCAGGGCGCGGCAGGCTTCACGTTCTTCGTCAACAGTCAACCCTGCGGGAAGCACGGTGTCGTCGAGGAGGAGCTCTCTAGCCTGCGCGTCGGTCAGACCTGGCTCACGGTAGTACTCGCCGACGTCATTTGCATCTAATAGGCCTCCGAAGAAATTTGAAATATGGCTGCGGCCGAGATAAGCGCCGGTATGAAACCAGGTCCTGGTCAGAACCGGCGGCACATTTGAGGATTCTTCTATGTTGTCGCCGGTCGGGAAGTCCTGGCTTTTAGTCAGGGCGGCGTACTCCTCAGTGTCCCACTGCTCTACCATGCCAAAGCCGCGGAATTCTCGCTCGATGCCGTCAAAGTAGCCGTGGTGGTAAGCGTAGCGGGTCACGAAGCGATTGCGACTGATGCGATCGTGAGTTTCGACACGGTCGACCACATTTACGGGAAAGGGGATCTTGGTTATCCAGGGTTTTCCTGCCAGCTTGTCTACGAGATAGAACCTGGTGGACGGTACATAGTGCACATGTGTTTCAGCCCCCAGGTTGTTCACCGTTTTGACGAGCAAGTGGGGCTTTTGCCCGCCCATAAGGTCGATGTAGCGCATCGGTTTACGCGCATGATCCGGCAATGGCGAAGACCAGACCAGGCAGGCGGTACCATTGCCGAGAAGGTCCACCGCTATCACTGATGACAGATTGTCGATGTGAGGAAATGATTTTAGTTTCTCAGCGTCAGCCCAGCGATTGCCGGACTCATTAAGATAGATATAGACGCCATCGCCCTTCAAATAAATAATGTCGGTTACGCCGGAGCCGTCGATATCGGCGAGTCGGATACGACGCTGGTCAAACAAATCAGGTGCGTCGAAGTGAGGGGAATTATCCATCGTCACCTTGGCGCCGAATCGACCGTAGCCGAGATTAGGCCAATAACAAACCTCTCCGTTGCGAATCCGAACCAAATCCGTCAGCCCATCCCCGGAAATATCCGCCAGGTAAATGGACTGCGTGCCGTCTGCAAATACGAGTTTTGGACCCTTCTCTTCATCAAGCGCTTGACGCACCCTTTCGCCAGAGGCAAAACCTGCTTCCGCCAGCGACGGATACCAGGTAAAAACATCATCCTCTGTAATGAAGATATCCGCATGGCCATCACCTGTGAGGTCGACAAATTTCAGATTTGGGTCTTGTAAGGATATATTGGGCAGCGACACAAATGGCTTAAATGTATGCCAGGCTTCGTCTTTAGTTCGCTCATAAAAGCCTGGTGTCGGGCTATCGAACTCCACCACATCCAGCTGACCGTCGCCTGCTAAATCCAGTAACTGTTGACGGCCTTCAGAAAGATTGGTAAAAGACGGTATTGCGGCTAAACGTTCTGTTGGGGCAAAGCGAGCGACAACCTGAGGTTTGCCATCCTCTCCAATAACTGGAAGCGGGCTTATATTTCGCTTATAAAACCAGGCATTACTCTGTTCAGTTAAAATACCGGAAGCGCCTTCTCCATCGATATCCACCCACTGGTATTGAGCGCCGTCCAGACCTTGAGGCAGATTCTCGATGCTTTCTTCGTCAACATCTTTTACTTTATCCTGGATAACTGCTTTGCTGTATTCGAATTCAAGGGGAGGAAGCGACTTTTTGAGAAAAGCGCCATCGTCCTGGCGTTTGAATCCGGATTGGGTGACGCTGGTGATGAACGATGCGATGGGACCTTCTTTGTATTTGAACCCGGTTGATCGAACGAGATAATCATCTACACCAAGCTCGTCTGGAAAATGATGAAACATCAATACCCGGTGACAAAGCCGGTATGTGCGCACCTCAAAGCCAGAGCGGTAGCTGGAGAATGGGTCTTGACGTCTTTGCCAGTCTTGAGTCGGGTCCTTATGTGCATAAACGAACTGGTGGGCGTTTGGATCGGCTGGAAGTTCTTCATAATGCCCCTCCTCATAATCGAAGACCACCTCAAAGAGCCAGTCAGTATGTTCTGATAGATCTTCCCTGAACTCCCTCGGCAAATCTGAATCGTGCTCAACCGGTGTCTTGTTGCCGTACTTTATCAGTTTCAGGTAGCGGTTTGCAGATCGGCTTTTATCCGTTCGATTTCGTTCGTTCGTCTGAGACAGGTCGATCCCTGCTGAATCTTCAGGCTCGTATTCATAATAGATTGCATTCCCTTTATCATCATAACTTTCGCATATTAGCCAGCTAAATACACGGGGAAAACTGTCAGGCGCATCAGGGTCTTCGATTCTGCTATCTGTTGTTCGGCCATAGACTGTTGTAATATTGTCTCTGGATATGGATCGCCAGTGGGTTTCATTTGACTGGATGTTAGTCCAGCGTTCGATGCGGGCAAACAAACCTTCGATGCGTGGGCGGTAGCGTTGGATCTGGTAGGTATCGGTACCAATTGTCCTGTCCGGTATGTCTTCAGGTACCCAGTCATTGCCTTGTTTTTTGAGAACCGGCACGAGGTCCTCGGCGCCAGACAAGATGAATGTGTCTGAATCATCTCCATCCTGATATTTAGGAAGCCCCTTGTCTGTTTTACGGGTAATTGATGGTAATGACAGGTTCCATCCAAAGCCAAATGGCCCGTTGCCAGAGCCGGAATCATAGGTGAGTGAAAGCTGCGGGCCGAAGCCAGAGCGGCCGGGGCTCGTGGCAATCCGTATCGTCATGGAGCCGGTGCCGGTGACCGGGTTGGCGGCAAACTTCTCGCCCATGCCTCGAATTGCACCGCCTCCCTTGGGGAGGGAAATGGAAGGCGCAGCCGGCTTTTGGTCGCCTTCACTTCGATTTGTCGTCTTGCCTACTGCAGCCATGATCGGTCACCCTACGTTTTTACCATCCCTTCCGTGAATGGTTGTCGCGGGCCTCTGTCCGCCGAACCATGATTATACAGATTATACAGTCTGCATAATCCGGAAAAGGCAGAAAGTTGCTGGATTAATAATATAAAAACACAATCTTTTGTCGATCCCGAAAAGTAAGATTATTCTCCACCTTTCGTCTTTTTCTTGTTAAGGAAGGATGTAGCACTGAATAATGTGCCAGAAGGTCCAGCAAATGTAATGGATGCCGCCTGAAATTGCGAAACCCCATCCTCCCTTCCCGGGGAAATGGGGGTCTTCCATTGCTGGCCTTGTCATGGCTCTCACACCTTCAATCAAAAGTCTGTATCCAGACCACCGGAAATGATATTTTCCTCAGTTCAATGAGTCATGAACCTGTGCATCTGGGAAAATTGGGGTGTGGGGAAAAAGTTCCTTTATCTTGGGGAAACACGCAGCATAATGAACTATGGGCGGGAGCGCTGATTTATTGAATTACGTCAACAATATTGCGCTTGAAAGGCAAGAACTTTTCTGAAGCATAAACACAAAGTCATGTTAGTAACTTACTTAGCAAGCCGGCTTAATGTGCTTCCACCAATCCACCTGGTCGAAATATGGAATCTGTCTTACTGATATAATACAACTTATAAAATGTCAAGAAAAAAATTCACCTTTTGCCCTTTTCATGGAAACATAACAAACATGATATTCTTTGCCCAGGATAAAAAATTATGGGCAAGGAGGGATTGGACGGCATGGAGATGAGGAAGGCACGGTTGACAATGAGGATTGATGACGCCCAGAGCTGAATCAGATTCTTTGTCAAGGGTGGCCTTTGGCCGTTTCGGCCAAGGGTGGGATCTATCTCAAGTTCCTCTTGCTCATCACTCATTGATCTGCCAAGGATTTTTCGCGTATCTTGAAAAAAATAATGCCAATATCTGCATTTTCCGAGAGAGTGAGTTATGAAAAGTATATCAAAACCTTGAATCAGATCGAAATGAACGAAGTGAGAAAACGCTCTGTCGATTACAAATTGTAATCTTTAGCAGCAAAGAGCATCTCCAGAATAACGCTTTCAGGAGGCAACATGCCATCGAACTTTTTTCAAAATCCCCTAAATTGTGTAACCGATTAGGCGATGAGTTATTGGAACATACCTCAAAGGCTAAGGATTTCTATTGATAATTCCTAAGGTTACATGTCCTATCTCCCATGAAGGATATCCATCCAACGGATGGCCTCAGAGTCAGTACTCTCCCCAGGTATGCCTGAGTGGTCTTTAGGTCCTGGTGCCGGAGGATGACTTTGGAAACAATCTCCAAGGGCACTCCATTCCGGCTCGCATAAGTGGCCGAATACCTCCGAAGATCATGAGGGGTGAGAACGACGTTAAGTCTTGCTCCCAATTTTCTTATCAATGCCTTTGCTGTGGAATAACAGATAGGAAATATCCGGTCCTCAGGGGAGAGGTTTTCCTGTTTGATATAATCATGCATCCGTTTGGCAATTTGTTCTGGCATAAAGGCTACCTCAGATTCCTTCCCTGACTTGAGTTGTCGTAAAACCAACTTCCGGTCAAAGACATCCGAGACTTTGATCTTTAATGACTCCCCGATTCTCAATCCGCAACGGGCGAGAAGCTCAACCATCAGTCTGTCCCTGAGATTCCTGGTGTTGTAGATCAGCTCTACCACTGTTTCCCTGTCCAGAATTCTTCGGGCCACCTGTTTGGGGGGTCTTGAAGGCCTTGCGCAATAGAGGAGCATTACAGGGGTTTCTCATATTTAAATTACACTTGTCGACCAGGAAGTTTTAGAAAGCCTTCAGCTGAACATATCGCGGACGTCGGGTGGATCTGGAAAGCTTCTCTGTCAGGTTTTCCAAGAACTGGTAGATTTCATCTGCTCCGAGGGAATCGAAGGACCGATCGGCAAACTGGGTTTGAAATCTTTGGAGCAGGTGATGGTAGCTTTGGAGGGTTCTCAGCTTGAGGCTAGAACGCTGATGGTATCGGAATAGGCTGATAGAATCTTTTATAGTCATGGTGATATCTCCTTTCACTTTTCTCTGAGTCGCGATCTTTGATTACATGAAGAGGCGGTCCTCCGTGCCGGTGAGATTATGATATATAATCCGGCACAAGGAAGAATAATCAAAGAAAGGAGGACCGAAGTGATGTTATACATTGGGATAGACCTTCATATCAAGACAACATATGTCACAGCCATCGATGAGGAGCAGAAGATTGTGGCAAAAGCCAACCTACTGATCAACGCTCAGGTGCTGGTGAAATATCTCGATGAGCTCAGTTCCCCATTTATTGCAGTGATGGAATCAACCCGCGCGTGGTACTGGGCATACGATGCGCTCACAGAGGCGGGTATGCCGGTGGTGGTATCCAATCCAAAAAAGACTTGGGCCATTGCCATCCAGTCCATCAAGAACGACCGGCGGGACTCCTTGATGCTGGCCCGGCTGCTTAGAGCGGGTATGATTGAGCATGTGTATGTGGCAGAAAAACCAATGCGTCAGCTCAAGGAGATGTTGCGCCATCGGATGATGCTGGTTAGAGATGCAACTCGTTTAAAAAACCGCATTCACAACATCCTGGCCAAGATGAACCTCAGTGCACCGGGGCGATCGCTGTGGGCTCCTAAAGGTCGGGCTTTTCTGGAAAAACTGGCCTGGAGGAACCCTATACCCAAATACTTCGCACCTACCTGGCTCAATTGGACAGTCTCGATGAGCGGACAGAGGAACTAACTCGCGAGTTGACCCGGGCTGCCCATGAAAATGATCAGGCGGTGCTGCTGATGATAGCTCCGGCTGTAGGGCCCATCGTTGCTCTTACTTTCATTGCCGAGGTGGGCGAGATCAGCAGATTCCCCGCCTACAGGCACCTCTGCTCCTACCTGGGGCTTGTCCCCGCTCTGGATGCCTCGGGAGGAAAGGATCGTCTTGGCCGCATTACCAAGGAAGGCCCCGCATACCTGCGCA
>CAZTAS010000051.1:0-31132 GCA_964611635.1 uncultured Thermodesulfobacteriota bacterium
GGTTGAGATACTTCGAGAAGAGTTGACGCCTGATGAAAGGAGATTCATCGTTTCAATGAAGGAAGGGCACCCTAGATGGGATCTTCTTGCACTTGAAGGGGTTGAAAAAATGCCTGCGGTTAGGTGGAAACTGTTAAATATTTTAAGGATGGACCCCAAATGGACGATGTAACGGTGAGTGGCTGGACAACCGACCAGTTAAGGGAAAAGTACATACAATTGAAGGCGGAACTGACCAGACAGGAGGCCCTCCTGACCAAACAGGCAGGCTGATTGATCTTGAAAAAGGAAATCGCTATTTGTCGCTCTGCATCCTGGGGCTTTGTGGTTCAAATTACCTGATCTGTCAGGTTCAAAGAAAGGGGTTGGCCATGGGCCCGGGTAAGAACTGAACTACACTGGGAGGGAATATATATGTTCAAGAAAACAAGAGGGCTTTTTTTGGGATTGGTCATTTTATTTCTTTTTCCATCGGTCGCGCCCGGTCAGGCGATTTTTCTGGCCAGAAAGGCCCTGGGTCTGATCTCCCGTGTTGCGGATCAAGTCCATGGCCACGAGACGGCCTCGGTCCTGCTGGAGGCCGATGCGGACAAGGTATTCGAGACCGCGAAAAGGATCATCCGCAAAAAGTCTGAGAACGAGATTCTGTCAACAAATGAGGCAGACAGATCCATATCCTTCAAGCACGGTGGCCTGGCCATTACCATCAAGGCGGTCTGTCTTCAGGACGATCTCACTCAGGTTCTGGTCGTCTCGTCAGGGAGGAATACCCCGAAGGATACCCGCTATGTAGTGAATGGCATTTTACGGATATGCAAAGAGGTGGGTGCACACTGCTGGCTCCCGAATGAGTGACGCGGACTGTCCGACCAATCATGATATCTCTTTAAGCTGTTGATGTACATGCAAAAAGTCCTGTCGCTGGGTTATGAGTCGAGTTCTGATTTCTTGACGCCTCGATTGGTCAACCATTGTTTTTGCAGTGTTGCCGGTTCCTTCAAAAAAACCTCTCCGTTTGTAGCATAGCACCCAATCCCACCGGCATCTACTGTTACCAAATGAGTACGTATCCAACCGATATGCCATGGTATTTTATCATGAAAATGCTGACCAACATGGCAGATATCTCAAACTTTCGGTGGTACTGAATTCATGACATATCCAGATGGTAACTCTTGGGCAAATTAGGCTTGACTTACCCCAAAACCACTAAATCCCCTTAAAGATCACAACAATAATATCCACACGGTCCCGATCACACGGGTTGATTGATAGCCCTTTTTGCATATTAGGTTCATTGTGATTGCGTCGATCCGAAGAGTGTACTACGCTATTATTTTTCCACGTTTTTGTTAAGAAATGACCTTTTCCTTACGCGGTTTGACCGCAAAGATCTTAATCTGTGAAGCAGTGACCTCTCCGAACGTTGCCCCGCAAGGTGGGGTTCCAGACGTAGAGTCTAAATTAAGGTGATCCGTTTTAGGTCTTGTGCTAAAAGAACCTCTTGTGGCTCATGACGCGTCTGTATCCTTTGCGGCATCGGGATAATAAGAGGAGCAGCCCTTATGGCTTCTCGATCCCCCGGGCGTGAACCCCATGCAATCCAAAAGGAGTGTGAAGGAAATTGCCTGAACGCATATTCGGTTTCAGAGTCCATGGCACCTCTGTACGCACCGAGGTCTCATCCGGATTCGTCAGCTTTCTCGCCATTTCCTATATCGTCGTAGTCAATCCCAACATCCTCAAAAATGCCGGAATGCCCTTCTCCGGAGTTTTGTTGGCCACCGTCCTCGTGACATGCTTAAGCTCCATCGCCATGGGCCTTTACGCTAACCTGCCCTACTCTCTGGCCCCGGGCATGGGCATCAACGCCTTTTTTGCATACAATCTGGTGATGGGCTTGGGAATCACCTGGCAGACAGCCCTGGGTGGGGTCTTTCTCTCGGGCATCGTCTTTATCCTACTCTCCATCACCGGCATGAGGACAGAGATCGTGAAGGCTATCCCGCCGTCGGTTCGCCTTGGCATGGCAGCAGGTATCGGGATTTTTTTGTCTCTGATCGGTCTGACCAGTGTGGGCTTTGTAGTTCCTTGCAAGGAGACCACCGTGACCTTTGGCGGCCTCAATCCCACTACTATTCTCTTCCTGATCGGTCTGATGGGGACGGCCGCTCTCATAGCAAGAGGCGTCCGGGGGGCGTTTACCCTCAGTATTGTCGGCATGGCTTTCTTGACGGCGATCGTTTCAAAACTGGGGATGCTGTCCGGTATTTTATAGACGCCGCTGGTTCACATACCAGAGGCTGCGTTTTCCTTGCCGACTATGGATTGTTTCTTTCAACTGGACATCCTGGGCGCCCTCAGATTCGGGATGGCGCTCCCTGTCTTTACCCTTCTTTTTGTGGATCTCTTCAACTCGATCGGCACCTTTGTCGGCCTAGCGCAGGTGGCAGGCCTTGTGGAAAAGGACGGAACGCCCACACATGTAGGCAGGGCCCTTCTGGTGGATGCCTTTTCCACCACCATCTCGGGACTATTGGGTACTTCCCCAGGCACCGCCTACGTGGAATCGGCGGCCGGCATCAAGGAAGGGGGAAGAACAGGGCTTGCTGCAGTGGTGACGGGGCTTCTCTTTCTCCCCTTCATGTTTCTCTCCCCTCTTCTATCCTTTGTGCCGGCCGTGGCCACGGCCCCTGTTTTGGTCGTTGTGGGTCTGTCCATGATGCGACCACTTGCGGAGATCGACTGGCTGGACTTTGAAGAGGCTCTGCCCGCCTTCATCTGCTTCATACTCATCCCGCTGACTTTCAGCATCACCCAGGGGGTGGAGTGGGGATTCCTGAGCTATACGGTCCTTAAGCTCTGCCAGGGAAAGAGGGGTCAAGTCCACTGGATGGTCTATTTGATCGATCTTTTCATTCTGCTCGACCTTTTGGCCCCATATCTCAAGTCCCAGCCGTAGTCTGAGGAATAGAGAGATGTTGTTCCGACATTGAAACGACGTTCAAATAGTAAAAGTCTATTGATGGCAGTTATGTTGTCAGTCTAATTCATTTAATTAAAACAATATGTTGTAGAAAACTGGATTTACTTCGATCTAATTCTGCTATCATTTCAACCACTTGTAAACCTCGGATAAGACTGTATTTAGCCTTTAATTTCGTAGAGTTAAGTCAACTCACAACATATGGCAGATATCACAGGTTCTAGGTGGTGCTGAATCCTTGAGATATCCAGATGTTACTTCCGTGGCGCACGGAGCTTGACACACCTTAATAACAGCTCCTTCCAATCGCTGACATCAATCACAAACAGCCACCGATATACTTCCAATCAAACGGTTTGCAGTTGCCTCCTCCCTGTGGTAAACTGATGTCAAAATCGCCACATAATTGAGTCAGATCTTTTCAAGTGGAGGCTTTCTAGTGTTTTCGGGTCGGCCCCTAATTTCGGCCGATCTGCTATGCAACACAAATGCGCCCAAACATACACCAGATAGGTGTGAGCCGAAAACAGACTGTGCTCAAAATCTTCTCCTGTGTGTGTGCTGCTTTACTGAACTATGAGACATATGCCAGATATAAATCCACATCCACACGGAGTTTTTCGGGATAAAACCTGTGGGTAATATTCATGATGTTGGAAGTTGTTGACAACGATTCGAGCCCTTGCACAGGAAACGCTTAATACGGACACAGGCTGTTTTGCATCTGACAAGCCCATTCCTATTCCCGGAACCCTTGCTTCAATACTCGAGATCTTGGCGGTTGCAGTCGCGGGACAATGCATCCGATCGGGGCGAGGCAATCGCCCATCTATTGCTCGTGCGAGGTGATTTTCAGAAGTAGATCTTATCGCATTAAGCCTTTGGTAAGAGGTCTCATGTTTCATGCCACATTAGACGTCATGGATTCTATTCCTGTTTTTTGTCTCGAGGGAAGCCTGGATAGTTATGGGGCATCCGTGTTTGAAAGTGAGATATCATTGCTTGGCAGAGATGTCACTGACGTAATAGTTGACTTCTCTAAGGTAGATTATCTATCGAGCCTAGGGATCAGATCCCTTTTGAAGTTGGAGAAATCTCTGATTGCAAGGTCAGGGGGAGTGATACTTGTTGGGTTGGCCCCTTTCATTTCTCAGGTATTGGATCTCGCCGGACTGTTAACCCACTTCCGTTCTTCAGATTCCCTGGATCAGGCACTGTGCATACTGAAAAGTAAAAGGGTCTCGGAGGATGCCATAAAGGAAGTGACTATTGGTGGCAGGGAATACACGGTAAGGCTTCTGTCGGATGGAGGAGCAGGCCTTGATCTCTGGGGCGCTTTTCCTGCCAGATGGTACGAGGTGTTATCAGCGAAAGACCTAACGTCTGTTAGTCTTCAGGATCTCGGTCCCTGTCTTGGCATTGGAGGTTTAGGACAGGACAGTTTTCAGGCTAAAGGAGTGCTCGGCGAATTTGTGGCTGCGGGACCTCTTGCAGGGGCGGTTCCTGCAGACGGGCATTGCATACCCGATTTCATGCTGACTGACAGGCCTGCAGAGTCAACAGTTTATATTGCCTCCGCGGTGGGGATTTCAGGGGTGGCCAGCCTTTTTCTAAAGCATACAAATGATGCTCCTCTCACAATTGAAGAGCTTATAGCTGATATATTTGGTGTGGTTGACGAGCTTAAAGGAAATATCAGTCCTGTGATGGGTATCATCATGTTAGCAGAGACTATCGAGATCGTTGGATCCCATTTCAGAGAGCTCCGGAACATTCCGGTTTATGACTACCAAACCGAGCATTTTTCAGATGAAGGAGTCTTGGTGATGGTGGGTATCGCAGCTGACGAAACTGCGCTGCAGTCTCGCGACGATGAGATGCTTTCTATGTTTTTGAAAGAGATGAAAAGGTATGGCCTAAGTAATGGCCGGTTCTTTCATGGCCACGCTTTTACACTAACCGGGTCGCAGCTCGGCGATATCTCGCGGGATCTGAATGAGAGCATGAAGCAAATAGCAGACCTTAACCGCCTCAGGTGGGTAATCCATATTGAGCCCGAAACAGAGATAAAGCACCCAAGTGTTTGGGTCTATTTGCCATCGACCATACGACCAGGTATTGAGAAACTTTTGAGAATTGAAATTGAAGATGGTGTAAAATTCCAAGATGAATGGGAAATCATTGCCAGGCGAATCTTATCAGAGGCAGCCAAAGCCGTTCTTACCCCTATCCATGGGGGTTTTATGTCCAAGACATTTCACGTTGCAAGCTACGGCCGGGATGGCAGGCGATTGCTCCCAACGGTACTCAAAATCGGATCTTTGGATACAATCCGTCGGGAAGAGAAGGCCTATCACAAATATGTAGAGAAATTCATCTTGAATAACAGCACAACCATTATGGGAACAGCAGCATATGGAAACTGGGCAGCTCTACGTTATAATTTTGTGGGTATCAGCGGTCCGGATAGCAGATTGTCCTGGCTCTCTGATCACTATGTTGAACGCCCTGCAGATGAACTTATTCCTGTTTTTGAGACCATTTTCACCAATATCCTCAGACCTTGGTACGGGCAGCCGAAGTGGGAGGAAATATATCCATTTGCCGAACACAACCCGATGAATCTCTTTCCAGGGATATTAGAGGATGCAGAGAAGATCTTGGGCATTTCCGCTGACGAGGTGGTACTCCCTTGTCCCGCATTAAATACGGATCTTCCGAACCCTTTCCATTTTTTGAAACATCAATACCCGCTACGGGGTAAATCTTCCAAGCTGTGGTACAAGTCCATTACCCACGGTGACCTGAATATGCGAAATATCCTGCTTGATGAACGGGAAAACATTTACATAATTGATTTCTCTGAAACCAGGCCGAGAAATGTAGTCTCTGATTTTGCACGCCTGGAAGCGATTCTTAAGATCGAAATGACGCGTCTGGAAAGCGAGCAAGATCTTGAGGCGATCCTTAAGTTTGAGCTGGGTTTGGCAGAGACTCCATCACTTGAATCCCTCCCCAAATTCACTTACAGCGGATCTGATGGCAGGGTGGAAAAGGCCTACAAAATCATCTCACTTTTGAGGAAATTTGCCAACCTCGTAACTATTTTTGAGACAGATCTGGTCCCCTATATTCTCGCCCTCCTCGAGTGGACCTATCCAGTCGTTTCCTATCAAACCGCATCCTTGCTCCAAAAAAGGTTTGCCGCGTATAGTTGTGGTATTTATGTGAAAAGAATACTTGAAGGTTAGAAAAAGATTGAAGGATGTCCGATAGTTGTATTGTCAGATCTTTTGTATCGTACCGAAACATCGAGAAGTGAACCATTCTTCTGGCACTGTTGGCTTTTTCGCCACCTTCAGAATCAACGCCTCTGTTAGAGTTGGAAGAGCGATGTCCTCCGGCGGCACTAGTATCTTCTATTGTCAGATGACTACGTATCTATGTGATCTTTCATAGTATTTTATGCCGAAGACCGTGATCATGGCAGATATCTGTCATTCTTGGTGGAGCTGAATCCGTGACATATCCAGATGGTAGCTCCTGTGGTCTACGATGTTTGCCCCACCTTATCATGACTCCGGCCAAGCGTTTATATTGCTCAGAAACGGCCATCGACACAGTTCTAATCTACTGGTTTTCAGTCAGATCAAATCTGTGGTAAATTACGACACACGTCCGGCCTTTGTCTGAAGCTGCATATTTTTCAAGGACAGATTTCTGAGTGTTCTTCGATCTGGCCCAAATTTCGGCTGATCTGCTATGAAGGGCTTATGCAAGTATCCTAGAGAAGTAAGGACTGATGAAAAGAAAAGAAATTTGGATAATCTTCACTTTATCAACTTTCAAGGTTTCTGATGGTATGTTTGGGAAAATGGGACAGGACCGTTCCGGCTCCACAATATGCACATAAGCATCACTTTGGACAGGGTCAAAAGTGATACAGTATGTGTGCATGACACCTAAATTGACACCGCGCCGTCTTTCCCTTATATTTAGCCCTGTCAAAATAGAATTACTCACCCTTTTAACTTTCAAATTTACCTTTCTTTAGATCTGGAGAGAATCAGCAGTGAAGTGCCCCAAATGCCAGCATGAAAATAGAGAGGGCGCCAAGTTTTGCAAGCAATGTGGGGCCAGACTCGAACTTGTCTGCCCATCTTGCGCTCATCCATATGATCAGGATAGTAGGTTTTGCGACGAATGTGGCTTCCAACTGATTGAAAAGATGACTCAAGAGGAATCGGTAGCGGATGGACAGGGAGAGCGAAAACATGTCACGGCACTATTTTCAGACATCTCCGGCTATACATCAATGTCTGAAAGACTTGATCCGGAGGAAGTAAGAGAGATCAGCGCTAAGATATTTGGTGAAGTTTCGGCTATCATCGCTAAGTATGGCGGGTTCATTGAGAAGTTTGCTGGTGATGCGGTCATGGCCATTTTTGGTGTACCAAAGGCCCACGAAGATGACCCGGTAAGAGCTATACGGGCAGCCCGGGAGATCCATGAGCTGGTAAACGGCCTCAGCCCTGAGTTACAGGAAAAAATTGGACGTCCGCTCTCCATGCATACTGGCATTAACACTGGGTTGGTGATCACAGGCGAAGTGAACCTCGAAAAGGGGACGCACGGTGTAGCTGGAGACACCATCAATCTAGCGGCTCGATTGAGTAGCCTCGCCCGCTCTGATGAAATCCTTGTGGGTCAGGAGAGCTACCGTCAGACTGAGAGATATTTCAATTTCCAAGAAATACAGCCCACCAAGGTCAAGGGCAAGGCCGAACCAATTCACCTGTATAGATTTCTTTCGCCGAGAGAAGGCCCCATGACTGTCCATAGGATCTCGGGACTCCGAGCTCCGCTCATCGGCAGAAACGCTCAGATGGCGGAACTTTCAGAGGCTATAGCGAAATTGCGGATGGGCAAGGGAAAGATCTTTTCCATCTGTGGTGAGGCCGGTACCGGTAAAAGCCGTCTGGTTGAGGAATTTAAGGTCAATTTAAACCGCGATGAGATCGGGTGGTTTGAAGGACGGGCATATGCCTATGCACAGAACATTTCCTATTTTCCTTTGGTGGATCTGCTAAATGATATCTTTGGAATTGAAGAAGGAGATCGTCCAGCCCGTATTCGTGAAAAACTCCATTCAGGGATTCAGGAACTGATTGGCAGGGACACGGATATTATCCCCTATGTGGGTCATCTTTATGCCTTGGACTATCCGGAACTGGCTGATATGAGCCCCCAATTTTTCAAATCTCGCCTAAGAGGGGGAATTGTCACCATCCTTTCAGCCCTTGCGCGCGAGGGCCCGAAGGTTTTCTGTGTAGAAGACCTCCATCATGCGGATCCATCCTCCATAGAGTTGTTTCGTTCTATCATGTTGACGTTCAGATACCCGGCCGTTGTTCTTTGCCTCTACCGTCCGTCGTTTGCACTCTTTACAAGCCAGGAGGTGAGCAGCTTGGGAGAGCTATACGCGGAAATTCACCTTGAAGGGCTTTCAAGCTCTGAGGCCCAAAATATGCTCGAAGCCTTGCTCAAGACCGAGGCTGTTCCACCCGAATTGAGACGATTTGTTCAGGATCGGGCGGAGGGAAATCCCTTTTATCTGGAGGAGATGGTGAATTCTCTTCTCGAGTCCGGGACTTTACAAGGGGGGGATGAGAACTGGCACCTCACACGCCCCATTACCGAATCGGAGGTCTCTTTCACAATCCACGGCATGATAGCTGATCGACTAGATAGACTTGAAAAGGAGATGAAGCGGATTTTGCAGGAGGCTTCCGTCATTGGTAAGGCATTCCTGTATGAGATATTGACCAGGGTTACGCAGCTTAAACAAGACATCGATAAGAGACTTATGAGTCTTGAGCGACTTGATTTCATCCGAATCAGATCCCTGCGCCCAGACCTGGAATATATGTTCAAACACGCTTTGACTCAGGAGGTGGTATATAGCGGCGTACTCAAGAAGGAGCGACAGGAAATTCATGATCGTATCGGAAATGTGATTGAGAGTCTTTTCCAGGATAGGCTTTCCGAGTTTTGCGAAACCCTGGCCTTTCACTTCAGGAGGGGAAAATCTCATCACAAGGCGGTAGATTATCTCATTAAGTCCGGAGAGAAAAGCCTTGCTAGGTATGCAGTAGAAGAATCGCACCAATACTTTCAGGAAGCATTCGACATTTTAGAGGCAAAAAAGGGTAGATCTGAAGATGAGGATACTCTTCTCATCAACCTCATCATAAAGTGGGCCTATGTCTTCTACTATAGAGGTGACTTCAAAGGACTCGCCAGGTTGCTCAGTGAACATGAACGACTTGCAGATTCTCTCACAAACAGGTTATCCACGGGAATGTTCCACGGATGGTATGGGATGGCCCTATGGGCGGCTGAGGAGTACAGAAAATCCTATGACCACCTGCAAAAAGCTTTGCATATCGGAGAGGAGACCGGAGAACAACTCGTGATCGGATATGCGTGCACTTGGTTAACGTGGACGTGTGCCGAGTTGGGACAGTTGGACATGGCCCTACAGTTCGGTGAAAGGGCCCAAAAGATTGCTAAAGAGAATCCGTCGGATCACTATATATATTTCAAGTCCCTTGGAGGAATCGGGTTTACCCATTGGTATCGGGGAGAGGGTCGGCAGGCCATCAATGCCGGTAAGGCAATGGTGGAATTTGGTGAGAAGCGCTCCGATATTCGGAGTTTGGTTATGGGCTATTATGTTGAGGGCCTTGGTCATTATGCCCTGGGCGAGTTGGACTCGGGCATTGAATGCCAGCAACGGGCTTCCCAAATCTCCGCTGACCCTTACTATCGAGAGTTCCCTGTGCTGCTCATGGGGTTGGGTTTTCTCTTAAACGGCCAGTTAGAGTTGGCCCAACAGGCCGTTGAGGAGGTGGCGGCGTTTAGCAGGCAATTTGGAACAGAAGGCCTTGGAACTCCAGCTATGTTGGTTCTGGGAGGTGTTTACCTCTCTAGGGGGGAGTTAAAGAAGGGACTGAGTTTGGTGAAGAATGCAAAGCTGAGATTTCAGGAAAAAGAAAGAAAGATTCTCGGTATAATGGCAGATCTAAGCCTTGGGGAATTCTATACGCGGGCAGCAATAGGAGGAGGGGAAATCACACCGTCATTTTTCATCAAGAACATAGCCTTTGTGGTTATGAGAGCGCCTTTTGCGAGCAGAAAAGCGCAGGATCTTTTGATGAAAGCCGTTGCGCTAGCCCATGAGATGGGTGCTAAAGGACTCAGCGCGCAAGGTAGCTATGCGCTAGGTCTTTTAAACAAGGCCAAAGGCAGAAAAGAAGAGGCAAGGAGATACCTCTCTGAGGCTGTCCAGATCTACGAAGGCATTGGTGCAGAAATGCCCTTGCGCCACGCAAAAGAAGCCCTTCTATCTCTCGCCAGCTAGAGGCTCTGACATGAATCCTTCTCCTTCACTCGGCGCAACTTCCGATATTATCATGTCAGCCTCCCTTTGCTGTATTGAAACCCCGAGAAGTGAACCATTGGTCCGACAGTGTTGCCTTTTTCGGTGCCCGGAACACCAACCCTTTTGTTTGAGTTGAAAGAGCAACCTTCCTGAACGTCGCTAGTATCTTCGATTGTCACATATCTATGTATCTAACTGATATTCCACGAGATTTTATCGCACAGACGCTGACGGACATGGCAGATATCTGTAATTCTCGGTGGTGCTGAATGTGTGAGATATCCAGATGGTAGTTCCTGTTGAACACAAACCTTAACCCTCCTTACGACGAACACGCTATTGCTCATCACAGGCAAAAATTCACGATCAATCTGGCTGCACTCAAAAAGGACATTTTTCAAAAGAAATTCTTGGGTTGTGACCGGATTTGACAAACTCGTCTGATATAATATTTGCGTATAGGGGCCTATTTGGTGAGTCGTTAATAGCTAGAGTGACCGGTTTGCCTTGACTTTTAGATAGGTTAGGTATAAACGACATTCAGCAATATTGTCGAACCAAGCTCCTTCTTTCAACCCGTTACAGAATGAGGGTTTGAAATGGTAAATGGTTATCAAAAAGGCCCCGTTACTCCAGACAACCGGAGAGCGGGGTTTTGTATTTGAAAAACGCCAACAACTGACAGATTTTCTTGTCGCCAAGCAGAAGGAGGCCATGAACTCATACGGAGAAAACCGGCGAAGTATCTTGAATGCGATAGAATGTATAGGTCTAAGCTAGATTGAACAAGCTGAGACTAAGGAAACGATCATAGATGACAATGCCGGAAACACCTTGGACAGCATAATCGCTGTCATGGCCACGTTTAACGCCATCCAAAATAAAGATCCCTTAATTCCTGATGATACAAGATTATTGGAAGATCGGGGATATAATTACGTCTAATACCTGCACAAGGCGACTTTAGGAGATTGGTCTAAGCCCATTGTCATAATATTGTTATGAAAACGATAGTCCTTATTTCATGTGTTAGTAAGAAACTCCCTTACCCGGCAAAGGCAAAAGACCTTTACATTAGCAACCTTTTTAAGCTCAGCCTCCAATACGCTAAATCCCTTGACCCTGATGCCATCTATGTACTTTCCTCAAAATATGGTCTCACGCCTCTTGATTTAGAAATTGAACCCTATGAAAAGACCCTCAATAGGATGTTAGAAAGAGAAAGGAAACAATGGGCGGGGAAAGTTTTGGCTCAGCTCAAAGATCTGGCAGATCTGAAGAAGGATAAATTTATCTTCCTCGCAGGTAAAAAATACAGGGAGTACCTCTTATCGGAAATTGCAAAACATGATGTACCACTCCAGAACCTTCGTATAGGCGAGCAGCTCCAGTATTTAAAAAACAGGATTGAAAGAAGAGGAAATGAGAATTGCAGAGCAAGGAACGAACGGCGAGGTATGGCCAGTAATGGGAGCAGGTTGACGGATTTGAATAGATTCTATGAAATCTTGAAAAAGATAGAGCAGAAAACTGGTGGAAAAAGGATCTTGAATGACTGCAATGCAAGAATGAATTGCCCTCGCCGAGGAATATATTTTTTCTTTGAAAAGGGCGAGAGCAGGCAAAATGAACGCGAACCCCGAGTTGCAAGGATTGGGACCCATGCCGTGTCAGCAAATGCCAAAAGTACTTTATGGCGTCGACTGAAGGCGCACAAGGGTAGGGATGGTGGAAAACATGAAGGAGGAGGAAACCATCGTGGGTCCATTTTCCGACTCCATGTAGGGACTGCAATAATCAACAGGGAGGGATTATCCTTCGATAGCTGGGGAATAGGATCATCTGGTGGAGCCGATCTTAGGGACAAAGAGCATCCTTTAGAAATCAGAGTGAGTGAGACAATCAGATCAATGCCTTTTCTTTGGCTGGAGGCAGACGATGACCTAGGTCCAAATAGCATAAGGAAATACATTGAAAGGAATTCTATAGCTCTCCTTTCTAATTTCAATAGAGAATCAATCGATCCCCCATCCCCAGGTTGGCTTGGGCAATATTGTAGCAATGAGAAGGTAAGAAAATCAGGGCTGTGGAATGTGGATCATGTTGACGAGGGGTATGACACTGCTTTTCTCGAAGTTCTGAGTCGGCTTGTTGAAAAGTGGGCTGATAGCAGGTTCAACAGGAAGGAAAGATATCAAGATTTAAAAAAAGAATGTTCATCTTTATCGATTAAATTGGCCATTAATGGAAATCACTTTTCATCCTATATGCAAAAAAAATGAATGTGAAAGTGCTTTTTGACAATAACGACAATCCCATTACACCGGATGATATAAGACAAAGCATTGAAGATTTCGGCTTCAAATACAACCGGGTGGTCAAACAGGTAATTGAGAACTCTGAAAGGCGGTTAGACAAGAGAGCCTTCTGTGAGAATATATCTACACTGCTCCCCAGTTTTATGATGACACGTAATGGACCCTTTAAAGGTGTTAGGATCATTAGAGGGATTTTGCAGGATCCAAATGGCATTATTGCTCGTTGCTGGAAAGAAGTGGGCAGAAATGCAATGAATCTTAAGGAGATTCTAGTCCAACAGAAAAAAAACCGTGTTCGAGTCCTTATCGATATGAACCTCCCGTTACAGGAGGAGGTGGCTGGAAGACTGTGGGTGTTGTTCAAGAAGCTTGTGCCTTTATGTATGGGAAAAAACACATATGGACTAGTCGGTGCTAGCAAGATTTTATTTGCAATTCTTCCCGAGGTGGCCCTGCCGATCGACAACAGCCAGTGGGTGAGTGTTTTCAGAACAATCGATTATGGGGATATTATTAGATCCATGGCTATAGAAATAACCAAATGGGAAGAGCAGTCCGGACAGCTGCTTGATGATTGCAGTCCATATGAAAGTTTCACATTGCCTGCCATTTATAACGTGATGGCAATGAAAGCCCGTCCAGCTCCATGAAGGCGAAGAAATGCAATTTTTTTAAGCTATCATGCAAAGGACAATTCGACGCCTCCCAAATATTCGCTAAAAGTACCGATAAAAGAGGATTTCCTTTTTGTCCCTTCTCAGGAGGGTTGCGTTGCCATACAGAACCGCTTGGGTCAAGAAAACCTATCACACAAAAGGGTTAGACCCCCTCGGAGCCCAGGCCCCTTGTATTAACTTATACGGGCGACTCCTGCCCGGCATTACCAATGTCACTGACAGAGCACGATACTACTCCTTTTACCCGTGGGTGGTCTGGGCCTTTGAGCAGATCCCTGGATCCAGGACCCTTGAAGCTCTTATCGAATGGGTCCGTAGAGCCGATTGCTTGTTTACTATGATCGGAAATCGCCATCGCATTGAATCTGGAGACAACAATCCACTGAAGCACGATAGAGCCCTTGTAGGGAGTCAAGCTTTAGGACCGGCGGTCTCAGAACTCAGCAACGGCGGCAGTGTAACCCTTTCCAAATTCACAGTACATGAAGATGGGAACCCTTTTCGATACTTCAAAAACCCACTCGGAGGCCTCAAGCAGTATTATATTGGTACATTTGACGGTATGGGTCTTATGAAGTCGTTGGGACGAATGGTAGCGTACACCGATGAAAGAGGAAAGCCTATGTCCCTGGCAATGGATAAGGCCGTGGACAGGAAACTTTTCACTGATACAGTTCACGGGAATGATGTGACGGCCGAGCGCCTCGACGATTTGTCAGGGTTCTGCCCATGTCAGCTGTTACACTCCTCAGATGAACATAATTCTTTGCTTGACCTGTTCTTTGACAAGCCATCTGAACACGGTGACGAGGGCAAACAACGCCGCCGTACGTTAGGATTGTTTCTCGACCTGGCCCGAACACTGCCACGGTCGGAGGAGCGCATTGGGGCCGTTTTGGATCAGCACGTATTTCGAGGGTGCACATACACAGGATTTCTGCCTAATGGCGAAATGTGGGATCTCGCGCCCCCCTTGGAAAGACTCCGCTTGGGGTGGGCAGTGTACCAGAGAAACGAACTTCTGTCAGTAGCGGTGCAATGCATATTTTGGGTTGCCCTGCAATGCCTGGAAGCGGACCCCAATAGACTGGATACTACCGACGATTTCATCCAGTGGTTCCGAAACACACCCTGGGTAACAGGAGCTGCAATGGATCTTGGGAACCAGGATTTCGACGGGCTTCTCAAACAAACCAAATCGGCGCTGCCCCCAATGGGGGACTGGAAGGGGGATGGACATGAAGTCAGCTTGGCAAATCAGGCCTTGGAGGCTTATTCAGAAAACAAGAAACGAGAGGTGAAAATTGAACTCCTCGTTCACGCCGCCCGCATCGTTCTCAGCTTGGTTGCAAGAGATGATGATACAAAGGCTGCCTATGACGGAATGGCATTTCCAACGGAATATTTCTCGCTTTACCCAATCAATCTCGAATCCCTGAGAAGACTGTCCCAAACCTCATGGCCTGGAATGGCCGCGGCGAACTGGCTGGCTTGGCTAGCTGGGCATTGGGGAATCGAGGCCCACCTGCGTGTGGCCCTCCGCAAACTGAGATACCAGAGTCAAGATACATTTCATATTTTGCCTACCGATCGTGGCCTCACTGTCGCTGCCATGCCGGATCCCACTTATACCACTCCGCGATTCACTCAGGCCATCCAGATTCTCCAAGACATCGGTGCAATCGAACGACCTCCTAACGGCGAGTGGGTCAAGATCACTTCACTCGGGGAGGAGTTATGGAGTTTTTCGCGTGATTGAAGAAATAGACCTTCTAAGCGCCGTCGCCGGCAAAGGGGGCGAGAGTAAATCTGGCTCTCAAAAGCGGGGCAAATTTGAGGCCTCGATCATTGCGACCTTCAACGCCTATTTGCCATTTTACGAGGATGTGGTCCTGCGGCGCCTTGTTGCTTCTGGATGCCATCACAATGTCCTCCTCATGGACAGAGGAGATCTTCTTCAAAGTTTCTCAGCTCCCACGAGCTGGCCACGGCTTGCTGGAAGAGCTTACACGTTGGTTCCCATGAAAGCTTCAGGCGCATTTCATCCAAAAGTGGCTCTACTAGTCGGAAAGAAGAGCGCTCGCATCTTTGTCGGCAGTCACAATGTCACCCTGTCTGGGTTTGGAAACAATCGCGAACTGTCTACTCAACTTGATCTGCCGAAAGGGAGCGAAGATCCTCATGCACCTTTGGCGCAGGCTGTCTGGGCCTATTTTGAGGCTTGGCTGGACCATCAGTTCAATTATGTTCCACAATCAATCCTACAGGCTGCTTTTCGAGTGTCGACAACTTTTGCACCATGGCTCAAAGAGGAAGAGCTTCAGTCCGGAGATATTCGGTTCGTAGGAAGTGCACCGGATGGGGAAAGCCTTTGGGATATCGTCCGACCATTGTTACCGAAAAAGGCCAAACAAGTTGTCGTAATTGGGCCATTCTTTGATCGTGCCGCAGGATTTCTTGGGACCATGGCTCAAGATCTTCAGCCAGCTTCTATCGTGGTTGGCGTTGAGCCTGCGACCGTTGAGCTTTGCCGCCGGGAGAGTTTTCCTCAGGGCATGTGTGTCGTGGACGTGAGCCAGATAGGCAGAGGTACGGGTTTTCTCCATGCTAAAGTGCTGTGGGTAGAGGGAGAAAAAGGTGACGCAGCACTGATCACGGGGAGTGCAAACCCGAGCAGCCCGGCATGGACGGAGGATAGCTCAAAGCGCAACGCTGAAGCCGTTCTAGTGCATCTGGGAGAATCGGCACACGCCATTGCCAACATTCTTGGCATCGCATCCATCCCTTTGCTACGTGAGATAGGAAACGAAGTGATACAGGCCATTGTTGATCGTGTTGGTCGGTCGCATCAGAATTATGAGAAAGCCAAGTCCGAAAATCTCATTACCGCAGAGTCCAAGGAGGGGGGAATCTTTTTTTACTGTCCAGGCATTGCGATGGAAGAGGTAAAGGAGATTCTCTTTTGGGATCAGATAAAGGACACCTGGGGTGAATTAAAGACAATAACGCAGGAATCTCATGGTTTTTTTGTTGAGATGGCCCCAAGCGAACTGACCGCAGCACAGTTTCTGCGAATCAACCTTAGAAATGGTCAGGTCCTCCGGGCTTTTGTTCACCACCCGGCCTCAATCGCAAAACTCAGCCGCACATCCAAGCAACAGCGTTTTCGGGAGGCTCTTGATAGCCTTGATAGCGAAAGCCCAGATCTACCTACAGTTATTCGACTTGCGAGTAACCTGATTTTTGATGAGGATACATCAGAAATCAAAACCAAATTGATCCATCGCAAACGTAAAAAAAAGCCTAGTTCAGAAGACGACAAACCTCTGGACACTCTTTCGGTCTCCATTGAGGAGACAAAACAGCACTCACGTCGTGCTCGACAGCTACGGGGCGACGACCTCGGCTACATCATTGACACATTAATCTACCGGTTGGGTATCAGTTTGAGATCAGCGGTTGAGATCCTGGAAGAGACAGGCCCCACAGAAGAGGAGAAAATCGGGACGGAAGAAGATGGCTTTAATACGGTAGTGAAAGACCAGCCAAAGGTGGATATCACTAAGACATGCCAAAAAAAGATCCGGACTTTAGTAAGCCGAATGCTCAAGCAGCTTGGGAGGAAAAAGGTTCAGGAGGTTCCTGCGCACAGACCTGTGGAGCAATTGCTCGCTGTTCTTGCAGTTCTTCGTGAGGTTAGAGCTCAAGATCGCAGAATGAAGCACCTCACGGATGGGCAGAGCCTTGTACCATTAGAGGAACGAAAACGGTTGTTGTACGGTTCCCTTTCGGCTATTTTTGGAAACAAACAGGAACTGTGTCGGATTGTGATCAGTGCATTTGAGGAGGATCCAGAAGAGGACTTCCCTCGGTTCATAGGCCTTCTCTTATGGCTGGCTTGGGATAGTTCTTTAGACGCTCGGACATCCTTGCAGGACAAAACGAACAGAGAGGATTTCTACAATTACGCCCATGAATTGGCCGGACTCGTCCAGCTTTTCCTTTTGGCAGAGAAATACAACTCCGCAATTGAAGAGGCTGAAAGGAGCATATGGCGTACACTTGGGGATACCGAGAGAAATTCTGGAGCTAAATGGCTGAATGCCCATGACGCTTGGGGACGTTCCCTTAGCAAGCTATGTAAAAACTCACATGGTTGGCCTATTTTGGGGCGGGAGCCAAGAATTGGAGATCTCGCCATGCCAATTAAAGAAATCCTTCCGACACTGCAAGTCGTTAAAAAAATCTCTGATAGGAAGGTACATTTCTCGGAACCCGGAGACACAACACGGGAACCTTCCTATTTAAAGAATTTTGTCGCTTTCACTAAAATGCCGCCCGTGCCGGAGGTGTGATTGAAAGGATGAGCCAATGGGGATATAGGTTATGTTTCGCAGTTATCTTTATCAATTTAGTCGTCAATACGAAGAAAGGAAATAGGAGGTGTCCATCGAAAAATCGGAAAAAATCTCCAGGTGTTAATTCCTGATTTGTAGGAGATTATCAGCTTCAGTCTTTCTTCAGCCCCCATGCCTTCTCCCATGGCTGCGCTGCTTGCCCATTTAAATCCACCGGATATTTATCGCCATTGACCTCGACGACGGTCCCTGGACAGTGACTGGTCCGCACCCTGTCACCGACCTTGAAAGGCTTTTTATGTTGCACCTGGGGCTGCAGGGCCTCGGTCGTCAATGGGCCGGATCGAAAACCTGGATGCCTAAACTTATGAAGTCAGGGTAGAGGCCTATAGGTTTTCACCTTGGCGACCCATTACTAGAAGAGATCCAGATGATATCCCACAATTTCAACAAGTTGACATTACTTGACACGGGGTCAACATCGGAAAACTGTGGGGTTCCAACTTGATATCCCACTCAGGCGGCTGATCGTGGCCAGTTTCCCAAACCATAGAGAAAGGCGAGCGTAAGCCCGCCTTTTCAATGTCCAAAAGAGAACATTTCCCTTCTATCACCCAATCATATCTTTCACTTTCTTTAGCGGCTTAATTTTCACAACGTTTCGGACTGGCTTGGCTTTGAAGAGCGTCTCTTCGCCGGTGAATGGATTGATGCCTTTGCGGGCCTTGGTAGCAAGTTTGCGTTTGACCTCAATCTTCATAAGCCCTGGCAGGGTGAATTGACCAGGAGCACGTTTCTTGATATGACGCTCAATAACATTGCTCAGCTCACCAAACACAGAAGAGACCTGTTTCTTGGTCAACTCTGTGTTTCGGGCGATTTCCTCCAGAATTTCTGTTTTGGTCATGGGCTTTTTGACAACGGTCATTTTCCGTGTCGGGGTTGCCGCTTTTGGCGGCGCTTTTTTGGTAGTCTTCCTGGCAGCCATAGATACCTCCCTATTTTGCTTGAGATTTATCCGAGTGGACACGTTTACCTTAAGACGCTAAAATCGCAGGTTTCCAAAAGCATACCTGGCGGCATCAAATATATGGCCGGGAAAGTCGTGTCAAGCTATTTTATCGAACATCCTCTACTGCAGGTTTGAACAGAGCGCCTGCCAGTTCATTCTTGAAGTTGTCAAATTGATCAACAAGCCGAGTTCCTGCAGTCGAATGATCATGGCCTGTTTGGAAACATTGGAAAATCCACCTGCTTCGCACATAGCGGCCGCAATAAAAGGCCAGTGTTCAACACAAGGCTCCACGCCATTGGGTCCTCTCCCGACAGAACTTCTAACATTGTGTAAAACAAGTGGTTCCTGGGAACATACTTCCTGAAACGCCTCCCGGATCTCTTCTTCCGGCATGAGTAGGCATGCCGCGAAATAGTCGGTCTGCCACTCAATAGGTTCTTTCGCATCCTTGAGCCTGCATACTATGGCCTCACCTCTCGAACCCAGTTTTCCCTGGACATCAGCATACCTGCGGTGCAATATCCAGTGACCCACCTCGTGAGCTGCGGTAAAGACCAGCCTGCCTTCCGAGCCGTGCTCAAATAACTTCTCGTTGATACAAATCAATCGCGACTTTACATAGGTCGCGCCAAGTACATCCTTAAGCCCCAGTTTTTCTTCAAGATCATCATAGAAAAGACTCAGTCCAAGATATCGTTCGATGATGTCTTCAACCGGTATGGGAGGCTTGACCACATACCCCACCACGTCCTGGAAGTCGGCAATGAGGGCCAGGGCCTTCTCAGCGATTTTTTCCTTAGATACCCGGGGAACCTTCATGTTTTCTCCTTTCTTCTTTTGGGGTTTGGATCGATCAAGTTTGCCAGAAATCCCGTGGACAATGGTATCTGCCATTTTAAATTCAGGTTTATTTTAGCATATGGGTTTGACAGATACGGTCAAACCCGGATGACTTTCTTTAGGAATTTTGAATTTTTTGTGATAAGAATCCATGCACGTATGATTCCGTAACTGTTATACATTCTTGACAATTTCACGAAATAGAAATACCGTTACTGATAGGCAAGCCTTTAAAACATTTCAGGATCAAGAATTTTTTTGTCAACCTCATCCAAGATCATTTTGTCAATTCTGCATTAGAGAGAGGATGATGATAGGTGGGTCTCATATCATGGGCCCTCATCGGTCGGTATTATGGAACCTTACAAGAAAGGGCGTTTCCCATGGTAAACAACGCTTATTTCGGTCCTGAAACCTTTACGTTCTTAAGAGAATTGGCGCAGAAAAATAACCGGCAATGGTTCCAGGAGAACAAGAAGAGGTATGACGCGCATGCCAAGGAACCGGCCATGCGGTTCATAGTTGATTTTGGGCCACTTCTGAAAGAGATCAGCAGACATTTTACCGGGGACCCCCGCCCTGTGGGTGGGTCCCTGTTCAGGATATACCGGGATGTTCGTTTCTCTAATGATAAGCGCCCTTACAAGACGAACGTGGGCATCCAGTTCCGCCACAACCAGGGGAAGGATGTCCATGCCCCTGGATTTTATCTGCATCTGGAACCGCGCAATGTGTTTGCCGCCGTTGGCATCTGGCACCCCGATCCTGCGGCTCTCGGGAAGATCCGCGATGCGATCATTGAAGATCCATCAGGCTGGAAAAGGGCGGTGAATGAAAAGACGTTTCGCAGCAGGTTTAACCTATCCGGAAATTCCCTTCAGGGTGCCCCAAAAGGTTATGATCCTGATCATCCGTTAATTGGAGACCTCAAAAGGAAGGACTTCATCGGAACAACCACTCTGAATGAGAATGCTATCGGGAAACCCGAATTTCCTCGGGATTTTGCAGAAATATGCAAGGCGGGAGCCTCTTTTGTCAAATTTCTTTGCAATGCGATTGGACTGCCTTTTTAGGATGACTGTCGTATCTATTCGGATATACAGCCTCTTAAGTGACATTCAATAAAAGCGAAAAATCAATTAGGATATTAAAGACTCACAACCAAACAATCAAGCATTTGGAGAAACATGGGAACGGCGATATGGATCTTTTTTATTGACGATGATGGCGCGATACGGCGTTACCCGCTTGCAAGGTACGAGCGGTTAATCGAGCGCGATCCAGATGAATGGCTCCCGCAGTATGCCGGAAAACGTGTTCGATACGTTGAAGTGGCACTGGAACTCGAAAAGCGAAAGCCGGTTGGCATCCTGCGGATACTGTATCTTATTCTGCCTTTTGACTCTAAAGGCCGGGTAGACGCCAAGGAACAGGATAAAGAGTGGAGGCTTGCATCTGATATGGTGCCTCCCATACTTCCGGATCCAGGACCCCGGAACGTCATAGAAGCACGGCACCGCTTTGCCAAAAAACGCTTTGAGAGTGAATACCGGTGGACCCCCACTCCGGAAATAGAATCTGCCATTCTGAAAGCTATTTTTGGGTAAGGACTGATTGAAGCCGTTTTTCAAATTGGTGTCTAAAGCTATTTTCACCTGAAAACAGGAGGTTCGCGCCATGACCCTGACCAAAGCCCGCATAATTGACAGCTTCTGCCATTTCGCAGATCTTCCAAAGGACCGTTGTGCTGAGATATTTCGCTCTCTGATTGAAATAGTCAAACAGACCCTTTCATCAGGAGAGGATCTCCTGATAAGCGGTTTCGGGAAATTTGTTCTCAAAGAAAAGAAAGAACGTCTGAGTAGAAATCCCCAGACAGGGGACCCCCTGATGCTCGCCCAGAGGCGCGTTGTCGTATTTAAGTGCTCTCCGAAGCTGAAGGCGAAGATCAATGGCAGAAAGTGAAGAAATGTATCACTTTTAGGGAGTTCGGACAGCTTCAGGAGAAAGGTGGCAAACAATATGGAGGACAGGATTTCCATCGTGGCCCGGGAAATTGCGAAAGGCGGTAAGAACGTTATATTCACCGGTGCAGGCATATCCACCGAAAGCGGGATTCCGGACTTCCGAAGCAAGGGCGGCATATGGGATAAATACCAGCCGGTATATTTTGAGGAATTCATGTCTTCAAGAGAGGCCCGATAGAATACTGGAGGCGGAAAACAGAGCTTTACCCTGACCTTATAAAGGCCAGACCCAACCCTGCCCACATGGCTGTTGCCGGACTCCATGAAATGGGTTTACTGGAAGCCGTAATCACACAGAACGTTGATGGCCTGCATCAGGAGTCAGGTATTCCCAGCGAGAAGGTAATCGAACTCCATGGTAATACCCGAAGGGCACGCTGCATGGGCTGTGGAAAAATCATTTCCATACACGAGGTGCACAAAAGAATAGAGGCAGGGGACCTGGCCCCGGAATGTGAATGTAGTGGTTATCTCAAACCGGATACCATTTCGTTCGGGCAGGCCATGCCGGTGGCTGAAGTGGAAAAGGCAACAAAGTTATCACGAGCCTCCGATTTTTTCATGGTTGTGGGATCCACCCTTCTTGTTCACCCTGCTGCGACCATGCCTAGCTGTGCCCGGGGAAGAGGTTCATTTCTGGTCATAGTGAACCTGTCAGAGACCCCTTATGATGAAGTAAGTGACGTCTTGATTCAGGGAAAAGCAGGTGAAGTCCTCCCCGAGATAGTCTCTCAGGTGAGACAGATGATGGGGCAGAATAGGTGGATATAAAGCCCCAGGTATACAGACGAAAAAGACGGTCCTTGTGATACCATGGACATCCCGAAAGCCTGGAAAGATACGGTGGTTGATGAGACCGTCTTTTACAACAGCAAGTTTCAGACTGGTTAATACCAGATTTAATCAAGTAAACGTCTGGTTTAGGTATTCCTACGGATTGGATTCCAATAAATTCAGATATTGGCAAGAAACCACAGGTTTTGACAACCCTGTAATTGTTGACGTATTCTCAATATATGTCACCCAATGCCAGACCTGAGATATGGAATCAGTATCTCAACGTTCTCTGATGGAGGCCATCCGGAGGATATCACAAATTCTCGATTTACGGGAAATTAGGCCATGAGGGTGATATTTAATTTGAAGCCTGGAAGATGTATTCTTGCATTGAACACTCTTTCTATTTTCGGCCTGGCACCTGTGTGAACATAAATATAAATTGGCCCAAATGACATGAAAAATCATTCACGAAACCTTCACCTTGGACAAACTGAAAAAAATATACAATATATGAACATTATATTTCTAACTTATTGAGAAGCTTATTTATTTTCAAGATGCTTTGCATTTAGTTGCGTCTGACTTGCGTTTAGTTGCATTAGAGAGATTTGAGATTTCAGGAGTGAAAATGTTCAGCCTGACCTAAAGCTCTGTAATTATCCCCTAGCCTGGATTTTCACGTAAGTAATTAGACTAAGAAAATTGTTGTTGCCTTGAGTTGAGAGAGGAGATCACCCCCTCGATTTGATTGAATTACCGCAAAGTAATGCGGACGGTCTTATTCTGGAGCCATGGAAGCCGGAAGGGGCTATTAATGAAACCCGAATCGATTAGGATCGGGTTGTTGGCTCTTTTATTTAGCATCACCTCGATTTGTTCTGGCCTGACAAGGATTTTGGCAGGGGTATCAATAAATTTTCTAAAAATAACTCCGGCGCTGGCATGTTGGTATCCCCTGAGATGTTGCGCGAACACCCGGTATGTCGCCTGTCCTACAAGCGTGAGCAATACATCAAGGTCAATTCGGATGGCTACAGAAGATGACAATGCGGTTGTGTGAAAGAAGGCCACCCCGTTGGCGATTGAATTTTCGATCAACATGCGGTCTGCATAACGTGAGATCAGATCGGTACATGAGCTCTTTTTGTCGTTTGTAATGATGATGGTTGGAAGTTCATGCCCCAAGTCCTTTACGAATATTTGCCTGATACGGCCAAAGTAGCCTCTAATTTCTGTCTCTCGATCAATCACTTTGGGTGTCCTATATTTCCTTTTAGTGTTTTTCAGTTCGATTTTTCTCCATGCCGAAGGAGAGGCACTGGCCAGTTCTTTTAGAACATTTGGGGTTCTCCGTCTCAATGTTAGAAATGTGATATTCATCTTATTGAGTTTCGAAAGATTCTCATAGGTCGTTAGTTTTGAATCAAAAACCAGATAAGGTGGTTTCTTTCCGGATTGTTTTTTCCAAAATTCTATGAATCGAAAAATTTCATCAGACTCTTCCCCTTTGCGTAGATCCGTATTGCTGTAACAGAAAATCTTTGATTTGGCATCCTGTGCAAAAAACACCAGGATGGCTTTTTGACGCCGAGACCGCATAGAGACATAGTGTTTTTCCACCACGTCTTGTTCGCCAAAATAGGGCAGTGATTGAAAATCAAGATTGAAGGATTCTCCCTTGATGACACAGGCCGTTGTCAATTTATCAAGCCATTTGTGCAAGAACTGCATATTATCTCGGTGGGTGATTCTTTCTGAATATTCTGATATATAGGCTGTCTTCGGCACAACGTTCAGGCCAATGGCCAAGGCTGCACCCTGGTCGAAAACCAAATCCATGACATGGCTCTTTCTTTCTCTTCCGATCAGCTTAGGCATAAGACAACAAAGAAATGCATTTTCAACAGGGATCATTTTTGAACCGTACCAATTCAGTGACTTCGGAATCTGGTGGATACTCATATCCGCCAAAATCTTCATGAGCAAAAATACCCCCCCAAATCGGGTTTCAATGACACGTGGTTCAAAAGATAGTTGTCGAATGTCAGCATATTGCGCTTTATCTGGCCTTGGCCGTTCAGGGCGTTCTTCATCTTTGCGTCTGGGTAACTTTGAAAATCCTTCCTCTTTTAGAATCTTCCAAATGGAAGCTGTGCTTAGACTGGTGCCCTCCTGATCCAAAGCGAAGTGAATATCGGGCACTGAATAATTGTTCTTTCGAAGTGCGATCACACGCTGTTTTGCCCGATCTCGCTTTGGGCCATACTTTGGTCCTCGTTTGGTCTCGACAAAGAATTTCCGATCAGGATCGTTTCTAAAATTATGACATAGGACATGAAAAGCGCCAGTAGTGTAGCCAAACCCAGCAGCCACATCCTTGGCTGGAAGTTTTTCAACGAAATATGCTCTAAGCGCCTCATATTGTCGCTGTTTGGGTTGTTCAGGCTGCAAAAAGAAGGCTGACTCATCACTTAGCGAATTACTATAATTATTTAGTGGGCCTGTTGTTGTTAATTTTATGGCCATGAATGCGGTCTCCTTTACTTAGTGGGCATTCAAAGCCAATAATACAACAAAAGAATGCTATTGTCAACAACATAATGTAGTTTTATTATTACTTTTTAAATAATTCTTCACTCTCGATGGCCCATTGTCGCCACAAATTGAATCAGGCCTAACTCCGTGAATATTCACACTATCTGCGCTATACCCTGATTGGAAATCCCCCCGCCAGAGACGAAAAACCTTAGCAAATTATTCTGCGTGAAAATCCAGGCTAGGTTGCTTAAAGTAATGCGCGTACCAATTCGGTAACGGATCTCACGGAAAATGTCCAACGCCTGGTTATTATGGACAATCGCTTTGTCATACTGACCAAGACGCCATCAAACCTCTCCAAGGTTGACTAAAGCAATTCCCGCGCTCTGAGGTCTGCCGATCTTACGGTTTTCTCTTGACACAGCACCCCATATCTTTTATAGTTTTTCCAGTAAAAGCAAATACATGTGTATTTATAATTATATAGCGAATTCTCTTTTATATCGTCAGCTGGAGCCACTTTTTGGAGCCGACGGCGTCAGAGAGGTATGGAGTCAGATGATCGCGTTTGCGCGAGTTGTTATAGGTTTGACCCTCTTCACTCTTATTATCACGATAGATATCGCCTTAGTTTCTGCTGACGAAGTTCTCCTTCTTGGGCGTGTACGCGATGATCTGGGCCAACCATTAGACGTCATCCACATCAGAGTTCAGTCGGACAGCAAACAATTACTCGAGCGCACCATCGACCTCAAGCCTCGGGGTGAAGTACATATCAGTATTGAACCTGTCGATCAGCAGCAGATATACTGTTATATCTCGGCGGCAGGATTTGAATCCGCAAAAGTATCTGCGATCGTTCAAGGGAGGCGTGCACTGCTGGGCACAGTAGAACTCAAGCGTTACATCGAACTTGGCCCGATCACCACTTTAGAGCTAGCGAACGGGCAGTCTTCTTATATCGATTTTTGGATTACCAGCCGCACGTCGCGATCTCTTAAAATTCAGCAGGTAATTGTGACTGCGCAAGAACCAAGAAACACGTCTTGTTTTGAGTCCGCTCCACGCCTGGCCTTTCACTTCGAACGTATTGTTACAGCCGGTGCTCCTAACGCTAAAAGTAAGGAACAGGAACTGGCGGCTTTCTTCAAAATCCGACCGGAATCTGAAGTTACGCCGTCGATCGGGTTTCGCGCAAGCGGAACTGTATTCCGTGACCAATGCGGTTCCTCAATCGTCAAATTGACAGTGCCCTATTCATTCGCTTTAGAGAAGAAAGACCAGAACAATCCGAAAAAAATACGAATCGAAATACCGTTACAAATAGAAATAACCGGCACCGGCACTTTCCGACCCGACTGGCGTAACGCTTCAGTACACCTCATGCTTGCTGAGGGAGAGATTATCAGTGTCGAGTCAAGGAGAAAACTTAAACACTAAATTGCCTTCGGCAAAAAACAATTCTGCCTTCGAAGCCCTTAAGGCTGTAACTGCTGCTATTGCGGCGGTCGGGGGCTTAGAGGCAGGCGTCAGGGCGTTAGTACCCGACTCAACTTGGGGTGGGATATTGGGACCTATCATCGTCACAAGTGCGCTGATGGTAGTTTGTGTCTACGTTATAGCAGCCAAAACGCCGCGTCCATCAGCTTTAATCTTCACCAGCCAACGCGTAGCCCAGGCAACAGAGCATCGTTACAAAGGGACCTTTCGACTATTCTGTACGATTGGTGCAATCGCCCTTACCGCAGTTCTCCTCGTCCGTGTTTGGCAGATTCTACCGAATGCACTTGTTGGAAAAGAGTACTTATCCGGATTGATATGTAACGCCGGATCTGGTGAGCCGATAACTTCAGGGTCGGTGGAGGTGCTGAGCCGCGTTGGATCGAAGGTTTCAGTGCATCCCCAATCATTAGACGACCGCGGATTCTTTTATATAGAGCTTAAGGGTTGGGCTTTACCGCCTCGAATCCTCCAGATTACGAGCACCGCGTGCGGTCCAACTCAGGGAATCTCGGTGAGTCATACCAGTCCAGGACTCTGTGTAAGTCGTTCCATGATCCCAGAAAGCAACATAGACATCCAAGAATGGAGCTTATCATGCAAAAATCAATGATGATGGTTGTATGGCTTGCGATGGTCGGTGTAATGATCTCCGCCGGCACCGCGAGGGCGCAGAGCCCACAGGAGAGTCAGGTTTTGCGCGACTATAACGAGGATGCGACATGGCGGAGTCAGGAGTCCTATATAAAATTTATCGTTCCTGCTGCAATTAATGCGGCCAGGATTCTTGCTGGCCTCGGCGATCCGATTTTCGCAAGTCCAGAAGGCGTTGCCGTCCAGACCTTAACGGAGAAGCCGGTAGCCGTGTCTGTATTCTTCGCATCTGAGGCGGCATATCCCGAGCATATGAGACACGGGGCTCATCATAGTCTTTGTCAAGTACTTCCTGTATCAGAAAAGGCGACCATCAAGTCAAAGTATATAATTTCCTGCAATCACGAAACGCTTAGGAAGTTTGATATTCTTTGCAGAGCGGCTCATTCGAGCAGTTATATTAAGGCACGGATGAAGAATGACTGGGCATTCATGCAACTTTTGAAAGATATCGAGACTCACCCTGCTAATGTGATGTCAGAAGCCAGTCCAGACGTCGACAACAATCACATGAACCTGCATATGAGCTTCTTCCTTGTTTACTTGCTCGCGCATGAGTCTTGGCACATCAGAAACCAGAGTGCATATTCGTTCCACGATGCCCCCGGCGCTGGACCTTTGTTACTCGATAGCGATTTGGCGAGCCGCATCGTCTGCCGCAACTATCGTGAGTTCGCCCGGCGAGGTAAACAGTTCGAAATCGCACTTTCACTGATCCCCTTATCCGAAGAAGGCACAACAAAAGACCCCACGGAGCGGAAATATTTCGAAACAACGCGTTCCATCTGGAAAGAGGAACTTGAAGCCGACAAGTACGCTGCGGGCCTATTAGCGCGTTTAATCCTGATGTTGCGAAAGCAAGGAATTCCGGAAAACGGCGTACAGCGAATATTCAGTCAGACACTCCAACACTTTGGACTATTGTCATTAATGTTGTGGCATAGTCGAATTCAGCCTTTTGCCGAAAAAACTTGTGAGCAAAACGCATGGCAGGACTACTTTCTCACTCGTTGCATGTGTGTGCGGAAAGACCGATACGTCAAAACAGTGCAGCTATTTGGTGCAACCCACCCGCCGATCGTGCTACGTATGTACGCAGCAGCCAAGGAATACCTGAAGAAACTAGGAATCGACAAAGATGTGAGTGTTGCTTTCCCCGGCCACACTCGGCATCTTGTGGCTGCCGTCAATTGGTTCAGGATAATCGATGTATTGACAGACGTACCTCTGAAACTATCCATGCCAGTTTGTCTAGGCACTCTTGATTATATCGCTGATAGCGGGAGGTTGGCGCAAGTTATTCCTGACTTGGCCGGATTCTTTGGGACGGACCGTAGCACAGTTTATCCCGGATATCCTGCGGACGAAGGAGCACTAATGTCAGAGTGCCACCAGCTTACAGATACTGATCACATTGACAGGTAGACGCTTGTTAGTCGGCGATGTTCACGAGTACAGCAAGGTGGTAAAGTAGCTTCCGTGAATAGGGAAGTTTTCAACATTTGATTTCTGAGAGGAATATCTATACACAACATTATATGGGTGCGGAGACTTAGTCGGTCGGAGTGCATAATGTTCAACCCGATGCCGCCGAACGTACATCCTCAAAAGCATTGATTATTAGCATTGATGAGATGAAAAGATATCTGAAAGTTGGTAGAAGTTTTGATATGTAATGGGTATCCGCAAAATAACGAAATATCAAAAACCTGTACTATCTCCAACATACATGACATTTTGATGAACCTGTAATATCTGCTATGTAGCTCAACTTGAGGTTTCATTGGAATATGGCAAGGTATGTCAACGCTTCCGAAGCTTGAGAGATTGGCAAGATATGTCAATGCTTCCAAAGCTTGAGAGATTGGCAAGTTATATCAGGTTTTCATCCCCCTTACATTTGATAGGTTTCCCCATGACATATCACAATTCTCGGTCCACTCGACTGAATGATGATATCACACGTTTGTGCTGATCTGAATTATATAGAGTGACATGCAACCCGTCGTCCTAATTTATGGTTGCAATTCTTTCGCAGCGAACCAATAGGCAGAAAGTGCACAAAGTTTCGCATTTTCAGTTTAGGAAAAACCTATATCAAAGAGACTGAATTGTGATAAATTAATTTTTTTTGTTGATTATTCAATTGGATATGCTATTGGAAAGGGTGAGGTTATTATGCGGTCTGAATAATCGCTGCACAGATCTTGCTTACATTCATTTTTTCTAAAAGCTGAAATTATTTCGCGGCGAATCAATATCTAATGTTAGGCTCTGTAACCACTCACGCGATTTGTCGTATGATGAATCGCGAGAGAGGTTGGGCTGATTGGCCCAGTAACCATAGTAAGAAAGGAGGTAGAACAAATGATCAAAGTCAGCGTGTTTTATCCGAATGAAGAGGGCAAAAAATTCGACATGGAGTACTATCTTAATAAGCACATACCCATGGTTCAACAAAAGCTAGGGGATGCGTTAAAGGGCGGAGCTGTAGAACAGGGATTGGGCGGCGCAGATCCTGGATCTCCGGCGACCTATATCGCCATGGGCCATCTATTATTCGATTCGGTAGAGGCATTTCAAACTGCCTTCGGGCCACACGCCCAATCGATTATGGGAGATCTCCCTAACTATACCGACATCCAGCCCACGATTCAGATCAGTGAAGTGAAACTATAGTAAAGCTGGCACTGTATGCCACCATTAGTATTCCGCCGGATTGCAGCTTACTTGCTTGTGAAGAACAGCATAGGCATCAATCCAGAGCCTAACACACGGTTCGAAGGGACGCGGCTATTCGCCGCGCCCCTCAACCGACCCGTTGTGCACGCACATTTAGAAAACTGATCGTTATAAACGGAAAATATAGTGGAAAAGAAGGATGTCATAAGACATATCCAATGCGCGACAGCAATCGAGTTTATGGATGCTATTTCTCCAAGAGGCCGGTTTTTTAAACGAATACCTGCTGATTACGATTGGATTTATCGAGGGCACGGTGATGACAATGAATATCAGCTTCTTCCATCTGCTCTTAGAATTTCTGAGCAAGAAAAGTTGTTGAGGCTGTCTCGGTCATCACAACATGTTTGTCAAAACATTGATCTTGTTGAATGCCAAGTCATGGCCGAACTCGATCTTTTGTGGGATTTCCTCCGCCTTGCGGATCGAAACGGCCTATCGATACCAAATGATTCCTCTGAATGGCGTGAAAGATTAGATCAATATCGCAGTAACGTTCGTGCAGCAACAATCGCCCAGGATCTTCTATCGGAGCTGAATTTGACCTGGCCAATTAATGATATCATTCCGCTTATGGCCCTAGCGAGACATCATGGTTTGCCCACTCGTCTGCTTGATTGGTCCTATTCTTCTTATATAGCCGCTTATTTTGCAGCGGAAGATGCCGCACATTCGAAAAATGAGGTTGAAAATGAGAAATGTCTCTCTGTTTGGGCACTCCATCGGGTTAACCTAATTATTGCGGCAGATTATTCACATATGGAAAAAAATAAAAAGTTGCCTATTCATATTGCTGGAGCGCCAGGGGCTTCAAACCCAAACCTACATGCACAGAGAGGACTTTTCACTTTTGAATTTATTGAGCGCATCGTTAAAGGAGACAAAATGTCACGAAACCCTCTGGATAAATTGATTGAAATGGAAGTTCCAGAAAGTCCATTAAAGGAGATCGCTCCAGTAATGTTCCATTTTACATTGCCGAAAAGCGAGGCAGGTAAGTTACTTTGGTTATTGTCCAAAGAGGGGATTGATGCATCAAGCTTATTTCCCGGATACGATGGTATCGTCAGAAGTATGGACATGAGATCACGGCATGAGTTCCCTTTTCAAAATAAAACACAACCAGGCTAATTCAGCCGACGTAAAAACCGCGCGGCTGATTAGCAGCGTTATGGATAGCTCCAACATAGGCGAAAGAATTATCCCAAATTTCGCAAGTATCGCCCTTAGGAAGAGATAAATTGAGCTTTTTG
>CAZTAS010000052.1:0-31104 GCA_964611635.1 uncultured Thermodesulfobacteriota bacterium
TACCGCCCATTCACTGGAAATAGGGCTGGAGAAGCAATGCCAGGCGCAGCATTGGTGAATGATTTAGTCGGAGGACTTCTTTGATTTTGCGCATGGATAACCTCCAGGCGACCATCTCCACCTCCTGAAATCTTTTTCAGGAGCGTAATGGCTGCAATCTCGATTATCCAGCGCCACTTAAACAACCCTTTTTCAGGGGTGTCGGAATGCTTCACACTTCCTTCATGCATGGATCAAAGGTCCAGCAACGCGTCGATACGTTCCCTGTTGAACCCTGTCACCACCTCACCATCAACAACCAGGGCGGGTGTGGAACGAACGCCCATGTTTAACAACTCCTCCCGGGCCTCTTCGTCGATCATAAGATCCTTTATGACGAATTCAACCCCTTTGCCGGTCAGATACTCTGCCAGTGCGAAGCAGGGACCTCAGAAAGGCTGGGAATAGACCGTTATTTGACGGTGGCTCATATGGTACCCTTGTTCCATGTTTATGGAAACCTGATTATCCGCAGATTTGGCTCGAATTGGCCACACCCCTGTATGAGGCGCATGCCAAAGGGGATTTGCAGGATGCGGTCGCGGCCAGGACCTTCTACTGTTTTTGCATGGCCTTTTGTTCCCTTGCCTTTTTCAGCAACTCCTGCCGCTTGGCTTCTGCCTCATCTGAAGTAAAGGGCTGCTCATCGGTCATGAATTTTTCCATCCACTCCGTGCTCTGGGACCATACGTAGGGCAGATCGACGATGATTCCTGGTTTGTCTGCCTCCTCCAGGAGCTTAAGTCCGGCGCGCAACACTTCACGCTGGTTATCGGGGTCATGGGGCCTTCCGGCAGCATTGCCCAGGGGATAGTTAAGGAAGATCTGTCGCGGGTTGCCGGCGCTGGCGGCTATATCCCGCGCATTGGTAAAGGTCACTGTTGGGATTCCTCCAGCCTCCAGAACCCTGGCAACCAGACTCACGGTCTGGTGACAGACGGGTCAGACAGGGGTCAGCAAGGCTACATCTACATTGTCCTTCCGGCATTGCCTAAGGATTTCCGGCCCGTCCACCTCAGTGGTCTTGCGTTGGCTGTAGTTGGGCAGGGTTCGGTAATAGTCATTGCTAAGGCTGCCAAACACCCCTTCCATTAGAAACTCCTTCATCCGCGTGGTGGGAAAAAAGGCATTGATGTCAATCATGTCCGTCTGATAGCGGTCATGATCCTCGCTGGTTGACACAATGCGATCGGCGGGCCAGTCACTGGGTGCCTTGAACACCTCAAGTTCATTGGTGCCGAGCATTCGTGGCTCTTCAAGCGGGTTGCCTGCCTCGTCTAACAGCACGAAGGAGGCGGTGGTCACCAGCGTCACCCGGCATTCGGAAAGGGGCTTTTTCAAAGGAGTGAATGGAATGTCCTCGTTGTAGGCGTAGTTATATGTCTTCTCGTAGCCCAGATTTCGGTAATACTCGTGGGTCCTTTCGATATAACGAATATATTCCATAACGAGCCTCTCTGGTTAGTTGAATCATAATCCAAAGTTTGCATTAGCTATCAACTGCATCACATGATGGAAAACCCAAAGGTCCATCTTTACGGAATGGGAATGATAAGGAGCATATAGGAAATAGGATTGCCTGGCAATGAAATATTGGAGATAGCGGGACGCCCGGACCTCCCATACCCCTCAGCCCAAACGTGCGCGGAGGGCATGCCATGCTTTTTAAGTACTCGATCCAGCCAATTGAGGACTGAGGCCATTCACTCCCCGCCACCACACAAAAAATCTTCCATGATCGGGGGAAGGGCCCGCCCTGGCCCGGTTGAATAGGGTTCCCTTCGGGAAATTCAACAGGGCTGGCGCGACTACTTTCATTTCTCTCCTCCTTTTTCTGATCTCTGACCTCCGACTTCTGGACCCGTCAGGGAAGGGACCAGTCACACCCCCTTCAGCCTTACGCCTTTAGCCTTGTGCCTCTTACTGAGGTCGATGGGGAGAAATACCTTGTAACCCTGGATGGGCAGGTGGTTCAATTGTGGGAGAAGGAGTGGGGATTAAAGAAGACTTGACCCGGATCCCAGAATGGCAGTAATCCGAGTTTGTGCAATTTGTCGAGAACGTCCCTCAATTTCCACAAAAAAAGCATAAAAGCATGGGCGTCCCCCTCTCCACACTCGGAAACACCCGGGATTCTGGCTGCTCGCTTGTGCCCTGTCCGCCTCGCTCTGCTTGGCAGGAGGGCGGGCCTCGCAGAGGCAGGCGGGGATTTCTTTTTCGTTTTTCTGGGTTTGTTCTTCGCCATAAGGCCTTCGCTCCAGCGCTCTAAAAAAATTAGGGAAAGGATAATGCGGCTATGGCTTGGAAATCAAAGAAGGTGGGCAGGATATGGCATCATGTGGCAGGGAAATTGGAGACAATGGTTTTAAGTTTTGTCATAAATGGTAGTTTCTGGGGAAGACCCATGGGAGGTCTTCAATTAGGGAAGGACTTTTGGAGGGGGGAAATATTTGGTTGAAAGGTTTGTCTTTTGGATAGGGCTAATAAATAAGACGACTCTTTTTTTATTCGGAATGCATTATTAAATTTTACCGAAATTGATATTAATATAGAGTGAAAAAAACAATCATAACGGTTCGCATTCAAGGCAAGACATCCCAACACTCCTTTGAGGTGAGATCGGCCAAAAACCTGATAATTCAAGACCCGACCCTTGCTCCACTTGCTCCACAAGATAAACAGCTTTGATGGCAAAGGTTCTATCGATAGACGTTTTTTTTCGGGCCAGACCTTTCCGTCTTGCCCGGCTCCGAGGACTTCTTTAAGAATGTAATCATCAGTTTTCTGTCTACCTTGAAGACAGTAGGTTATCAGTAGATGTCATCTCAGATTATCGGCGAAATCATCGCACCATAAATAATATTTTCCTATTGAATCTACTTCTATACAAATACTTCCATCGTTTCGTGTAGAGAGCATATAGCGGGTCTGTCCATTAACCTTTGTCCCTTTCGAATTGTCGCTACTAGAATAAGCTGATTCAACACTTTCGTCCCTGCTTCTCGCTGATACAATATTCAAAATGGGTTTGCCCATAGCTTCAAATAACTCTCTACAGTATCCAGAACTGTGCCCATGGTGAGACGTTATAAAGAAATCCGTGTTTTTAATTGCTTTTCTAAAGGATTCTCTTTTTAAGAGTTCAAGCCAACCTTTCTGTTCCAAGTCGCCACCAAAAAGGAATTTTTCAGAATATTCTGTCCCTTGGTAGGTGACTATAACAGGAATACTTGAGTTGTTTACCATTTTTGATTTTTCAAGTTCTTCAGCTTGGGATGGCGTCAAATAGTCTTTGTGATAAACTTGGAACCCCCAATCAGGTTCGGAGGCTGGCTGGTTATATGTTCTTTGCCAGCCTTCGTATGTATCGACCTTTTCAGACCCTGTTTTAGTACTTGATTCCTTAACTTTATTCCAGTCGTAGGAACTCTGTCGGAACATAACGCGGGGCGGGCAATAGATTAAATTATCTATGTCTTCAAGATGATCTCCGTGAGGATGAGTTAAGATAAACTTACTAAAGTAATATTTGCCTTCATCTGCACAGTTGTCTCGTTCATTTTCTACGACATATTTGATGGGCGAGAATTTTGAAGCTTTTCCGCAGTCTATTAACAAAGTCCTTCCGGTTGGGGATTTTATTAAGGCACAAAATCCTTGCTCAACATCGAATACGATTACTTTAAGATCTGGCATTACCTATCTCCCTTATGGCTTATTTTTGGTCCTTTCTTCTGCTATGTTGTAATAGGATTCCCAAGAGTGTTCGGCGTACCTGAAGCCTACCTGTCTTGTATAGTCAGGTAATAAGAACCATGAGAAAAAGATACAGCCTGCGAGATTTAGGCAGAGGATGATAAATCCGACCAGGACGAGGTTGGAGAATTGTTTCCAGAGGAATGCCCCTGAGATGATGAGGCAGGCTATTGAGAGGATAAGATAAAGCTGCTTGCTTCCGTATAGATTCCGAGCAAAACCGTATTCTGCGTTCGCGATTGACCATAGCCCTTTCTCGTCATATTTGCGGATAACTCCTTTTACTCTTTTGAATACGTCTTCTATCTGCTTGGCGGCTTTTTTTGGGTCGGCTTGCTCTTGTTCTTTTGTCGGCATCGATAAGTCGAGGTCTTTGCTTACCATCTCGTGATATTTCTGTTTTAAGCCATTCCCGATTTTATCATTTTTCCATGAGACGATCTGTGTAAAGGGTGCTCCTCCCCAAGATTCCCAGAGGCTTGGCTCGATTTTCTTTCCGAGTGCACGGATCAGCATTGAGATGAAATAGAGTATGGCTGCAGACAAAATTCCTCCGACGATTTTTGATAGAGTTTCAATTTGGGAATAAAAGCAGGTCCATAGCATCATGAGAACTGGCAGTGATACGATTAGTGCGGGTGTATAGCGGGCTTTTAGATCGTATGAATCGACGGGGAACTTCATTCTTGAATATTCAATCCTTCACTTAGTGGCTTTTTTCAGAATTTAGAAGTTAAACATATCTGGGTTAATCCTTTTTCTTCCTGGGTTTTGTTATTACGTGTTCAAATTCGGTGTTTTCTTTCTGGCCTGCGCTCCTGCGGAAAGCTTCAAGCTGTTTAGGGTCTATAGTTTCAGGAGTATCTACCTCAATTAGTTTCGTTTTTCCGCCTTTGGACACTTCAAGATCAGGAATACGCTTATTCCTTCCTACAGGGGTGGGTTGCTCAAAATCACCAATATCGGCTTTAACTTTCCATTTTTCCTTCATATGTTTTTTTGCTAATTCCCTAACTTTCCTGTCGTGAGTGCTGGACACAGATTTCTTTCTCGGCATAATTTACCTCCTTACCTCAAAATATGAAAGGGAAACGTAGGTTTCAAAATGATCTAAGCATTGAATTTCTTTTCATCTGAATGTCATTAAGTATAAGATATTACTTTACTTTATCTAAGTCCTCAACAGAATTAGAACCTTTAAAAGACAGTTACCGGCTACCATTTAAAATCGTTTTGGCACCGACCCTCTTAAAAAATAATATCTATCCCAATTTCCCTTCATCTATGATCGCATTGAATCCGGACGGCACCCAAATCAGGCTGACTGCAGGGGCACCAAAGCGAAGCTTTTTGATTCCTTCAAGTGAATCTTTGTCAATTGAGGAAGCATCTCCTCCCCGTGGATGGCTGTGCCAGGTACCGACATAGCTCAGAGTGCCTCCCGACGTTTTTCTTATTTCTTCAACTCTCTTTCTCAAACCCTGAATGCCCAAAATGAAAGAGGATTGAGATCGCACTGAATCGGGCGGTGCTTCGAGCACTCTAGAGATGGTGAAACAACGTCTGGACAGCGAGATTCGGCCTATGAGTACGCCACCCGTCTCCGTATTACCCCATGTTGTAACCTCTTGCGCAATTTGATCCAAGGCTCCCCTTAAGATTCTTATCTCCCAACGGTTTTCAGCCCTAACTTTTAGTACCCCTGTTTGCCCTACTATAATTTGCCTCCAAGTAACCCCTACTCCATTATCCTCAAGCAGCCCTATCCAAAGCTCCCCTGTCTCAGATGCTCCGTTTTCAAGTATCTGCCTTGCCCTGTCGGCCATTCCGGCGGCGAACATAGACACCCGGGTATCAGGCATGACCATTGTGTGGCTTCCACATCCCAATCCAACTTCCTGACGGGTTATTCCATCAATATGAACCGAAAATCGTGACGCCAGCTCAGGATTATCAATTCGCTCATCCCAAAAACGGATGATTAGATCGCTTACATTTGGGTTTCTAGTGGAACCCTCAATGGCCATGACCCCAATCCTGCCATGCTCGTATAATGCCGTATGCAGTAGTGTCCCAGGCAGGCTTTCATGGGGCAATGTGGATAACATTTCTCTAACGGCCACTGATCCGGTCGATTCGATGATCAGACACGTATCTTTTGGAAAAGGATCTATCTTGTCTTTGGGATTTCTACACATCTCTATAATATCCCCGATTATAGGCTCCGCTTCCTGCCGTAGCAATTTGATTTCCTGAGAAAGCAAGAACGCTTTCGGTTGACCAGGAATGTCAGGAAGCCCAGTCAGGGCGTGCCGAGCTATGTTGTGTGGAGAAAAGGTCCCTCTATCTACAAGTCTAAATGGCCCATGTCCTGAACGTGCAAGGTGCATGGCCATTTTTGATCCTACGCTGCCACAACCGATGTGAACGATTCGACCTTTATTCGTCCTTTCATTACCTCCTGACATGCGGCGGAGCAGTGTGGTACTCACAACGTGGCGATGGCCTAACGGAAGTATAGGCGAATTATCGCTGATTCTTATAGCTATTTCAGGGATAGCGGATTGCGTATCGTCGACATGGCAATTAATCATGTAGGGTATGAGTTCAAAGGTTGAGTTATCCCCCATTAAAGCGCACGGTCTACGAACACATAAAATTACAAAAAGGGGAAAGTCTGGTCTATTTACAGATGCCTCCTTATATGCCCAGCAGAAATCAATAAGCGCACTGCGTAACGAATCATAACATCCGTAGCTCTCAGCTCTTTTAAGAAGGTGTCCAAAGTTCTGGATATCTTCCGGCAAATAATGGTTCACCACATATCCTGCACCATTTCTGACCTTGTCTGACCAAACGAATATGACCAATGAACCATAGACAGTCACTTCAGGCCTTTTATCAATGTAAAATGAGTTCTTAATAAGCCCGGGGGTAATAGGTTGAGGATTCTGATAGTCTATTCCGTAAACAAAGAATGAGTCTTCATCAAGGAATGTGTTTTTCCAGAATCTGCATCGGAAGGCCAAAGCATGGCCTTTGTCTTCAACGAGGTTTCTCATCCCTGTCAGGTTATAAACGATCCAACCATAAGTATCATCCCTACGAATAGGCTCCCAACCCTGGTTGGGATCTATGAGAGCATTTATTGCTGCCTTCCCAAGCCAGTCCGAAAGCTGATTTAGAATCTCGCTGAGGCCGTCCGCCTCTTGATGCAGAAGGTCGGAAAGGGGGCCATCATATACGCAGGGGAGTACGTAATCCCTTTTATCCTGGTTGAGAATTGGATTGATGTGGGGCAGCGATCTATTGAAATCAGGTCTGAGTAGGATTATGGGAGCATAAAAAGGATAGGTCGGGGGGAAATGAAGAATCACCGCTTCTCGTGATCTCACCCCTGTTTCACTAGAACCTCTTTTACTAGCACGAGAAGGCAAGGACACATTCATGTCGAACTTTATTTCGAACCCTTCATGGCCTATGGGCGTCGGGGGCTCAACTTTTCCCTTGATCGCGGCATGGGATTGGATTATCTTCAAAGCGCTTCCTATTTCTGGATGGAGCTTTATCTCACTGGCAGGGATGATGTTCTTTTTATGTTGCCGGACACGCCTTTTTTTCCTTTTACCCATGATGTCTGGGCTCCTTGGTGCTCCCTGCAATAACAGCCGGTCCCGTTATGGACATGCTCTTTTTAGAGGGTGGCTGGGGGCCTTCTTTTGAGACCTTAAATGTGAGGGGTTCTGGCTTTTCTTTATTTGGGTGTTCTCCGGTACAATAAAAATCACCATTTACTGGCTCTAATATTGACAGGTATTCTTTTTTTGCCCCCCAACAAGGCGGATCATTCTTGTCGTCTTTAATGGGTTTGCTGCTGGAAACGATAAATGCCCCATCCCGAGCCTGAGAAAGAGCTGATTTGGCCTCTCGACTTGTCTGAGGATTCTGGTCTTCACTCCAGCTGTCATAGGATAGGGAATGCCATGAGCAGTGATGTGGGGTGAGTAGAAGGTCATACTGAATATGCGATGTTTTGCCTTTCTTTCTACCCCACATTTGCTCCCAGATGTACACTTCTGCGTCCCCACCTGTGAGAAAGAGGCATGCATCATCTATTGTATCGACCTTAAAGGAAAATTGGAGAATGACACTCGAATGGTTTTTCCTTAATTTTTCTTCTTTCTCTGAATCCTCTTGAACCGGAAGAGGCCCCAAGACACGCATAGAGAGGTGATCGTTTCTTTTCCCATTGATGGTGTTGAATATTTCATCAAGTTTTACAAGGATTGCTTCTAACCTCTCGGTTTTCCCATCCTCATCTTCACCTATGATAAGGATTCGATCACCTTCTGAGACGGAACTGTTCTCTCTAAAAACCTTGACCCTTCGCCTGGCCTCGGTATTGAAAGCCTTGGCGTCCTCGCATAAAGGGTTATTTTTGCCTGCTCTCCTAAAAACCATTGGAGAGGACCACATCTCACGAATAACGATCTTCAATTCCTCTTCTTCAGGGGGATCAAAGTCATAATCGCTGAGTGGCCCGAGATGAAAATGCTTCCCGAGGCCTCTACAATGATCCTGATCCGGATGGCTTAAAAGGAATGCATCCACATATGGCCGTCCTTTATCATCAGTTTCCAGCCTTTCTCTCAATTCCTTGAAAGCGTTGCAATTTCCCTCTTCCTCATCCTCGGCAGACTCACGAAGGTTGATATCGACCAGGATGGTCGTTTTATCACTGAGCTTGACGAGGGTCATATCTCCATTGTCTACGGGGAAGAATGTTACTGTTGATGGCATATTAAACCTCCATTTGAGAATTCAGAGCAGCATGAACCCGGAAGAATCCACTGGATCTGAATAAAAGCTCTGTTACATAATTAAACGATGGCAGGTAACAGGGATAATCTATAGCTTTTTCAGAAGGTTCTGATTTAGAACCCTGATGGTGAGCACTTCCTGGCTTACATTAAATAGGTTGGATAGTTCAGGAATGGCTTTGGTATGATTCAAGGCCCGCTTCAAGGCCTCCAGAGGTACGAGCAATTCCCCAGATAATTCATCCGCCTCCCTATTACAGATCTTGGCCTCTTCGGAGGACAATTCAAACTCTGGTGGGTGTTTCAACAGATGGTGACCGAGCTCATGTCCTAGAGAAAATCGCTGTCTGTGTGGATGGTGTCTCCTATTGAGCCCAATCAGCATGTCCTCGGGATAGATAATTGCCGAATGGTGATCGGGCAAGCTATCGAGAAGTTCAATGTGAAATCCAAGGTGCTTGGCTATGTCTATGATTGGCACCTCATAGTCAATTTTGATTCCGGTTTTGCTCTGGTATCTCTCCAATAGACTACGCGCCTGGTTTCTTGCTAAGCCAACCCTTTTTTTCTCATAGGCTTGTTCAATCATCCCAATTTTACCTGAAGGTCCTTCAAATACTTTTCGAGCTCTGGATTTGATTCCACTCCTGCTTTTCTACCGCGAGACTTAAGGATTAATTCCTTCAGTGCCCGGTCCATGTCACCAATCTTGGATTCGGGCATCCCCTGCTTGTCTTCATATCTTGCAGAGGCCTTGCTTATCTGTGGCCTTATCTTAAATAACTGGTGGGATTTTCTGATTAACGCTATCGCTACTTGCGTTCCTAAGCCGAGCAGTAGTACAAGGCGTGCCATCTCATCCACCGTAAAATCTAAGGGTGAAATGCCATCGTTCTCAAATTGAATCAGTTTATTCGAGTCTATTTGTATTTCCGTTGCGAAATCCGCGGTATCCGATCTTTCCTTTATCCTCTTGAGTCTTAGATACTCTCCCATGGAATTGAGTTTTTCAGGGCTCTGAAGTCTCTTTTTGGTCTCCTTCAACTCTTTTTGCCTCTTTTCCAGTCGCTCGATCGTTCTCTCCCTGACTGCATCGGGAATATCTCTATTGGAAGGCAAATCTTGCAAGTAATCCATGAGCTTGTCTTCAGGCGGCAATTCTCCCATTTTTATCAAGGACTTTAACAAAACATCCATTTTATCCTTTTTCTGTTCCATATCAAATCACACACCTTCCGTCTCTATGAGATACTTTTCCAGTTTTTTCTTTAACCTACTGTAATATACTTTTATATGTTCAGCAGGCATTCCAATCCAATTTGCGATTTCTCTGTGAGGGAATCCATCGGCACAGGCGTGCAAGATGATACGGCTGTTTTCATCAAGACCCTCTAGGAAATCCCTCACCCTCTGAGCTAACGGATGTTCTTTGGCTTTTGGTGAAAGGTAATCATGGAAGATCTTTTTATCTAATTCTGTCTGCACAACGTTGTATTCTCCATTATTGCCGTCGGCAGGATTGCGGTCAAAGGATACAAACTTTATGCGCTCAGCTGCTCTTTGTTCTTTCCTTAAGTGGTCAAGGCATAGGTGGCTGAATATTGTAATGATCCAGTTTTTGAAGCCTTTGTCGGTTCTGAACTGAAACGTATCAATTTTCTCTATGACCCGCATGAATGTATCCTCAACAATTTGAATCAGGTCTTGATCATTGATAGCCTCATAGTGCCACTGCCCCCAGCGATAGAGAAGGTCCTGGTACTTATTCACTAAATTGCTTACTCCGAGAGCGCTCTCTCTTTTGAGCTGATCAACAATCAGAGAATCTTGAATGTCCAATTCATGCCCTTAATAATTACTAACGTTTTGTGGTTACAGCAACCCATTACCTTGCTGGGATTCGACGCCAAAAACTGCCAAAGGTGAGCGATTTAGCTCTTCACTGAAGTGCTATAACACCAGCAACTAATTTGTAACAATAGCCTTCAAGAGGTTCTCCCAAGCTAATAGTCAAAAGTACCTCCTGATTTGGCATAAATCCTGGCGCTGAATGAATAGGATGAATCCCGTAATCAAGAGAACTAAGATTCTGCTCAATTATGCAATCTGTGACAACCAGATCATACTGGACGTTTCCGAAGGTAAACAAAGCTCGGGTTTGTCTTTTCCCCCTGTAGCTTGTTGTAATTCTCCAGCGGAGATCCTCGACTCTCACTAGCGCCAAGGAGTACTCAACATCCTGATTTTCAGGCACACTATCCCAGCTATTCCCAAACAATAATGGATCTTCAATAACGTGATCCCAAATGACGCTGATTTCTAATTCGGTGCCGGGTCTTCTGCATAGCCGCCAGGGGGTCCCGTCGATAATCCAATTTTCTGGTTGATGACTGGCAGGTCTGGGCGCCTCAACACCTATTTCTATAATATCCAAGAGCTGGGGCACTGATCCATCGTTAAGACGGTACTGAGAAGGAAATAAGGTGCCATCTGGGAAGCTGCTCACCGGCCGGAACCATCCTCCTCCATCTACACGGATACCCGCTACGCATCTTCCCCTAAGTTTCCGGGAATTTGCGAGACAGATTATACGAAGAGTAGGCATCTCAATCTTGGTCTATAGGTGAATGATTATTGTCTCTTCCCACTTTTCTTTCAAATATTCTGCCACGAGCCGTCTATGACACTTGTCCGGCTTTGGCTCACTGCATAAAAGCACGGTGGGGACATTAAAGAGGTCTTTGTCAATTACCTCGTCCAGTTTGCGATCGGTCATCAGTTTTTTAAAACGCCGCTCATATTCCTCCCAGGTGATTTTCTTTTTCTTGTACCCATCAAGGATTTCTTTCGTCGGGGCAAATGTGGGTTTATGCACGTATTCAGCGTCACATAGTTCCTTAAGGAAGAAGGCAAGGTCGTCCTGCTTTGTAAATCCTGCAAGCTGGGAAGAGTTATTCAACCTTATATCTATCAGGCGCTTGATTCCTGCCTTTTTTAGGGCATGGAAGAATTCTTCGGCGCTCTTTTTTGTAAAACCGATTGTGTAGATTTCCACTCTGGGGCCTCCTCGAGATCGAAAAGTTTTTGCTGACCATCATCCTTCATGATCTGATCAGCTTCCCGGGCAACCTCATCTTCGGACTGAAGCCTGCCATCTCCACGTATGTGATGTATTTGCACACCTTTTTCACCCAGGACTCTCCCTACAAGTAACCGCCGGTGGCAATGAGCTGGATTCTCTTCACTGCACATCAGGACCACGCGATAATTCCTTATTCCATTCATCAATCTCTCAATCCCTTCAAGAAATATTGGTGATTCGGCAATTCGTGAATAAAGGACAAACCCATCTGGATCGTAGAATTCAGGATCTTCCGGTTTTCCGCCCACTTCCTTCCCAAGAAATAGGTACTTTATTCCGGCTGCATGGATCGCTTTTTTAAAGCCGTCTTTATTAAACTGAGGTGCAAATCTGGAGTGAGGATTTGAACGGATATCGACAAGCACTTCAATCTCATTAGCTTTCAACAATTTGATAAACCTTTCCAGATTTAGGTTGGAATGCCCTATAGTAAATATCATCTGTAGTTTTGCTGGGTTGACATCATTCATATCAGGAATATTATCCATCTATATTTTTAAAATCTTAGAATTGAATCCTAATTTATCGCCTGAATGCCAACACATTTATGCCTGATGTTAATGATTCCCTCATTGGTAGATCGAATTTTGGCTTCTTCATTTTTGGTTAGCATTTGCACCTTTTCGGTGAGGTAAGGAACAGGATTCGATACTCCCAATTGGTGCAGACCGTCTTTAAGTAAAAGGTTTAGGTCCTCCGGGATGTCTTCTCCGTCAATCAAGAAAGTCTTATAAAGCTCCCGTCTGGTTCCATCTTCAAACTCAACGGTAAAGAGATATCGAGCTGTGACGAAGGAAGGAGCATCATTATATTTGGCGTTTAACACCTCCCCGGATACAGCTTCGCTCTTATAGTAATCAATCAGGGAGTCAATGAGAGGATGTCCGATTCCGAGCAACTCAGTATTCTTCTTTCTGGTTGCGAGCTTCCGTGAAAAGGTCATATTCTCATATTTGGTTGCGACGTCAGTGTATTTTTTAAGTAGGGGAGGAACTGTTATTTGGATCACATCACCGGATGGGATGAAGCTCCCGCCAAGGCGCAGGATGGCTTTTTCAGTGAAATGTTTCAGGTCCTCCAAGGTATATCTCCCCTCGAGCTCTCTGTAATATTCAAGATTGAAGCTTGAGAGGTCCTGGGTTAATTGACGCAAGGCTTCACTGGAATCCTTCGCAGCTTGAATGGCCTCTGCAATCTCTTTTTCAGTTCTTTCGTAGTTCCGATGAATGAGGGCTTCTCTATAAAGGGAAGTGTAATTGGTGCTCGACCCTAGGAATCCAAGTATTTCCGATCTGAAATCTTCACTGACCTCGCCGGTAATGGGATCTACCTTCCCAATGGTCATGGCTATTTCCAGGAGCTTTTTTTCAAGGATTTCATAAACATTCTCTTCTATCGTCCCTTCTGCAACCAGATTATAGGCTTGAACCGTTTCGGTCTGGCCATACCTGTGGATCCTGCCGATACGTTGCTCAACGGCCATGGGGTTCCAGGGCAGGTCGTAATTAAATAAGATGCGACAGACCTGGAGATTTATTCCCTCACCTCCTGCCGAAGTGGAGATGAGGAACTGAGACCCGTTCTCATCCCAAAAAGATTCACAGGATGCGATTTTATCTTCAAGGGGGCCACCCTTGACAATGGCTATCTTTTTGGGATCATAGTATTTGCCTATCTCATCCTGCAGAAAGAAGAGTGTTTCCAGGTATTGGGTGAAGATGATTATCTTTTCATCTCTGTTCTCCCTTCTTATCTGCTCAATGGCACGAATAAGGGTGTCAAACTTTCGATCCGGCCCTTCATCAATAAGCTCTATTAGCTCTTTGATCTTTTCTTCTTCATCAGGGATGTTCGCTTCAGCCTCGATGAATTCGTCGCCCGACTCTATGGCATCCAACGCCCAGTGTGTGACTTCCTCATCGAATCGAGGTCTTTTCATAAGTCTCTGTTTGATCCTGGTGATATATGAGTCGGCTTCCGTATAATCCACTGCCGCATCCCGATATGAAAGCAACTGAGCTACTATTCTACGCATCTGCTCCTGATACCGAATGATTTTGGAGGAGATTTCGGGTCTGGTTATGGCGCCGTAGGCCCCGCTTTCAAGGGACATCTGTTTGCGTGCGTATAAGGCTATCAGACGGCGCCTGAGTGCCTGTTTGATGGCCCTCGGACTCGAGGACATGATCTTTTGGAAGGTAGCCATAACAAAACCCACGGCTCTCTGCTGCTTGGTCGTCTTCTCTTCCCCCACACCCGCAGCGTCGTATCCCTCTCTAAGGTATTCCGTGAGCTTGTCGTAGAATCTTTGCTCTCGCATGGATAATTGAAATTTCTGGGAATGGACCTGCCTGCGCATGAAAATGGGTTTTCCCTGGACATCGGTGGCCTCCCTTTTGGTCCGCCGGAACATCACCCTTCCAAGCAGGCCCCGGTGATTGAGCATGGCTTCAGGTTCTTCAAAAAGTTGATCGTCTAAAAGCTGTATCAGTGACCAGAGCTGGTAGGCATCCCCCTGATGGGGCGTGGCGGTAAGGAAGAGGAAATCACGTGTTTTCCCTTTGGTTCTTTCCCCCACTCTGTAATTCTGGGTAACTTCGATTTTTTTCCCGTATCGCTTTCGACTCAAATGGTGGGCTTCGTCAAAGACAATCAGATCCCAGTCCGGCCCGGACATCAATTTTTCTATCCGCTGAGGTTTTTTAATCGTGTCAATGGATACAACCACCAGGTTATGGCGCTCCCAGGCGTGAGGATTTGCATCAGAGAAATCCCGTCCAAAGACATCAAAAAAGACCCTGAAGCAATCCTTTAGTTCGTTCTGCCAGTTCACTGTAAGGCCGGCAGGGCAGATGATCAAAACACGCCGCGCTTCGCGTCTGGCAATGAGTTCCTTAATGATCATTCCTACTTCGATGGTTTTACCCAAGCCCACCTCGTCAGCGATCAGAAACCTCCTCCTGCGAGCGCTCATGATTTGATGCGCTAATAGAATCTGGTGAGGAAGCAGGTCTGTTCTGCTGTTCGACAGTTCGCCACCTGAGTTTTCAAGGGGAAACTGGTAGGCCAGGTGCTTCAGAAAAAAATCTGCTGGATGATCGGATTCTCCCCTTTGATAGCGCTGAAAAACATCGGGCACAGGCTCGATGCGACTTTGAGGAAAGGTCTCCAGAAACCTCTTTCCATCCTTTTCAAAGACTATGTCAACCTGGTATTCTCCCCCCGGCCCTTCAGCGATCTGCAGAACTGAACCGGTCCCCAAATCAGGTCGGTAAGGCACCCTTACTTTTGTGTCTCTGTCAAGATCCATCGCGGTAATTTTTTATAATGAAATACAATCTTGCGGAGATAAATCACATTGGTAGAAATTGGACTCTATTTGCAACGGCTTCAGCAAGGAGGTCATCATCCTGAGTGAAAAGGACCCGACTCAGTTCCGTGGCCCTATTCATCAGTTCCGGATCTCCAATCTCACTGGCTCCATCTTCGTAGGCAGTGATTACATCAACACCGCGGATGCGAAGTCCTTCTGTTATCGCACGGGGTACATGCTGGTTCATGTAAAAAGCTATCATGGCTAGATCAATCCCCTGGATTTCAGTCTGTCCTCGAGCGGTGTCTGTTCGGTCGCCTTTCGAATCTGATTTACATGTTTGAGCCTTTCTTCGATGTCTTGATCAAGCGTTTCTTTGTGATCCCAATAATAGGCCAGCGCAGAATAGATCTGCCCCATACTCAAATAGGGATGCTGGAAGTAAATCTCTTCCGGGCTCCAGCCGTAGGCCGTCTTTTCCAGGACAAGTTCGATGACCTTCATGTTTGTCCCCGCTATAATCGGGACCTCTTTTTCATCAAGGACAACATGTTCATATTTGGTTTTTTTAACGGATAATGGCATGATCTATACCTCCTGCCTACTCCCAAACCTCTCAAAGGGAGACAATAATGGAAGAATTAACTCGATAAATTGAAGCCGGTTGTATAAACAGGGCAGTCGCGGATTTGCTGCCTGAGAGGAGTTCCGAAAATAAAATCAATTGGAAGCTTTTCGTCTCGATATTCCAGCCAGAAAGAATCCGCTTTAAACAATTTTCCCTTACATACGATCTGAACCTGTATCATCTTTCGTTCAAGATCCTTGGCTGAAGACTGGAGGGTCCTTCTTATGGCCATGATGATATTGCGCTTGTCTTCCTTTCTTGCCATGTACAGCACATCGTCTATTCCCGTAACCATGAATGAGGAATACCTTGGAATCCCCTCAGACCCGGTATTCAATTCTCGAAGGAAATCCAGGAAACCAATCTCAATCTCATTTGGCCTGATGCCATCTTCTCTGAAATTAGTCAGATAACGCTGCTCAAAGATTTCATACCCTGCCATCTTAAACCTCAATAATGCTGAGTACTCTGTTGATAGGGCCTTGAAATGTCGGATTCTTGTCCAGCAGATATTCGAGGGCAGCGCGGATGTTGGGCATGATAGGCTGGAATTCATTCAACCACGGCACCAGGTTTTCCCCTTCCTCGGCCAGGCCCATAAGATAATGAAGTGAGTCAACCAGGGCTACCCTGTCAAACTTCCCTTCCTCCATATCGGGAAAAAGGAAGAGTTGATCCTTTTTCTTGAACCGCTCCTTAAATACTTTTGTCAGGTCTTTGAATCTCTCGCCCGGTAATTTGACTTCATAGGTCCTTCCCCGCTTGGCACGTCCTTTCCGAATTACGCCTGCCTTTATAAGGACCTCCGGTTCCATGATCCCCCTTGTCGCCTTATGGACTTCATCGCTCTTGATCTCCTTTCGATCACAAAGGCAGGAAAGATAGATGTAACTCACAGGATCAATGTACTCCAATTCGGAGGGAAGCGGTTGCTGAGATGAAACGATCTGCTCTACCATCATCCGAATAGAAGTAAGGGCCTCGCTAAGCGAGACCACCTCCTCCTTGTAATCCACGATCATGCCATAATGTCTGCTGTAGAGTTCCAGGCATTTACCGATGAGGATTATGTTCACATCATCGGGAGCTAATCTCTCTTTTCCATACCGGCCAGCCTCCACCTTTTCGATCTCTTCGCGCGCCCGCTTTCGTATTTCGTCTCTGATTCCCGCCCATGACTTTGATCTACCCTTTATTTCATCATTTCGTTTCCTGCAAACATGGATAAGATCATAGGCGATGCCCTTTTTGTCCATGAGATGAAGGGAGCTCTCAGCTTCACCATGTATTGGGTAAATTGCTTCTATGAAAAAGCCAGCTTCAAATAATGACTCCATAAGGGACTCCCAGGCTATTCCCTCCTTGTGGTGGAAAGTAAATACCATTGTACCGTATTCATTAAGAGCTCCATGACATTTTTTCCAAACTTTGATTAAGCCCGCCTTATAATCATTAGCTGTTTTCCCGCGAGTGGGATTCTCTATTATCTCTTCTGCTTTGGGAGTAATTTCAGGTGCAAAATAGGGATAGGTCCTAGAAAGAATAAGTCTAATCCAAACATAGAAGAAATCGGCTAATTCCGAGTAATTTACATTACCAGCATAAGGAGGATCAGTTATGACAAAATCAGCTTCCCTTAGAATTGCGTCTTCAGAATTTCCACAAAAGATATTTGAGTTATTGCCTAATAAAATATTTTCTTCACGATTTTCAGAAATTATTTCTCCATTGGAGATTTTCCTATCGAAAGGTGCTGAACAAAATGCTTTGCCGATAACTACTTTTTGGAAGTTGTTTACGAATGTTGAATGACCATAGGAACTTCCCCATGGATTGTTTTCTGTGTATGTTGCCTTTGGCTGGAAATCATGCCTGGAGAATATTCCTTGTGACTTATTTCCACCGCTGATTGTGTATCGACAGAACGTGTTATTACTTTCAAGTGTCGAATAAAAACCGCTGAGCAGCATCTCCTTCAAAACCTGGTCCTCTTCCTCCCCTATAGCTCTCAACAAGGTGCTCAAACACAATAACTGCCGAGGGTTGAACATTTGGTGCCAAAATCTATAATGATGAGCGAGTAAACCCGATTTTGTTTTTTCTCCTACCGGTATCTCGCTCTTCGGATAAGGTAGCTTATCTTTGTCAGCTCCCCATCTCTTTTCCGCATCCTGATATCTCTTCAGATCCGATGGGGTTATCCTCTTGAAAAATTTCCCCTTGTTGTTATGGATGTTGCACACATGGTCTAGTGCCTTCCTTCGGCCTGTTGAATTTCCGTGGAGGTCCTTTTCGTCAATTTCTACGCCCCCGGCGCACTCCATGCAGTAGCCCTCAATGGCATATGGTTTTGACGGGAAAAGCTGGGCCTCGGGTAGCTTGCGGATTGAATTGATGACCTTGTCTTTATTCCCGCATGAGGGACAGAGGAAGCTTCCTTTTTCGGTGTTGCCTTTGTTCGGGTTATACGTCCTGGTGCAAACCGGGCAAAGGACATCATCTGAAAGCGAACCCCTGTATTGCCATATCGAGTAACAAAACGGACACAAGAGAACAGTCAGAGGTACCTTCTTTCTTGCATTCTTGAGCTTTTTGATTTCGACTCCCTGAAGATCATTAGGCTTTGAACACCAGGGGCAGTTGACGGTGTGAGAGATTGGGTCATAGGCAGCCCATCTCTTATTGGTCCGCCTATCACCGGCTGCATCCCTTGTGTTGTAAACCGTGAGGGATTCTTCAGCGATCAAAGAGGCCCTGTCCAGATCTAAATCAAAGGGCTTTTTACACTTACCACAGATATAATCGGGTATATAACGGATCGAGGGTGATTTCGTAGAGATGATATAGTTGGGGAAAAGGGGGACCTCTTTACGGCAGTTGGGATTGGTGCAGATGGCTGATTTTACCCAGAAGGTGTATATGATATCCGCATCTTCCCTTCCCGCGCCACAGCATGGACATTCGGTTTTATAGTGGCTGAGCAACTCCTCCTTCAATGGCTTTCCGCTTAGTGTGCTCCTTCCTTCCAGCCTCTTGAATGCCGCCTTTAGCTCCTCAATATCTACGGGCTCAACTTCGGTTTTGACAATGAACCAGGCGACGGGATTGAGATCTATTCCGGTGACATGACAACCCAGGCGGAGGGCCTCTACAACGGTTGTCCCTCCTCCCATAAAGGGGTCCAGGATCCGCACACCCTTCGTATCAGGGTCATCCGTATGGTCCTTGTAAAACTCCTCCATGATATCCGTGCCTGCCGGTTTCATGGCCCCGAGCAGGATGGCTCGAAATACGCATGATGCCCGGCGAGCGAACCATTTGTGCATCTGGTAGATGGGCTTGAAGGCGTTTCTTTCAGGGATGGCCAGCCTGTTGATTTCCATAATAGGAAAACTTTCCTCGATGGCCCTCTTGGCTGTGCCTACCTTCATGGATTGGCCTCGATCTCTATCCACGGCGTGATCATCTCCATCAGTGAAAGGCCCCCGTGTCTATAAAGCCTGCTTGCCGCCTCCCCTGTCGATCTTGTCCTGACTCTACCTTTGACCATAGCCACCTTTCGAGAGGGAACTTCATAGATATCGCAGCTTTTAGGAAATTTGGGATCCGCTTCCAATGACACATTCCTGTCATTTCCAAAAAAGGTATTCAAATCTTTCAACTCAGAGGCGGTTCTTGGAAAATCCATTCCCGTGCCGAAAAAGATATATCCGTGATCGCTCGTAATGATGATCTTTTGTTTCCATTTTATGGGTTGCACAATATTCATCCAGGCCGTCTCAAATAGGGCGTGGATGTTTTCAAAGTGGTTTTCAAACTTGGCGCCGCTATCCTTGTATGTTGAATCCGGAAAAGATGACCATATAAGGAGAGAGGATTCTTCATAATCTCCTGATATGCCCTGTGTAATATCTGAGGTATAAATGGAGACGATACCCTTTTCTTTCAATTCTTTTCTGTTTACAATTTGCGAGGGGGCGATTCGGCCGCAGGGGAGTTCTCTATCAATAAAATCCAGAGTCTCACTGGGTATGGATGACAATGAGGTATCAACGAGAGATGTTTGAAAACCTGACTCTTCTGCCAGTCTCAAAACCATGGGGATCTCTCTTACCGAGAGGCCATCAAAGACGACAACAGCGGTTTTTGCATCAGAGAGTGCGTTGATTAAGGCCTTAGAGGCACCGGGGCCTGAAAGAAGTTCACCATAGATCCTGTCTGCGGCAGAGGATATGAGCATCTCAAAGCGATTAACCATATCCTCGCCCATGCGGAGGTAATCAATTGGATTTCTGCTCTCATATCGTTCTGAACTCCATACCTCTTTTAGCAACCACTCTTTTATCCAGCCAAGGCGAGGACCTGGCTCAATTAGTTTCAAGAAAAGCCCTTTGTCTAAGATTTCCATAAGCCTTTAAATCCCTTACTCGGAAGTTTCAACTTCCAGGTCCGCCGAGAAATCCGCCTCTGATATGACCGGGAGTGACTCAATCTGTTGCTCGATTTGTGATTTTGTATATGTACCTTTCTTTGAGATTGAAATCTCAACAGTGATATCTCCCTGCCCACTTAGAGATCCCCTGATGCCTGAGGGGAGGGAGCTGAGGTCGCCCACCTGTTCTTTCTGAAGAAATATCTTGAATACGGCTTTCGTAATCGTTGCCTTTTCGTAGTCCTGTAAACGGAAGGCGGTCTCCTGACGTAAAGCGCCAATGCTGTTTTGGGGTGGAATCCGGATGCTTGTTTTTTCCGGCCTGGCGCATTCACACGGATGTTTCCCGCATTTTGGACATATCGTTGGCGGCTTAGGACATTCACATGGATATTTTCCACATACCGGACATTCAACCGGGGGAATCGGGCATTCGCATGGCATTTTGCCGCACTTTGGGCACGTCTTGGAGGGTGGTTCCTCAAAGGGTGAGGTTATTTTGGCACTGAAAAACTCAGTCTCAGTCAGGTTAGGATTCACATGACAGAAATTCCCCGCACTATGCTGGATGCCGATGACCCCCTCCTTGCAGAGTTCTCTCAGGGCATTGGAGACGGCCCTGACTGTCGTTGGGACAGGAAATCCTAGAGTGGCTTTGTACTCGGCATCAATCTCCTTGACCAGGTGTTCCTTGATATGCTCAAGCCTCGCCTCAAGATGCTCCTTGAACCTGAGGGTAGGGAAATAATCCTGGCTCAATTTTTCCAGGACCTTATCCTTGAAAGGATCACCGGAGATAGGCTCAGGCTCCACCCGGTCATCGGAGACGGTGGTTGCACAGTTTTCCCACTTAATAAAAACGAGCCCCGCTTTCTTAATTCTTTCAGTGATATATTTCCGATCCGTGCCCGCTATGCGGTTATACTCATTTTGTCGGGATACATTCTTTGTGCTTCCTGCCAAATCCCTGGCGGCAAGGCATCTCTTAGCCCATTTGAGAAGGTTCTTATCTGTTCCGAACTGAAATTTATCATCTTTTGGCTCCAGAAGAAGAATCATATTTCTGATATCCATCCCGAAATAGATCCGGTGCCTTTCCTCCTGGGTTAACCGCCTTCCTGTCAATACATAACGAAGGCGACTTTTATCGAACTGTTTCAACAGTTCTTGTGTCTGTTCAACGGAGCTAAAAACCACGGTATTGACTGTCTCCTTGAATATATCCGTCTTTAGAAGATCGTAGAGTTCCTCCCGGGCTTGGTCATCCGAATATTGCAGTGATTTGAACTCCACCTTCGATTCAGAATTTTCCTCCAGATCGAAATAATAGCGGCCTTCTTGATGGTGGAAGTAGGAAGCATATTTCTGGAAACCCATGAGTGTTTGTTCAAAATCGTTTATATCCGTTGCCGGAGTGAGAATATCCTTGATCAGGTTATCCCTGGAAACACCGATATCAGCCCCCTTACCGGTCAATGTGTATAAAAGGACTGCGGAGGCCAGGGGGCGAGCGAGGGGAACCTTTGGTATGAGGTCTTCCATATTCTCTCTGGCTCGACTAATGAGGTCCCCACCCAGATCCAGGTCTCTCAGCATAATTGTGGTGGCCTTGTCTTCAAGCGAAACATCGGCAGGAGTAATAATGTCGTTTGATGTGTGTGTCAGCCTGACGAGGTTTCCAAAAAATGCTAAGGCCCCGCGGACGTTCTGAAAGCCACCTCTTGCGGGTATCTTTTTAAGGATGATGTCCATGACAGAGGGTGAAAAAGGATAGGTATCCTTCAATCTCTCCCTCATCTCTTCTTGATCCAGAGACGTGTGTTTATTCCATCCCTGGATATAACTCTCCACAACGGGCAGGATATCGGCCTTCCCGAATCCCGTGAAGTTCTCAAACAACCTATGCTGGATAATGTGGCTTTGGTCTTTCTCGTTGTCGAATTGAACAACACCGCGGGGAACTCTTTTCAGTGTGCTGCCTGGCTCCTCCTGAGTACTGTAGACGCTTGCAAATAAGGTGACCTGCCTTGAACGATTGCTGAACTCGGAAAGCATCTGAAGAAAAGCAATATTCTGTGCCTGAAGGACCGGATCAGCAATAACCTTAATGCCTTGTTCAAGTTCATCAAAGATCAGAATGATCTGTTTATCTCCAAGGGCCTTCTTAAGTTCAGGTAATTTGGGGTGGGTTTTGCCCTTCTTGACCTCTGTGCCCAATTCCTCGAAAATCAAATTCCAAATGGATTCATGAGGATCGTCGGTGAACTTGTTAATGATAACGGCAGTGTCTTGAGGAATTTTAAATTTCAATCCATTTTCCTTGAGCCACTCCTGGGCAACCTGGGGACTGTTGAATAGGTGATAAATCAATAGGAGCAAATGGGATTTTCCACTCCCCTTAAGGCCTTCAAATAGAAAAAGGCCGGAGCTTTCCTTTGAGGATGAAAACCTTAAATTGATTTGTTCAATGACTTTGATCACATCAGAGGTTGGGTAAGTGAGGCTAAAAAAATCCTTTGGCCGGGCTTCAATCTTGGCTTTTGACTCATCTTTAAGATTTGCAAGGTCTATGATCCCTTCTATACCCTCTTCCGAGATTGCCTCATGCCTCGGTTTTAAATATGCTGAGTAACCCATAAAATACCTCATCTATCAATCAAGTATTGGATTTTGGGCCATTTTACCAATCGGTCACCGAATCAATAAAGGGTGCTTACATTATTATACTTCCTGGGAAACCTTATGCTTATTCACTTCCCCTGGCGCTCCACCTGACAGGTGCACTTCTCCTCGCTTGGACGGGTTTTCGACTTGCTCCTGCAAGTTTCTCAGGACTTCGCGAAGCTCATCCTTGTGGTAAAGCCTATAGCGGTTCACTGGATGCCGGATAGCCTTGACTTTCCCGGACCGATCCCAACGTCGCAAGGTATCCGGTGAAACACCTAAAAAGTTGGCCGCTTCGCGAATCGTCATATAGTCCTTTAGCTTCTCCATCCTATGTCTCTTCAAAGGCAGAAATATTTAGAACATCAGGCAACATTATGCAACATTTGGGAGGCTTGTCAACTCGAAACTGGGGTTTTTGTCTACGATTGCCTCAATTGTGTGCCAATTTATCTGACCTTGTTTGCCGAGATGGAAAAGGAGGGTAGGGTCCGGAGCCTGGAATATTAACAAAAATCTGCACAGGCTGGGGATTTTTCCTGAAATAAGGAAACAAAACTGATTGATAAATTTGCAAAAATATGTTTAATTAATTGAGATTTTTATGCTTTTAGGGGCAGGGAGGGACAAGGGCTGAGGGCGCAAACTGGAAGACAGTGGGAGAAGGTGAGCCAGACAGAGGGGGCCGACGATGGATCAACCTTGGTGGTTGGCACTTTAAAGATTTTCAAATAGACCGTTTTGCATTGAAAGGGTCCGGTTTTGGTCTACATAGCAGGATAAGAATCGGCAATGGAATGACTGTTTTTCGGTGATATATCGTTTTGTCTCATGAAAGGAGGGCATGATGGGTACAAGAAAAGTCAAATACAACAAGGAGGGTATAAACCAACTTCCAAATGACAAGCCGGTTCTATATAGAATCGAGACTCAAAACGGCACCCTCAACTATGCTGGGGTTGCAAAGAGGGGCAGAGTTCGGGAAAGAATAGAAGAGCACTTAGGGGAGATTCCCGGTTCCAAGGTTCGGATTGAGCAATTCAGTAGCATTCAGAACGATCGAGAGAAAGAAAAAAATGTTATCAAAAGGAACAACCCAAAGTATAATGAATAGATCTCAGGCTGAGCTTCGGGGTATTCCAGGGCGAACCCATGAGGATCAAGGTCTGGTTTTCCCCGGAAGTGGCCGGTTACATCAAAGAAAAGATCTGGCATGAGAGCCAGGAAATCCACCCCCAGGCCGACGGCTCCATCATTTTCGATGCGGAGGTTGCAGGGACCGACGAAATCAAGTTCTGGCTCATGAGCTGGGGTTCCCACGCTCTGGTTCTCGGACCAGAATCCCTCCGGGAAGAGATCCGAATGGAGGCAGAGAGCCTGCTGAACAGGTATGAGAAGGAGGTGGAAAAGGAAGAGAAGCCGCTGGTAGTTTGAACATTATGCCTTTCCTTTAAGGACCATTTTGTTACACGTCCTATATTGACGGTACATCGTAGCCTAATGGCACGAGATTTTAGAATTCCAAAAAGACAGTAATGGATAGTTATCTTGCTTTATGAACAAGATACCTGCAAAGGGTGAGCGTATTGCTCGGATAGGATATGAAGCCCAAGATAAGAGGGCGGCAAATCTTATCTACAATTTCCTCATTGAAGGTAGGCTCGAGTGGTTCAAAATCGCCGACCCGAAGGCGGGGAGGATAGATGACATTCAAATAGCAACAACCGATGGGGAATTGCACGCCTTCCAAGTCAAGTGGGCCGAGACAGCGAAAACAATAACTTTTGCAGAAATTACCCGTTCAGGCAGAGTCCCCAGTTTAATAGGTCAATTAGCTGATGGTTGGCGACGACTCAAGAGTCTGCATCCAGACAAGCGTATCTTTGTTCACCTTATCCATTCACATATTCCTTACCATAAGTCGCCGTTAGATGACCCCAAAATAAAATTGCCTTTAGACGATCCTCCTCCATTGCAGCCAAATTTCCAAGCCTTTATACGTGATTGTTGGAAAAATAAGAAAAACTGGCTGCCTTTTGGTTTGAGCAGCATTCCTCAAGGTTGGCGGGCAGCAATGGAAGTTATCAGGCGGGAAGCCGGTTTGCCCGATGAAAACGATTTTCTTGACTTTGTGGGGTCCTGCTTCCTACATTTTGGCTACCAGTTTCCTGAACAGGATCAGCCTGCGGATCGCAGAGCTATTAGACGGGAAAAGGACGTTGACCAAGTCGCACGGTTGATTGCCAAGCTTGGGGGTGGAGAACAACGAATAATCCATGTTACCCGCGCAGGCTTGCTGCGTTTCTTGAGTTGGGAATCCCGGTTTGAGTTTCGTTTCAAACATGAATTTCCGGTAGATGAAACCCTTTACCAACCGATCATTCAGACGGTTGAGGAACTGGAAGCCTCAATCAATCAGTTTAATTTCGGCTATATTGCGCTGATAGGCACACCTGGTTCAGGCAAATCTACCACATTGACCCAGACCTTGCGTTACCGCAAAGGGCTGCGGGTTATCCGCTACTATGCTTACGTTCCTAACAGCCCGTGGCAAGAAGGCAGGGGAGAAGCTATCTCTTTTCTCCACGACCTGCATTTAGCGCTTCAACGTCATGGTATTTATGTCCGAACAGGAATACATTCTCAGCCGGAATCTCTAGAAGAGTTGCGCGACGCTTTAAGTGCTCAATTGGGTGAATTGCATGATAAGTGGCGCAAGGATAAGATCATTACCCTGATTATCGTTGACGGCCTGGATCATATTGAACGTGAACAATCTCCTGAGCGTAGCCTTCTTAAGGAATTACCAGCCCCAGAGAATATTCCAGAAGGCGTATTGCTTGTATTGGGTAGTCAAACTCTAGTGCTTAATGATTTACCCGACCGTATACGTCACCATTTGAACCAGGCAGGAAGAACAATAACCTTGCAACCGCTTCCAAGACAAGCAGTATTAAGTATTATTTCTGCCTCCGCTTTACCTTTTGCATTATCCCACGATCAGCAGGAAACCATCAACGTTCTGTCCAACGGTCATCCTTTAGCGCTCTTATATTTGCTGGCAAGCATAGCAAACGCTTCTGACGAAAACGGCGTTAAGGAAATTCTTAACGGCGCTGAACCTTACCAAGGACATATTGAGGAGAACTACCGGATCTACTGGGACAAATTGCAGAGGCATGAAGAACTGAAAGAGCTACTTGCACTGCTTTGCAGGTTGCGTGGCTCATTCAATCCCGAGGATTTGCTCAAATGGGTGCCCGAATCCTCAGTCAAGCTCTTAGTGACCCAAGCTAAACATTATTTCTGGGAAGAATCGGATACCCGCTGGCATTTTTTTCATAACAGCTTCCGGCAGTTCATCTTGGGTCGAACCCGGAGTAACATTTTCGGAAAACGAGATTTGGCGCGGGATAAAGCTTACCACCAACGGCTTGCCGAATATGCCGCAGTAGCGAAACCAGAAACTCCTTGGGCATGGGAGGAGCTCTATCATCGGGCTTGTTCAGAAGATTGGGAAAAAGTACTCCAAATTGGCACGCAAGAATACTTCCGCAAACAATTTATGAACTTGCGCCATATTGAAGCTATTCTTCAAGACACCGGCCTATGTCTTAAGGCCGCGCGCATCAAGCGGGACGGATTGGCAATTATCCGTATTTTTTTGATTGAAAAAGAACTGGGAGATAGACAGCAGAATATTGATCCTAGTGATCACGACTTGTCTGCATTACTGTATGAAGTCCATGGCATGGATGCAGCCATGCACCATGTCATGGACGGGCAACAAGTCCGGATAGAGCAAAAGAAGGCTATGAGGTTTGCCGAGTTTCTGATTGAGAAACGCGAACTACAAGCAGCTGAAAAGGTCTTTAACGCTACGGAGCCACTGGATATACTCAATGGCTCCACATTGGTTGAGAGCATTCAAAGCGGAAACCTGGAAACCATATATGCTTGGGTAGAAATTGCCCATTATTTCCGTCCTTTAAGCAAACTATTCGACATTATTGAACAGTTACGCGCTGATACTAGCACATTCAACAATACCAGAATCCCGACGAGTGGCACCGTGGTGTCCGGCGAAACGTCTTGATGGCTTTAGGTGACGCGATTTTTGACTGCAGCGATGAAAAAAAGTTGAGTATGCTTAAAGAACTGCTAAAGAACCAAGAAGGTGGAGACATCTTTTTACGACGATTAGATTTTCATGATTGTACCGTCCGCCGAAATCAGAAATCAGCCAATGTCGCCCTTGGACGCTTGATGCAATGGGCTGAAAAACAAGAATCCAAAAAACATTCCAGGTTGCGAATTGCCGAGTTTATATTCCTCATTCGTGGCGATAAAGAAACCGCAGCCAAATGGGTGGCAGGCATTTCCCAGCCGCCACTGCGTGAGACCCTAAGTGACTGGAATTGGGATAATCTAAATCCTTTTCTATTTCGCATTCGTCTTAATCGTCTCCTTGCCTCACTCGGTCAACCTGCAGACCCGACTCAGGCGGTCCCTGATGATGAACCACGAAGGCGTGGTGGCGTCTTGTTTGAGCGCAATTTGGTCATCATCGCCAATCTCTGGGGGCAGGCTTGGGCAGGAAAAAATGTGCCATCTGATATGATTCTGCGCCAGCTACATCCGGCCTTGAGCCTGTTCAGTCGAAACTGGCAGGAAACGCGGGATTGGACTATTTGGCACTCTTACCGAAAATGTGCAGCGGATTTTTACACCTTTATGGTCCGTGCGGTTGCCGAGCATGGTTCGGATGCGCTGCAGGCTTTGGCAAAAGAATTTGATCGCCGCTGGAAGGAACAACCTCAATATTGGGAAACCCATTGGCAGCGAGCAATAGCCTTGGCGTTATATCGGCAAGGTTGTCCTTTAGATGACCTGATTCGTCGCTTGGATGCGATAGAGGCCCATTTCAGCGTCCAGGATGACACGACTTCCCGAATTTCAGATTTGTCCGAGCAAGCCTTTGCTTGGCTGGAGGCCGAACAGCCCCAAAAAGCTCACGCGCTGTTTCCAAAACTCTTCCAAGACAGCTTTGGAATAGTTTACGATAAGGACTACCAATTTTCTGATTGGGTCGAATGGTTGGGAAAAACGACTTCTACCCTTCCAGGCGGCACTGCCGAAGACATACGTAAGTTTGCTGCTGCGTTGGTTGTACTCGAGCGAACAGGCCGAGGGCGAGGTACACAAGAAGCCGCCGAAAATTTGATTAAATTGGTCGCCAAATGGCATCCCGCTTATGCCCTCGAACTCAAGGAGTGGCTGCTGGCACAACACGCTATGCATTACACCGGCGTTATAGAAGGCATCTTACGTGCTGCGGTCTTGTCTCAAGAAGCACCCCTTGAGATGGTTTTTATCCTAACTTGTCATCTGCTGCTTCCCTTTGCAGACACTGCTCCCAATGAATTGCCGAAACTACTGGCACAGCAATGTGCACTGAGATGTTCTCAGAAGGATGCCCAGGCCTTATTACAGATACTTCATGACTGCATAGAAACCAAAGCATATCCATCACATCGGGCTGAATGGTGGCGAGGTATAATCCAGGGTTTGCAATCATCCGGGGCTGATTCTTCGTATTTTCAAGCCAAATTAGAACAGGACGTCCGGGAAAAACGTTACGAATCAGATTCAGATGTGCATCTGAAATCCGGCGAAAAATTGAGTCAAAGAGATGCCTTGCTGCGTATCAACTCAGGGCAGGATTTGCTGAATTTCATCACACAGATTGAGGAGACGAAATACTTCCGATGGGATGAAGCGATTGCCAAAATAATAGACACATCGAACCGCGAACAGATTTATGAATTGAAAACAGCCCTCAGGGAATTCGAATATAGGCCTACATTAGATGCCTTGTTTGCCAAGCGCCTTAAAAAAATGGGTTATGAAGAAGAAGGCCGAGCACTCTTAAAACCTTTGCTTGACCAGTCTGTGCCACAGGGTTGGGATAGACACTGGGACGGTGGCAGCCGCTTATCTGCCGCGCAGGCGTTTTTAGATTTCGACACCGAACAAGGTCGGGCGATGGCCTATGATCTGCTTGTCAATGACTACTTGTCAGCCCGGCGTTATCCCCGCTCAATGATAGACAACCTGGAGGACTACTTACCATTGCTTTTTGATAAAGCGCCGATAGTTGAGATTTGGCAGGAAATCCGTGACCATATATTTCAACTAAAGGAATTTGCTTACACAGAAGCCTTGCCGCCTCATTCAGAAGAACTCCAGTTTTCCTGGCAAACTGTTTTGCTGCAATTGATAGTAGATGCCATGCAAATCGAGGTTCCAGAAATCAAGGAAGAAGCCCATCGCGCTTTCTGTAAACTATACCAGAACTCGGCTAATGATGCTCAGTTAATTAGTGCTTGACCGAAAACCCTGATTTCTCGGTCAAGAAATTCGAAATCCAAAGCACGAAATACGAAACAACCACCAAAATATCGATATCCCAATGACCGAAACGTAATATTTTCAAGGCATTGGGTTTAGTTGTTTAGAATTTCGGTATTCGAATTTGTTTAGAATTTCGGGTTTCGATATTCGGATTTTGCCTGAACGGCGGTTTTCGTTCAGGCACTAATTACATTATTAAACACTATGCTTGAAGGCAAGGAGCCCCAAATATGTCAGGCGTTGGCTGTTTTAGAATCCGTTTTGGAACAACGTCCGAAGGCTGTTGCTGCCTTTGCTGACAAGCTAAGCTTTTTGAGGGCTTCGCCCAATATGACAATCAGAACAATGGCAAACGGACTGATGCACGCCATAGACATTCCTGCATCCTCTCCTGATTCCCGGCCATTAGCCGCCACTTATTATTTGGAATTGCCCGATTTCCCAGTATACGACGAGGTCATACCTTTTGCCTCCCTGCCACCGGGAGCCTCTTTCCCAGACAGTGATGATCCGCTAGAGATGGTTCGGCCTTTCCAAAATGATTTTGAATTGCTCAGCGATTTGTCAGGGATTCCCCTGCAAAATTTGATCACCCGTGCAGCGGTGCTGATGAAAACCCTGTCCCCAATGGAGAACTGGAACAAAGAGGCCGAAGAAGATATGAAGGCCTGGCTTAATGCGGCGAATTTAAAACTTACTTATCACCGCCTGCGGCCTCAACAGGCATTGCGTGCGCTGAATTATGTTGCAGCGGAATTGGCTGATGCGGGCAAATTAGACGATCGGGCACGGGCTGCCATCAAGCATTTGTTTATACAGCATGATCGGACTATGTCATGTATAGAACCGGCGCAACGCCCAGCGGATATTGTCCTGCCCGACAGCAAAAAAATGGGCTTTTATCGTGATAAAGATTGGGTAAACAAAGGCGCAGATTCTTTTACTTTAATGCCAGAACGTTTCCTGGATGGACGCATTGTTTTGGCGGAACTCACCCGCATATGCCATCTGGACTGGGAAATGCCAACGGAATACCGCTTCAGTATGCTTTGCCATCCGGATAGGTCACTGCCGGAAGAATTACGTGATGCTTACCAGTTTTTTCCATATAAAAGCTACTGGAGTGCTGAGGATTATCCCCCATTCATCAATTCGAGAGAGCCAGCGATAGCGATCTATGGAAATCCCCGAACAATCGAACTCGGGGGTCAGGAATGGTTGGCTCTTAATCCCACTTTAGCACTCCACCTCGGTTGGAAATCGAGCAATACTGCGATGTTCCAATGGGAAGATACAGAAGGCTGCACGACAGCGGAAAGTATGTATTGGAAAGATGGCCCTATAAAGAGACTTCCTCCTCGTGATGATGAGTGTTCAGAAGGTTGGATTGTGTTGGCTTCGGTAGATGCTCAGGAAAAGGTTAAGAGTATCCTTAGACCGATAGTTCGCTGTAAAGTGGTAATACGAATAATCAATATTAAAGACGTTGGTGAATCGGTACGATCAGCTTTTACTCAAGTACCCATCTGATCAGGAAATCCCAGTTTAACGATAGCGTCTCATAGTTCAGCCATCTGTTTTTCCAATTCCTTTTCATATCGCTCGATTTCCCATATTGGAATCCTCAAACAGCCCCGGATCTTGGTGCGCTTCAGGTCCCCCTCATCTATGAGACGGTAGACGGTCCTCACCGAAATAGCGAAGTAATCAGCCACTTCATCCACCCTATAATATTTTTTGAATGGGCTACTCACCATCAGACCCGATCGCTATCCTGTTGGATCCCTGAATTCTACTACCCTCAGAAGGGGATGTCGCTGTCGTCGATAGGCGGTGACTCCTCACGCCTTTTCCCATCCAGCATGGTCAGGTTTCTGACGACTATTTCCACGGTGG
>CAZTAS010000053.1:0-31028 GCA_964611635.1 uncultured Thermodesulfobacteriota bacterium
GGAGGAGATCCTAAACCGCCAGCTTATTCTTTTTTCAAAGAACTAAAGTGTTACGAATTTAGAAGTTTATAATAAGGATAATTGTTTGTTATTATAAAAAAGCATCCGGAGGTCCATCGCGTGGATAATCTTCTTGCTTTAAGGGTAAAGACTGATGATAGAAACGATCACACGGGTGCTAATCTGAAAATGCTCGTTCGCCAACAATCCGCGGGGGCATTTTTCCCACAAGGGGTTATTAAACTACTATTGTACAAAGGAGAGAGCCATGCCCAAAATCCCGATTACTACTGGAAAAGCTCCCAAAGCGGTTGGCCCTTATACACAAGGGATACGTGCTGGAGATTTTCTTTTCATTTCAGGGCAGGTTGCCTTTAACCCGGAAACGGGCAAACTTATGGAGGGTGATATCACCCTTCAGACACACCAGACTCTTAAGAACATCCGTGCCATTGTGGAAGCGGCGGGCGGCACTATGGACAACATTGTGAAGGTTAACGTATATTTAACCAATATTGAGGACTTCAAGTCTTTCAACGAGGTATACGCTCAGTACTTTGGCAAAATACCTCCTGCCCGCTGCACAGTAGAAGTGAGCCGGCTTATACCGGGCACCATGGTGGAGATCGAGGCCATGGCCCATTTCAAGTCGTAAATAGTTCAAACCTTCACGTCCCGACCTTGACAGCGCTGGCGATTTTTTTCAGTGTGGCTATAGCTGAGTAAACGGCCATTAAGCTAGTACGTGGGTTCTCGGGATCAGGTGAGCTTTCAGTCCGGGTATAAAGGGACCCGAAGGCCCCTTCGGCTTTGACTTCGTGAACGGTTCGCTGGGCGTCTGGATCGGCCACGAGTGCCACCTCTGTCCGATGAAATCCTAGGCCGGCAAGGGAGAGTGTTATGGATATGTTAACGTTGGCGGGAAAGCCGCGAATGGCTTCCACGGCAGAGCCGCGGAAGATCTCCTTTGGACCGTTCAACCCCTCCAGATTGATCTTTTTTTCTGTTAGATAAGGCGCACCGGCCAGACTGCGTGGATGTTTGGTCGTGGTAAGTATTACCCTCTCCAATCTTCCCACGCTGCCTGCCAGGATTCCATCCAGACCGGATAAGGCCCCGGATGGAAGATAAAGGTGCCTGCGGGTTTGCCGGGCCAGCTCAAGGAGCTCTGGGTGCTGGGCGTATCCCCCGGTACTCATGGCAAAAACATCCATTCCCCGTTGAAGGGCTTCCATTACGATGCCAGCCATGGCCTTGGCGCTAGTAGCCTCGACAAGCAAATCTATTTCCCCTGCCATTTGCGATACTGGGAGTGCACGGGGATGGCTGGGCAACTCTTGATGCTGGTCCCTGAGGTCGGGACGCAGATCCCATACCGCTTTCAGAACCGCACCCTCCACTTCTCCCCGGTCAACAGCCTGGCACACCTTGGACCCTATAGCACCAAGACCAACTATGCCGAGCCGAAGTATTCCGTTCGGTTTTTCTGCTTTCATGAGCTACCTCTCTTCAGAATATGACATCATACAGCATTAAATTAATGGCACGAGGAACAGTTTGTGGCCGTGCAGGACCCACACCCTCCGGACGAACTCGAAGCAGAGAATTTTCCTTCGCTTTTAAAGCCGAAGATAGAAAACAGTTTTTCCACCGCAGGACTGCCGCATGCAGAGCACAGGATGGTCTCGATGCGATTGAGCACCAGTTTCTCGAATTTCTCCCCACAAGCCGTACATCGATATTCGTAAATCGGCATGGATCGACTCCTGTTTAAACTTAAAGATCACAGATGTTATTCGGCCTCTAAAAACTGCTGAAGCGCCATGCGATCATCATCGGACATGTCCGTGAAAGTGACACCCACCGTAAATTCCTTTTCGCCACGTCCCAGTGTCCGTTCATACCACTCCACTCTACCGGTAGCCTTGATGGCACGGCCGGGCCGGGGAAGATCGATCTCCATGTATAACAGATTGCGGGAAAAATCGTGATCGAATGAAAGATGCAATCCGTCGATCGCCATGGATGAAGTTTGAAAGGCCAGCCCTTCCATCCCGATGTTCTCCAGATAATCGCTTCTAGAACGTGACATGATTTCAGGGTTTTTGCCCGATAGCACATTAAATCTGATCAGAATCCGAACATATTTGCGCGTGGCTCTTCTGCGTTCCAAGGGATAAGGCTTTTCTAAAGGCATTCACGCCTCCTGATAAATTGATGATCGTAGGTTTGATTTAATAAAAGTTTCTATATCTTAAACTTCTTTCGACAAGCTTAATCTATTTTATTTATATTTATTTAAATTATTTCTCAAGTTCTTTACCCGTCAATTTAAACAACGTTACAGAGAGTATAAGGCAGAAAACAGCCACCCCTATCGTCAGACCGACAGGGAGGGTTAGTGGAGAAGGAATGGTCCATAGCAAGTCCATATCCCACGGGCTAGAGGGCCAATTCGTGTAGAGCCAAATAATGGCAATTCTGATGAGTGCAGCCAGCGCGGAGATCCACAGAAACAGGCCCAATCTCTTTTTCCACATGCTTGAGCCGATTGCCGCCACACCCACAACTAGCAACACCTGGCTAATGTCTCCCAGTTGACGCATACGCAAAAGCGGCTCTACACTGACAAGGCCCATCACATCGAGGTCAGAATCCGAGAGCGTGTCGGGAAAGACAAAAAATTGGCGAACAATCATCTCTGAAAATGCATTCAATGCTCCCAAGGCGATTCCGACCATCGACATCCACGGCAAGATCCGAGCTCGTCGGTATTGAACATTTTTTATACGAGACTTGGCGATCCTAGTCTCCTCCGTCGATCTTCTCAATCACAGCCGCGGCCAGAAGTGGAAAAATAATTTCATGATGGCCGGTGATAGCAAATCCGGTGCTTCCCAATTCCGTTGGACGACTCACAACATTGGTCATGGGTCGATAGTGCTGGATAAAATCCAAATTCACTGTGGTAAAATTCCTGGTGGGAAACCCCAGGTTACGTGCAATGCTTAGCGCCTTAATAAATACTTCCGGCATAATTACAGCCGACCCCAGATTAATAAAAACACCCTCTTCTAGGCGCGAAGCTAACGCTGAGAAAAGATAGAAATCCCTCAGGCTCCCTTCCCCCATGCTGGCACCATTCGCCTCCGGGTGCATGTGGATGATGTCCGTTCCCAAAGCTATATGGATAGTAACCGGGATATCCATCTGGAAAGCGCGTACAAGAAGGCTGAGATGGCTGTAAGGAAGGTCGGCTCGGGCCATACTTTCTCCCAATGCATGGCCCAATCCAAGTCCTCGGCGGACCCCATCAGATATGGCTCGATTTATGAATTGGCCAGTCTCTCGGGCCATGCCATAAGCGCCCTTTTGGAGCAGGGACCCGACATCCTCCGATGTTCTCCCGATGCTTGCCAACTCGAAATCGTGTATCATGCATGCCCCATTTAGTGCCAGTGCTCCCAGGACACCACGCTCCATGAGATCTATGATTACCGGGGACAGGCCCACTTTGATAGGGTGGGCACCCATCCCCAGTATGACCAGTTTTCCATTCCGGCAGGCGTTGACCACGGCCTCAGCCACCATGCAAAGGTCTCGGGCCGCCAAAATGCGCGGAAGCTTTTGAAGGAATGACCGAAAGGAGCTGCCTGCTTGATGCGGACTCCCAAAATCGGTTGCCTTGACTTTGCTTACTCTGTCTTTAAGTGAATAGGTTGATATCCGGTCCAGCTTTAGTGGAGCCAACTCGGAAGCCTTGATCTGTCTTTTGTGCCTATTGCTCTCCACTTCGTTCCCTGTCCTTTGTTATAATCATTCTATAATATGAAACAAGATAATGTCCACCAGATGACAGATCAGGTGCCCTGCGATAATATGCACCTCTTGAACAGTAGGAGTGGAGGAGGAGGGGACGCTGATCGCCAAGTCAACTACCTCAATCATCCCCTTCCCATTGCTTCCGAGCAGACCTATAGTGAAAAGCCCCATTTTTCGAGCCGTCTGTAATCCCTTCATCACATTAGTCGATAGACCACTGGTGCTGATGCCCATGGCCACATCGCCCGCTCTGCCCAGCGACTTGATCTGCTTTACAAAGATCTCTGAGAAATCTTGGTCATTAGCGATGCTCGTGATGATGGATGAGTCCGTGGTGAGTGCCAGGGCAGGCAAAGGGGGTCGTTCAAACTGGAACCTGTTGACAAATTCTGCTGCCAAGTGCTGAGCATCAGCCGCACTCCCGCCATTGCCAAATAGCATCAGTTTGCCTCCATTTTGGTATGCCTTGGCAATGGCCTGGGCGGCCATTTTAATTTGAGCGGCCTGGCTGACCATAAACTGGGCAACAATGCGATTGTGTTCTTTAAACCAGGCGCGAATTTGTTCTTCCATATCTCATCTCACTGCCAGATTTCCTTCGTCGGCTAAAATGTTCCTGGTAAAGACTCTGCAAAGAGATAAAAGACCATTTGCAAGCAGGTTGATGGAGATGTATTCGTTGATCACACCATTATTACTCATTCTTAGCAAGTGCCAACGCCAACACATCATCCATGTGCTTAACAAAGATAAACCGCAATCGACGTCGAATATTTCTGGGTATTTCTTCCAAGTCCTTTCTATTGCTTTCGGGGATTATGATCGTGGGAATGTCAGCTCTAAGGGCCGCAAGGGATTTCTCCTTGATTCCACCTATGGCCAGTACCCTTCCCAGTAAGGTAATTTCGCCTGTCATTGCCACATCCCGTCGCACAGGTGTTTTTGTTAGTGCCGATATCAGGGCAATGGCCATGGTCACACCTGCTGAGGGGCCATCCTTGGGGATTGCCCCTGCCGGGACATGGACATGGATGTCCAGGAGATCAAAATTTTCCTTTATCTTCAAACTACTTGCTCGTGAGCGAGCATAGCTGAGTGCCGCCTGGGCCGACTCTTTCATCACGTCGCCCATGTGACCCGTGAGGGTCAGATTCCCTTTACCTTTCATTAAGGACACTTCCACGTACAGGATCTCTCCACCAACACTCGTCCATGCAAGGCCCGTGGCCATCCCTGGCTCATGGATTTCCATCTCACTTTCAGGCAGGAATCTTGGTGCGCCAAGGAACTTGTGGAGGTTGGCCTCAGTGACTCGGGTAACCCTGTTAACGTCCTCGGCCTTTTTTCTGGCGACTTTTCGGCAAATGGAGGCAATTTCGCGCTCTAGATTACGCAGCCCCGCCTCTCGTGTGTAAAGAGAGATAATCTTGAGAATCGCCTCATCCGAGAATTTTATATCGTCGGCCTCGATGCCATTCTCCTTAAGCTGACGAGGAATTAAGTACTTCTTTGCGATGTGGAGCTTCTCTTCATCGGTATAACCGGATATGTTTATAATCTCCATACGATCCTTCAGCGCCGAAGGAATGGGGTCGATCAGGTTGCCCGTAGTGATGAACATAACTCTGGAGAGATCAAAGGGGACATTGAGGTAATGATCGCTGAAGCTGAAATTTTGTTCCGGATCCAGCACCTCTAAAAGGGCGGCGGAAGGATCTCCCCGGAAATCAGCTCCAATTTTATCCACCTCGTCCAGCATGAATACCGGGTTATTTGAAGAGACCTGCTTGATTCCCTGGATAATCCTCCCGGGCAAGGCGCCAATATATGTACGGCGATGGCCTCGAATTTCGGCCTCATCCCTCACTCCGCCCAAGGATAGCCGCGTGAACTTACGGCCCAGGGCTCGCGCTATGGAGCGTCCCAAGGAGGTCTTGCCCACACCGGGAGGTCCCACAAAACACAGAATGGGGCCTTTCATTTTTTTCTGAAGCTTCCGGACAGCGAGGTATTCCAGAATGCGCTCCTTGACTTTCTCAAGGTTGTAATGGTCCTCATCCAATACCAGTTTGGCCTCTTTAATGTCAAGCCGGTCGCGGGTGCCTCGGCTCCAGGGCATCTCTACGAGCCAGTCCAGATACGTGCGCACCATGGATGCCTCGGCAGCGTCGGGGTGCATCTGCTCCAAGCGCCCAAGTTGTTTGAACGCCTCTTCTTTTATAGGTTTGGGCATGCGGGCTTTGATGATCTTTTCTGAAAATTCTTTAATTTCTTTGCTCTTTTCATCAATCTCGCCAAGCTCGCTCTGAATAGCCCTCACCTGTTCCCGGAGAAAATACTCGCGCTGAGTTTTTGTCATCTCCTCCTTGGCCTGCGATTGGATCTTGGCCTGCATGGTGCTCAGTTCCATCTCTTTGCTCAGCAGATCATTCACTTTTCGCAGACGTTCCACAGGATCCAATATCTCCAGCACAGCCTGAGATTCATTAACCTTTAGCTTCAAGTTAGAGACCACTAGATCAGCCAGTCTGCCCGGCTCCTCTATACTTTCCAGAATGGCGATAATGTCAGGGGAGTACATGTTTTTCAGGGTCAGGATCTTCTCGCTTTGCTCCTTTACGTTTCGCATGAGCGCTTCTGTTTCCAGGTCGATTGTCTGGATGACAGGCTCTTCTATTCGTTCAAGGCGGACACGAAAGAACGGTCTTTGCTGAATGAATTCAATAATTTTCGCTTTAGCCAGACCCTGAATGAGAATCTTGATTCGACCATCCGGGAGTTTCAACATCCGGATAATCGTGGCCACGGTTCCTGTTCTGTAAATTCCCTCGGGCTGGGGTTCTTCTTCAGTGGCATCATGTTGTGTGGCGAGAAAAATAAGCCGATCCCTGGAGAGGGCAACCTCAATCGCAGCAATAGAACTCTCTCTGCCCACAAACAAAGGAAGGATCATATACGAATAGACCACTACATCTCGCACGGGTAATAATGGAAGTTCATCGGGAATATTTGGGTGCTGTTCCTTATTCTGAAGCAATTCCAATTGATTACAACTCCAGTGATTAGTATGCTAATTTATTATGCTCCTGAAATCATAAGACACTAATACAGCAGCACGCTTTCTTTCTATGAAAACCTTGTATCAATTCTGTTTAACAGACCTGAAATGTGTTAAGCAAATATATTTTTTTTATATGGGCACAGTTAAAAAATCGATTGTATTCTTTTTAAGATATAAATTGTATGGTATGGAAAGTCAAGACTGTGCTGTTGAACGGGAAGGAAGATCGGAGAAAAATCGGTGCAACCCGCCAAGATCACGGGTCAACGGGATGGGAGAAAGGCTTTTAAGAAACAATCGGCCATACCCCTTATACAAAATTCGCCCATCCAGAATGGCCACTATACCTCGATCTTTGGCATCGCGGATCAATCGGCCCACGCCCTGTCGGAGGCTGATAATGGCATTGGGGATCTGAAAATCAAAAAAAGGATTTCCCCCCTCTGACGCAATCTTCTCGATACGGGCTTCCACAAGGGGATCAGTATGCAACGCAAACGGCAGCTTATCGATAATGACACAACTGAGCGCCTCTCCGCGAACGTCCACGCCCTCCCAAAACGAGGATGTGGCAAAGAGCACTGAGCTAATATCCTTACGAAACTCTTGCAGAAGAGTGCTTCGCGGGCGTTCTCCCTGGAGCATGACGGAATATTCCAGGTTTCCCTTTAAGGTTTCAAATACCTGGATCATATTATGGTTGCTGGTAAACAGGACAAATGCTCGCCCCCCCGAGGCCAATAAAATTTTTCTCACCTCTTTCGCCACAGCCTGGATGAAGCCCGGCCGTCTCGGGTAAGCGGCGTTCCGGGGAATATAAAGGAGTGCCTGAGAAGAAAAGTCAAAGTGTGTGGGGATCGACAGATCTTCTGTATCAGGGTCCAACCCCATCCTCCTTTTAAAGTAGTCGAAACTTCCAGCAGCGGAAAGGGTTGCCGAAGTGAAAATCAAACAAGAGATCTTTTTGTAAAGATGTCGTTCCATCTCCTGTGATATGTCAATAGGGTCGGCATGCAGGAAAACCCCCCTCTCCCTGGGCTCGCACCAATAAACGAATGAACTATCCGCTGCATCCATGATGAACCCCAACTCATCCCTGATTTGTTCGGCCCTCTGAGATACTCGATCAGTCTCATCGGTTGCATTCTTCAGATTCCTCATTCCAGTTGCCAGTAGTGTCAAAGTATTAAACAGATCTGGCAGACAACGCTCTGCTTTGCTGGGAATGGATCCTGGTTTAAGACGGTAGTTTTCATTAATGCCAATTGGAAGGCGCCAGAAAGAAGAAAAAAATCGATCGAAAAGCTTTCGGCATTGCTCTATGGTATTATACATGAATCTGGGCACCTTCCCTGCAATGATCATTGTCTGATGGGCATCTCGCAGCAGTTCCTCTGCTCTCCAAGTGCTCACAGCGAAGCCAAAATAGTGGGTGGCTACATCTTCGAGCTGGTGCGCCTCATCAAAAATCACAGCCTCATATCGAGGAATAACTTCCCCATAGCCTTTTTCTCGAACAGCAAGGTCAGCAAAAAAAAGATGATGGTTAACAATGACGAGATTCGCAGATGCCGCCTTTTGTCGCAAGCGAGCTATAAAGCAGTCATCTTGCCTGTTACATCGACGGCCTAAACACTGCTCAGCACTTGAGCTAATTAGACTCCATAAGGGTAAATCCTCCGGGAGCATGGTTAACTCTGCGCGGTCTCCTGTTGGGGTTTTATACAGCCAGTGGGCAATTGTATTCAGGTCAGAGCTTTCTATGGGAAAGGGGTAGCGTGTCAGCTTGTGGAGATTTTCCCAGCGGCGCAGACAAAGATAGTTGGTGCGGCCCTTCATGACCACCGCTTTGAAGCGCTGTCCCAAGCATCGACGGATAAGCGGGAGGTCCTTTAGCAGAAGTTGTTCTTGCAGGTTCTTTGTACCGGTGGAGACCACTACTTTGAGGCCACTGAGCAGGGCAGGAATCAAGTAGGCAAGTGTTTTGCCGGTGCCCGTCCCCGCTTCCACCACAAGGTAATCTCTGCGTGCCAGAGCTTTGCGGACAGCCTCAGCCATCTGCAGTTGCCCTGGGCGACATTCAAAGCCCGACAGGGCCGTTTTCAGGCGACCCTTTGACCCAAAAATGGCCTCCATGAAGCGGCTACCCTCACTTTTCCTCTTTTTCCCAAAAAAGGACTCTCTGACAGAAGGGGCAATAAATTAGATCGCTGTTTTCGATCTTTTGTAGTTCGATATACATTTGTGGAGGAATTTTCATGCGGCAGCCCATACATGTGCTGTCCCTGGCAGTTACAACAGCTAGTCCATGGCGGCGCTGGCGGATACGCTCATATCGATCCAGAATTGCGGGCATTATCCCCTTGGTGATTTCCTTACGTCTGGAGTTACATAGGTCTCGATTCCGGTTATCATTGGCAACGTTCTCCTCTAGCTCTTTCTTTTCATTTTCTGTTTTTTGTAACAGTTCTCGATTCTCGACCTCGCGCTTGGCCACTTCTTGCGAGAGGTTCTCAATTTGCTCCATCAACTCTAGAATCTGGTCTTCCAATTCACGGCTGGCTGCTTTGCTCTGAGCGATTTCAGCAAGAGCGGCTTGATATTCACGATTGGTCTTGACTTCAAGCAGGCGGGCCTCCAGTTTCTGGGTACGTTGTCTCTCCTGCTCCAAGAGCTGATCGAGCTTTTTTCTCTCTTTTGTCTTTCTCTCCAGGTTTTCTTTCAAAGAGGCCAATCGGCTTTGCGAAAATGCCGCGTTTTGATCCAGTTCTTGAAGACTGGTTGGCAGTTCCTTGCACTTTCGTTCAATCTCCATGATCTGGATATCCAGTTTCTGCAATTCGATCAATCGCTGTAAATGATCATTCAATTTCTCCTCCCAAAACACTATCAGTACCGAGTTTATTTAAAAATTTGGCAGATAAAATCTCTATAAAGTTTATCCTTCTCCGAGTTGAATGAATTTGAAATGCCCTATAAAAAAAGTGCACCCGGATGGGGTGCACTTTTTTAAATGACTACAGGAGATTTATTCCCCTGGTTTGTTTCTTGGCATCTGTTTCTATATTCCTCCCGTTAATATGCAATATATCTTTCATTCTTGTTTATACGCTACAAGTTGCGCAAAATATAATTTCTAAGTATTAATATCAAATTTTATAGTCAATTGTCAATAAAAAAATTCAATTTTTATTATATATCGAATTTATTGACGAGCGTCCAAATTTCGATTACCTTTATTTTACCTTTTATAGACATGCTCTAATATGTATTGCAAAATTTACTGCTCGCATGATGATTTAACAAACAGAAATGTAATATTCTCCTGCGCGGTAATAAGAAGCATCGCTCCGGGCGCATACTAAGGCAATTCGAACCTGGGAGGCTGAAATGAGGATTCGGGCGCATGTGATTATAAGTGGCCGTGTGCAGGGCGTCTTTTTCAGGGCGGAAACCCAGGCTATGGCTCTTCAGGAAGGGCTTTCTGGATGGGTCAGAAATCTGCCGGACGGCAGGGTTGAGGCTGTATTCGAAGGTGAAAATGAGACTGTGGATCGGGCCATAGCATGGTGCCGTCACGGTCCCCGTCTCGCTCGCGTTGATGATATTGATGTGCGCTGGGAAGACGAAATTAGCGAGTGCCGTGGTTTTGAAGTGAGGCTATGAGAAGGAGAAAAAGTTATCCAATTTCTCAATTTAATGTTGAATGAACAGAAGGAGGTTCAATGGATCTGACTCAGACGTTGATAAAGGCCGAGGAACTGTGGCCCGACAAGCCCGCCGTATTTTGTGGAGACCGGGTATTCACGTATCGCCAGTTTGCCAGTCGCTGCCGCCGCTTAGCCAGGGCCATGGCTGACATGGGTATCGGAGTCGGCGACAAGGTATGCATTATTCATCCAAATTGCCACCGTTTTCTCGAAACTTATTATGCCACGGTACTACTGGGGGCTGTTCTGGTGCCTATAAATATCCGACTGATTCCACGGGAAATGGCATATATCGTCCAGGACTCCGAAGCAAAGCTTATTCTGGCAGATATTGGGTACGAGAAAGCGGTTGATATGATCATGAAAGAGACCACCGGGCTGAACACCAGCCTGATGGCCGGCGGACAGGAGACCGACCCATACGAGGAGGCACTGAAGGGACAGCCAGATGGCCCTCTGGTTTTGTCCGGGGCCTGCGATGACCACATGGCACAGCTATATTATACTAGCGGCACCACTGGGCGACCGAAAGGGGTCATGCTCTCTCATCGCAACGTTTATATCCACGCACTGATGACCATAGCGGAACTCCATCTGACCGATGCGGATGTATGGCTCCACGCAGCTCCTTTGTTTCATCTGGCTGATGCCTGGGCCACCTGGGCCATCACATGGGTGGGGGGAACGCATGTGCTGGTTCGTTCTTTCCGACCCAAGGAAGTCTTGCGCCTTATGATCGATCAGGGGGTGACCATAACCAATATGATTCCTACCATGTTGAACATGCTGGTCAATGAGCCAGAAGCATTCCAATATGAATACCCTTCATTGCGAGCTCTTCTTTCAGGCGGAGCACCGATTGCTCCTGATGTAGTCCGGCGCATTATGGAGACTTTCAAGTGCGATTATGTCCAGACCTATGGCATGACTGAGACGAGCCCTTATTTGACCCTCTCCATCCTGAAAGATCATCTCAAAAAATTACCTTCTTCCCAACAGTTCTCTTATAAAGCCAAGACGGGGCGTCCCACCATGGCGGTAGATCTCAAAGTGGTGGATCAAGCCGGCGTAGAGATCCCGCATGATGGGCAAACAGTTGGAGAAATCGTGGTCTGCGGAGATATAGTCACCCGCGGCTACTGGAAGATGCCCGAAGCCACAGCCGAGGCCATCCACGATGGCTGGCTTTATACCGGCGATCTGGCTACCGTGGACAACGAGGGATTTGTCAACATCGTGGACCGCAAGAAGGACATGATCATCACAGGTGGTGAGAACGTTTATTCCACTGAGGTCGAATACGTATTGTTTAAGCACCCCGCCGTCCTGGAATGCGCTGTGATAGGGGTCCCCCATCCTAAATGGGGAGAGGCTGTTCATGCGGTTGTGGTGCTTAAAGAGGACCATCAGGCCACTGAGGAAGAGATCATTCAATTCTGCAAGGAACAGATGGCCCATTATAAAGCGCCCAAATCGGTGGAATTCGTCGGCGCCCTGCCGAAAACAGGCTCTAACAAGATCGCTAAGGCACAATTGCGGGAGCGATGGATGTGTCAATCCAGGTAAGGAACATGATACTTGAACTTAGAATATTTATTCGGGGCGTCGTTGGCGCAGATGCACATTATACTCTTCACTTGCAAATAGCCAAAACCTATTGGGTAGAATAAATGATCTCTCCTTCCAGTAATACCTTTTCGGTCTTTATAATTCCTTCATGGAGGTTGAACAAAACGATATCAGCTCTTTCGCCGATGTATAACTGACACGAAAACCCATCGAAAAGCCTTGCAGGGTTGACGGTAGCCATTCTTATAGCGGATGCCAGGGGGATCTGGGCGAATGTGGCTGCATTTCTTACAGCTGCTTCCATTGTAAGCGCTGACCCAGCCAAATAGGGTGTGCCTGGCAAGTGGACTGCACCATCATTCCCTGCATCCAACTCAAGGGTTCCAAGGGTAGATTTTCCCACGGGAGCGCCTGCAGCAGCCATGGCGTCTGTGATAAGGATAACTCTTTGTTGTCCCTTAGCCCGAACGGTATTCTTGAAAAAGTAATCTGGCATGTGATGGCCGTCGCAGATCATGCTGGCCAGCAGCCCGTCATGTGCCATCTGCTTCTGTATATAGTTGGCATGGCGAGGAAGTAACGCGTGGGATCCGTTGCCCAGGTGAGTAGAAAGCCGCGCCCCAGCTTCTACGGCGGCGTCTATGGTCTCGGGTTCTGGCTGACAATGCCCCAGCGCCACGACTACCTCAGAAGCTGCTGCCTTACGTATGAAATCGATGGCACCAGGGAGCTCGGGAGCGAGGGTAACGATCTTGATCCGGTCGCCAGATAGTTTCTGAAGCATTTGGAACTCATCCCAATTTGGATTCCTGACAAATTCCCTCTCATGGCAGCCCCTTGGGCCATCTTCCGATGATATGTACGGGCCCTCCAGATGCAGGCCCACAACCATCTGGCGAACTACAAGATACTTTTCGCAGGCAGATGAGATCTGCTGGATATTTCTTTTCAACTGATCCAGGTCTGCAGTAACCAGTGTGGGACAGAACCGGGTCACCCCTGTGCCCACCAGTGCCAGGCAAGCGCTTGCCAGTTGATCCTCATAGAACCGAGGGTTATTGAAATCCACCCCGGCAAACCCGTTGACTTGGATGTCAAAGAATCCGGGAGCCACGAAAGGCCTTCTCGAATCACGGCCTATCTCTGCTCCAGGATCAGAGGTCCGAAGGGCTGCTATTTTCCCTGACCGCACTTCAAGCTCAATGTTCATCTCCTTTTCTAGGGTTTTTCCTGAAATCTTCATCTGGAGCTTCAATTAGGAGAGCATCCCTGCAGAATCCCTCTCCAAATAAAGCACGGCTTTTTCATGCCGCCGCAAAACGCTTGCCGGGCAGTCGGTTGTAATTGGCCCCTCTAGAGTATTTCTAACTGCAATCGCCTTTGATTTTGCGGGCACAATGCAGAAGATTGCCGCAGCAGAGAGAATGGCAGGAATGGTCATAGTCAGGGCAGTTGTAGGGACCTTATCCAGGCCTTCAAAGCAGCCATCATGTACCTGTTGCATTCGGCTCATCTGGTCTGGCTGGACGATCTTGATCAATTTAGGATCGTTGAAATCGGCAAAGGGAGGATCGTTGAAAGCAATATGGACGTTTTCTCCGATGCCAATGCAGGCCACATCCAGAGGATGCCCCTTTAAAAGTTCGGAGTATCGATGGCATTCTCTTTCCAGATCATCGGCATTACCGTTGATGTATTGAACCGCACCCGGTTGGACTTTGTCGAAAAGCCTCTGCCGGAGAAAATATCCGAAATTCTGCGGTGCATCATCAGGAAGACCAACATATTCGTCGAGATGAAAGGCTGTGACCTTTGACCATGAAATGTCCTCCATCTTTGACAATTCGGCCAGAAACTCTTCCTGTGAGGGAGCGGAGGCGAATACTATGTTGAGTTGGCCTTTTCGGTCAATGACTGACCGTATCTCCCGGGAGACCGTGAAGGCAGCAGCCTGGCCCATCAGAGCTCTATCCTCATAAACTTCTACTCTCAATTTATCGATTTTAAACATTCTTATAGGGGATGGAAATCCCATCATTTTCTTCTCCTGAATAAATATCTTTGAGCTTTAGTTTAATCCAGCAGCGGAAAATGCTTTTATGTAATTTATCGTTCGAGTTGAACCCTTTGCCCTTTCTCTGCGGAGAGGTAGCCTGCATAAATAACTTCCACCACCTCCTCAGCCAGGTTGAGACCAGACAGTGGTTCGCGATCTTCCCTTATTGCATCTATGAAATCTTCCAGCTCTTGTGGAAATCCGCGTATCCAACCTTCATCGGGGAAGGGGAAGTTCCAACCAGCCTTGGTTTCCAATTTCTCAACCAGGTATTCGTCTCCCATGACAGCAGCATCCGGGGCATAGACCTGCATGGCATCATTGGGATACATATTCGCAAAAACTACAGCATTGGACATGTATACATTCATTGTATTTCGACATCCGCCGAGTACTCCATCTGAGGCCACGATCACGGCCTTGGAGTGATCTTCAAACTCTATGATTATAGTGCTCCAATCTTCGACATCAATCCATTCTGAGACTAACCATTTTTTGGTTTCTTTTTGGAACGAGGGAATCTTGGTGTGGTTTCCCACCTCAGCCGTCACCGACTTGGCTCGAATCGGTCTTCTCTCTCGAATCTGTCCCTCGAAGTGTTTTAAATGGAGGGCACCCCCGATGGGATGAGCTCCCAGGCGCATCAGTGATCCGCCTCCAGAGGTCTTCCATTTTCGAGAATAATCCGCGTGGGAGCCCGAGTGGCTCTCCTCAGCGCGTATTTCCATAATGGTACCACCGCTGACTTCAACGATTCGTTTGAGCTTGACAATAGGCGGCGAATAGACCCAATCTTCAGCGTAACAAAACTTCACCCTGTTGTTTTCCACGGCCCTCCTTACCTGCCAACATCCTTCCATGGCTTCTTTGAACATAACTTCACGGGAGATGGTATCGCCCACCCGCTCTTCCGGAAGCTCCTCCCCGAAGTATCCGGTCAAAGGCTTTTCACAGATTACATGCTTGCCCGCTTCAGCGGCAGCAATGGCTACTTCTTTATGCAAGTTGGTGGGCAGGCAAAGATCCACCGCAACTATTTCCTTTTGCTCGAGCATTTCCCGGTAATCTCTATAAACATTAGGAATGTCGAATGTTTTAGCAAACTTGCGGGCGCTCTCTTCGCTCCTGGCGGTGACACCCACAACTTCCATCTTGTATTCGCGCAATTTCTGGTAATATTCAAGATGCAGATGAGCAATAAAACGTGCCCCCACAATGCCTACTCTGACTTTTTCCATGGTTGACCTCCTTTTCAATTATAAAGTTCCTCATTTAGCTTGTTATTGTTTTATTTATTAATTTACTTTTTTTATTTTATAAAAAAGTCATTAAAAAAAACAGTTTGACAAATACTTCAATTCTTTCAGATTATTCAGCAAAAATGGGAGTGTCAAGTTTTTTTGTTGTAATAATAAATGATAATCCGGTCTTTTATCACCACAAATGAATGAATTTTTATTGACAATTATTCTTCGATTTTTATATTAATATGTACAATGGAAGTAATTCGGTAACGCTCATATCTTAAAATAAGGACATAACAAGATAGATTTTGCTTTGTTTGTCAAAGACTTACAATCTTGCCCTTTGGGCGAGGCGGCCTTTGGCTGTTCTTGACAAGCACTCCGCTTAGGCTTAGAGGATTTGTTTTCTGCAAATCGTGTTTTAACATGATTTGGACAGACCAGAAGTTCTATATATCCTCTTTTGAGATCGCAAGATCCGGCTCGGAGTGTACCCCAGGTGTGAAAACTTTATGCTGAAGCTGATGAATTACTTGCCATTCCAATCCTTCTTTTGATGAAAAAAAATAATAAACAGTCACAGCAAAAGGATGACCAAAGAAAAGAGTTATTTTTTAAAGGATTTTTGTAATGGTTGATTTCATATCGTGATTGCTCATTAAAAGAGAAACAATAGGTTTCTCATAATCATGCTCTGAAAATTAAATTTTCATTATTAATTTTTATACTTTTTTTGTCTGTCTGTCCACCTCGAAAATGAAATCGGAATATCTAAGAACGAAAACTTTAAGCTCAAGGTCCCGAGTGAATTCATTTCACTTTAAGAATCTTGCCTTTATTAAAGGCCCCTGCCATTTACTAGGGGTTCATTATTAACCCTGCTTTATAATTATGTCATCCAGGAGGAGATAAATGCCGGCATAGACCTGCGGGACATTACAGGGAAGGAGAGGGAAGTGCCCCATGAACATGGCAACGGCGAAAAAACTAATCATTCATCCTCGCGTTGATAAAGAATGCGGACGCAATAATTATTCTCATTGTCAGGAAGATGAGAGGGCAGAAGAAAGGCCTGTGCCCTATTGTAGTCCAGTAGCAACTTCTATCAAAGGAGGAAACACCATGAAAAAAGCAGGAATTTTCTTTCTTATTGGGCTGTTTGTCTTATCCGCAGCTGTAACCAATGCAGGCTGGAAACCGACGAGAACAATCTCACTCATTGTGCCTTGGGCTGCGGGGGGAGCAACTGACCAAACCAATCGTGTCCTGGCTGGCGAGATGGAAAAGGTCTTGGGGCGAAAGATAGCCGTGATCAATCAGCCCGGAGGGTCCGGCTCAATCGGAATGAAAAACGCCTTTGAGGCCAAGCACGACGGGTATACCTGGGCAGGAAATGCGGACGGAAGCGTTATTACCTACCAGGTATTGGATCTGCTTCCCAACATATCACACAGAGATTGGCGTCACTACTATGCGGTTCTGACCGCTCCGGTCATCTGTGTTCCCGCCGACTCCAAGATTAAAACTATCAGCGACCTCGTTGCCGAGTTCAAGGCCAAGCCGAATCAGGTTAAAGTGGCTTCCGCGGGCATCGGAGCTGGCGGCCATCTGGCAGCCGAGACATTTCGCAAGGCCACGGGAATAACTTACAAGCACGTTCCGTACAAGGGCGGATATCCCGCTGTAGTCGCTACTGTGAAAAAAGAGTGTGAAGTGGTGATGCAGCTCTCCATGGAGGTGGCCGACATGCTCCGCGCCAAGAAGCTCAGGGCTCTGGCCAACATGTCTATGGGAAGCCTTGAAATCTCCGACTATGGGGAAGTTCCGCCCGTCATGAAGTTCCTCCCCAACCATGCGCCCCTTCAATACCTCTTTGGCCTCTACGTCCCTAAGGATTTACCCGGTGATATAATAGAGGCCATAGACGAGGCCTTTGATGTGGCGGCCAAGTCCGATTCCATCAAGAGGCTGGCAGAGCAGAAAGCATGCAAAGCGGTCAATTACAAAGGTGATGAGGCGTTGAAGCTGGCAGAAATGACCGGCAACAACATCAACTGGATTCTTTATGACATCGGTGCCGCCAAGAAGTCGCCGGACCTTTTCGGATTCAAACGTCCGTAAACTTCGGGCCGGCCCACATCTGAAACGTAACTTTAACTTAAGGAGAGGTGTACGGGAAATGGAAGGAAAAGGTATGCCGAAGGCGGATTTCATCATGGGCTTGATCTTGATGGTTTTCAGCCTTCTAGTCGTCCTTGAATCACTGAGAATGCCTCGATTCGAAAAAGACTGGGGGGGATTTTATGCCGCACCAGGTTTTGTTACAATGATTTTTGGGATCAGCATATTCGGCATGAGCTTGTTTCTCTGGCTGCGAGCTTTGAAAAACAAGGGATACGAGATCCGCCTCACGAGAGAGAAGCTGCGTGCATTTATACGTTCAAAGGCGGTTCACCGCTGGTGTCTGACAGTGAGCTACGCCTTCGGCTACTTTTTTCTTCTCGGCCATCTCTCCTTTTACTTCCTCACCTTTCTTTACCTGTTCGGCTTCATGTTGACATTTAGAAGAAGAAGATGGGCGAGTGCCCTGATCATTTCCATTGTGACTTCAGCGACAATTTTCCTGGTATTTACCAGGGTTTTTCTTGTTCCTTTGCCGTAGTGGAGTATCTGCATGGGCGTTGTGACGCTGTTTCAAGAGTTCTGGAAACTGATGACTCCCCAGATTCTTTTTTCAGTTTTCTGGGCAACACTGCTGGGGATCATCGTTGGCATGCTTCCGGGCCTGACCGCCACTATGGGGATCGCGCTGCTGACCGGGTTGACATTCCAATGGGCCTCCTCGGACGCCATTGTCATCCTAATAGCCATGTACGTTGGGGCCATTTATGGGGGAAGTAGGTCGGCGATTCTCATCAACATTCCGGGGACACCGGCCAACGCGGCCACCTGCCTGGACGGGTTCCCGTTGGCGCGCAGCGGCCGCGCGGGGGAAGCCATTGGCCTGTCAACAACCTCATCGTTTCTGGGATCTTTCATCGGGCTGTTGTTTCTCACCTTTTTTACACCATACCTGGGCCAAATTGCTCTTAGCTTTCAGTCCTTTGAATTTTTCTGGCTGACCCTCTTCGGTGTTCTCATTTGCGGAAACTTGACCGCGCCTAAAGATCCCCTCAAGGGCTGGATCTCAGGATTCCTCGGGCTTTTACTGGGGATGGTGGGGATGGATGCCATCCAGGCATATCCTCGTTTTGCCTATGGTAGGGTGGACCTTTACGGAGGACTGTCACTTATTCCTGCCCTGGTGGGGATTTATGGCATGACGGAGGTCATACAGTCCATAACCGAAGAAACTCGCAAGGAGGTCATTGTACAAGTACGTCGGGTCGTGCCCCGCTTGAGAGAGCTATATAATCAGAAGAAAAATATCATAAGATCCGGCATAATCGGAACATTTGTGGGTGCCATTCCCGGAGTGGGTGAGAACATCGCCTCTTTTGTGGCTTACGATTTCGCTCAGAGAGCCAGCAAGACCCCGGAGAAATTCGGGAAAGGCTCTGAAGAAGGGCTTATTGCCGCAGAGACAGGGAATAATGCATGCGTTGGTGGGGCAATTATCCCGGTGCTGGCTCTTGCAGTACCGGGGAGCCCTCCTGCTGCGGTTTTGCTGGCGGCCATGTGGCTTCACGGCATGAGGCCGGGGCCCTTGTTGATGATGGAGGCGCCCAATTACATTTACGAGGTCTCGGCCATGTTCCTGCTGGCCACTGTTGCAATGCTTATTCTCGGATTGTCTTTGGTAAGGGGTATAATAAAAATCCTGAATGTGCCGACGCCAGTACTCATGCCCATTATTTTTGTCTTGTGCGCCGTTGGATCCTTCGCCATTAATGGCAGGGTGTTCGACATCCTTGTCATGCTGATTTTCGGTCTTATCGGATATCCGCTGAAGAAGATGGAGTACCCGGATGCCCCCTTGATCCTGGGTTTGATCCTGGGGGAGATGCTGGATGAGAATCTCCGCCGGGGGCTGATCCTGACCTCCGGCTCCCTGGTGCCGTTTTTCACCCGCCCAATCAGTATGATCCTGATCGCCTTCATTCTGTTCACCCTCTTCGGAAGAAACCGATACGTGAGGCAAGGGGTGAAAGGTATTAAAAGATTGATTCTTAGGGCTTGAGTCTTTATGAATTTGGCTGGCTGGAATATATCTGTTGTCAGCGCAGAAGATGATGGTAGTATCGTATGAAATTTTCCGTGTGCAATGAATTTTTCGAAGGATGGCCTATTGAAAAAGTCTTCGAGTATGCTGCCCGACTTGGATGTGATGGTGTTGAACTGGCGCCATTTACCCTGGCCGATTCCGTAACTGACATCTCTACGGCCCAGCGGAAGAAGATCCGCAGGGCCGCACAATCAGCGGGAGTGGAGATCGTCGGGCTCCACTGGCTCCTGGTAAAGCCCGAAGGCCTGTACATCACCCATCCTGACAGGAAGATTCGACAAAGGACCCAGGTATATCTTAAAGATTTGATCAATTTTTGTGGGGACCTGGATGGAAATGTGCTCATCCATGGATCTCCAAATCAGAGAACGGTCAAGCAGGGGTGGGATGCAGCCGAGAGCTGGAAGCATGCACGGGAGATATTTGAAATCTGTGCGCAAGAGGCGGGAAAACGAGGTGTTATTTACTGCATCGAACCTCTGTGCCGGTCACTTACCAACTTCATCAACACTGCAGATGAAGCCCTTAGCATGGTGCAGGAGGTCGATCACCCTAATTTTCAAGTGATGCTCGATTGCAGGAGCTCCAGCACTGTTGAGGATGCCCCGTTTCATCAGGTTCTGGGTAGGATTTTGAGTACGGGGCATCTACGCCATGTCCACGCCAATGACCCCAACGAAAGGGGACCGGGCTTTGGTGAGGTAAAGTTTACGCCCATCCTGAGGACCCTCATCGAGGGCGGTTATAAGGGTTATGTCTCTGTGGAGGTGTTCGATTTTGAGCCCGATCCCCAGACCATAGCCGGCAGGAGCCTAGGTTATCTGCTGGGCATCCGAGAGGCATTAAAGCAACAAGCGCACCAGTCTTGAATTATTCTCTTTTCTTTAGTCCCTTAATTGTGAAATTCGTGTTTTTTCTGGCAGAAAAATTTTTACGGTATCTGGAAAGCCTTTACCGTAGCGCTTTTGCAGCGATTGTAAGGAACGTCCAACTTTTTACAAAACATGTTTTTTCACTTATTTGGTTCCGGCTTGTCCGGGTTAGGGAGTGGATGTGTGAATTTTTTCCTCTTTCCGCTCTCATATCCACAACAAAACAGCCGCCATGAAGGAACTCTTGATCATAATTGCAGACGACCTTACCGGAGGTATGGATACAGGCGCGTGTTTTGCCGCGCAGGGGTTCCCCACCCATCTTATCTCAGATCCGCTGCTATTGGATGAGACCGCGGCGCTCTCCAAGGATATAGGCGTCCTCAGCATAAACACCGCCAGCCGGGCACTGGGACCGCAAGAATCCTATGGGAGGGTGGCACAATGGGCACAGCGGCTTGTCCGATTCCCCATCCAGCGGGTTTACAAAAAGATCGATTCTACTCTTCGCGGCCACATCGGAGAAGAGCTGGATGCGGTTATGGATACATTGGACATCCCGCAGGCTTTCATCGCACCCGCCTTCCCCGAGCAAAATCGATGCACTGTGGGGGGAATCCACCTTATGGACGGAAATCCCATAAGTGCCACGGAGATACGCCATGACCCAATCATGCCGGTGACCGAATCCCGCTTGTTCCCTCTCCTGGATGCACAATCTAAGCGACAGGTAGCTCTCGTTGATTTGATCACTGTGGCGTCGGGAAAGGCCGCACTTCAGAATGCTATCCACAGTCAAATGGAGAGTGGAGCACAATTGCTGGTATTCGATGCAGTGCGTCAGGAACATTTACGCACAATAGCGCAGGTAATTACGGATCGGGGACGGGATGTGCTCGCCGTCGGGTCAGCGGGTCTGGCCCGGGAAATCGCCGGGGAAATAGGCCCGTTATGGCCCCGAAAATGTCCATCCATTCGCAAAAGGCTGCCAGGAGGTCCTGTCATTGTGGTATGCGGGAGCCGAAGCCAGCGATCCCTCCATCAAATAGCTAGGCTTTGCGAAATTGCAGGTACAGCACATGTCGCGATTCGAACGGATTCTCTTATTGGTGAAAACCCTTTCACTGCCGAAAAATTGAACCTTGCTGCTGAAGCTGTGATGCGCTCACTGCACAGCGGAAGCGTTATCCTGACAATAGATAAATTTAATCAGGCTCAATTGCGCCCCATCCTGTCGGATCAGATTGTTAAAGCCTTGGCCTCAGTATGCGCTCTGGTCATGGATTCATTGAGTATTCTACCCGGAGGGCTTGTGCTTACCGGGGGCGATACTGCCCATGCGGTTTTACAAAAGCTGGAAATTGGTTCTCTGGAGCTGGCCGGAGAGGTTGCCCCGGGCCTCCCTCTGGGTTTTTCGCGCTCGGCCGGATACCTCGGATTGCCCGTGATCACCAAAGCAGGTGCCTTCGGCGGTCCGGACGCCTTGGTGCGATGCGTGCGGTACTTGGAGAAGAAAAAGTGAATTTAAACCCCTGGTTTTGCCATTAGTAGATTTAAAAATTCCTGCATTATTTTGCTAAGTAATTATATCACCAGGACCATCTTATGCTGTGTGGTCCGCAATCGCCGTTTTCCAGTAGAGATCAACAGCTCCCCCTCTGTTTCGCCAATGGCTTTGCTCCGGGGGAGCTGCTATAACTTCGGGATTCTTGCTCTTGTCTTATGCCTCATCGGATTTCCATTTTAATCTCGAACAAGAAAGATTACGTCACTTATATGTCTCAATCAACTGGGGAGTGAGATAGATCCAGTTATTTGAGAAGTTTAATCTAGCGTTCCCCTTTCCAGGGATTCATTTAAAAAGAGCGGAATCTCATTTTATCCAAAAATTTCAGAGGCATAAAAAGTATATCGTCAATATATGCAGGCACCTCTTTCAGCACCTTTAATTGTTGCAAAACATTCCATATGGATATAAAATTAAAAGATTATTAAAGAAAGAAAGTCTAATGCTTTCCGGTTCCAGAGCCGTAGGGTGATGCAGCAGAGATCCCGATGAGTCTGTACGATTCGCGTTTTTGATGCTTTGCCCGTGGGAGCCGGTGGGCGCGATAACAATGCGAAATTCTGACGGCATGTCCATGGATCAAATAATTATACGAGGGGCCAGGCAGCACAACCTGAAGAACATCGACCTGAAGATTCCGCGAAATCGGCTGGTTGTGATTACAGGGGTAAGCGGGTCGGGCAAGTCCTCCCTGGCTTTCGATACCATTTACGCTGAGGGCCAGCGCAGATATGTGGAATCCCTTTCCGCGTATGCCCGACAATTTCTGGAGCAGATGGACAAGCCTGACGTGGACTCCATCGATGGGCTTTCACCCGCCATTTCCATCGAACAGCGTACGGCCAGCAAAAATCCCCGCTCCACGGTGGGGACAGTGACCGAAATATACGACTATATGCGGCTTTTGTTCGCACGGGTGGGGCAGCCCCATTGTTATAAGTGCGGCCGACCCATCATGACACAGGCCATCCAGCAGATTGTTGATCAGGTGATTGCTCTACCGGGTGGAAGCCGTATCAATATACTCTCTCCCATAGTGAGAGGTCGGAAGGGGGAATTTCAAAAGGAGTTGATCCGGTTGCGGAGGGAAGGGTTCGTCCGGGCGCGCATAGACGGATATATTTACGATCTTTCTGAGGATATTCGGCTGGATAAAAACCGTGAGCACGTCATTGAGGTCGTGGTAGACCGGCTGGTGATCAAGGAGGGGATTAAGCGGAGGCTGGCCGATTCGCTGGAAGTCGCGGCCTCCCTTTCAGAAGGGCTGATCAGAGTGGCCATCCAGGAAAGCGAGGAGATGGTTTTTTCACAGCGCTTCGCCTGCCCTGAGTGCGGGGTCAGCTTCCAGGAGGTCTCGCCGAGGCTCTTCTCCTTCAACAGCCCATATGGTGCATGCCCCAAATGCGGGGGCCTGGGGACAACAATGTATTTCGACCCGGAGCGAGTGGTCCCCAACCCCGCCCTTTCTATCCGCGAAGGGGCTATTGTCCCGTGGGAGCAGCGCCATTCAATGCAATACCACCATATCCTCGATACCCTGAGCAAGCATTATGGGTTCAATATCCATGAGCCTTTCCAAGAGCTTCCGGAGCATGCACAGCAAATTCTCATGTACGGTTCAGGGGATGAGGAGCTCGAGTTTTATTACGAAATGGACGGTAAGCGGCGTTTTTACAAGCGTAGTTTCGAGGGAGTAATTCCTTATCTGGAACGCCGCTTCCGGGACGCGGAAGACACCACGCTCCGGGATGAGATCCAGAAATACATGACAGTGAGACCATGTCCTGCCTGCAAGGGGTCACGGCTGAAAAAGGAAAGCCTTTTCGTCAAGATCAACGGCCTCTCTATCGACAATATGACACGTATGTCAATCCGGGAGTTGCTGAAAACAATACAGCGGCTGGAGTTGGGCCCCAGAGAGCAGGAGATTGCCCGGCCGATTTTAAAAGAAATTATCAACCGCTTGGGGTTCCTGCAAGATGTGGGCCTGGACTACCTGACCATCGGGCGCTCATCGTCCACCCTGGCGGGCGGAGAGGCCCAGCGCATCCGACTGGCTACACAGATAGGCTCTGGGCTGGTGGGAGTTCTTTACATACTGGACGAACCTAGCATAGGACTTCACCTGCGGGATAATATTCGGCTCCTGGACACTTTGAAGCGCCTTCGTGATCTGGGTAACACCGTCCTGGTGGTTGAACATGATGCGGAGACCATCCTTTCCTCTGACTATTTGATTGACATGGGTCCTGGCGCCGGCGAGAACGGCGGCCGTGTCGTCTTCTCCGGGTCGCCGAAGGAGATAATGCGGAGCGCGGACTCCCTGACCGGCCGGTATCTTTCGGGTCTGCTAACCATTCCGGTACCCAGGCATCGCCGCCGTCCGGATGGACGCTTTATCAATATAGTGGGAGCGAGTCAAAACAACCTCCAGAACATCACAGTCTCCTTCCCATTGGGTACTTTCACTTGCGTGTGCGGAGTATCCGGCTCAGGCAAGAGTACGCTGGTTATCGACACGCTTTTCAATGCACTGGCCCAGCGTCTGAACCGATCCAGGGAGCCGGCAGGGAAGTTCGATAGGATCCTGGGGCTGGAGGCGGTGGACAAGGTGATAGACATCGATCAGGCGCCTATCGGCCGAACGCCACGATCCAACCCGGCAACATACACTGGACTTTTCACCCATGTCCGCGAGCTCTTTGCACAGGTTCCCGAGTCTCGAATGCGAGGCTATAAGCCCGGTCGCTACAGCTTCAACGTAAGGGGTGGGAGGTGTGAGGCGTGCCGGGGCGACGGCATAATCAAGATCGAAATGCACTTCCTGCCCGACATTTACGTAATGTGCGATGTGTGCAAGGGAAGGCGTTATAACCGGGAGACTCTTGAGGTCAGGTACAAGGGGCTTAATATCGCCGAGGTTCTGGATATGACCGTGGATCAGGCACTCTCATTTATGGAGAATATCCCTCCCATCCGCGATAAGCTGCAGACTCTGGCAGATGTGGGCCTGGGTTATATCCGCCTGGGCCAGTCGGCCACCACCTTGAGCGGCGGCGAGGCCCAGCGCATAAAACTGACGCGTGAACTAAGCCGCCGGGCCACGGGGCGAACGCTCTATATCCTTGACGAACCTACCACAGGGCTGCATTTCGACGACATCCGGAAATTGCTTGATGTGCTTAACCGTCTGGTAGACGCGGGAAATACCGTCATCATAATCGAGCACAACATGGATGTCATCAAGTCCGCCGACTTCGTCATAGACCTGGGTCCTGAAGGGGGAGAACTGGGGGGACGCGTGGTGGCCACAGGCACGCCCGAGGAGATCATGGCCAATCCAGAGTCTTACACGGGGATGTTTTTGCGCCGGGTGCTCTCGTGATGTGGGAGACTGCAACCGAATACCCAAATTTTATAGCAATCCAAAAGGATGGCCCTGGCAAGAAGTCATATAGGTCTCGAAGCTAGAGAAAGAGTGACTCGGATTCTACTTGTAGTTGCTTGAATAGGCTTAATTGCACGAGACCGATTACTTATTTCTCTTTTTATATCATAATCGAAATTACCACTGAAATATTCCGTCAAGTCGATGGACTTCGGAAATTAGGCACATAGTATAGCTGTACTAACTATTGCCCTCACCTCGATTGCACGGCGTCGTCCACCAACTGAATCAAGCGCTGGGGGGAGATGGGTTTGGAGAGAAAGAGGTTGGCCCCGGCATCCATGCCCTGTTGTTTGTCCTCATCGGCGCTCTTGGCAGTGAGCATAATGATGGGGACATCCTGATAATTTTCCATATCTCGGACTTTCCGGCAGACCTCCAGCCCTGACATCTCGGGCATTATGATATCCAGGATGATAAGATTGAATCGCTCCTGTGATAGAAGCTCCAGCGCCTCAGGCCCGCTGAGGGTGGTCATCACTTCGTAACCCTTGGGCTTCAAAAGTTCGGTCAGAGCAATAAGAACCAGATCGTCATCATCAACCACCAGAATTTTTTTTGCCATCCGAACCTCCTTCATCGGGGATTGGGAGAAAAATGCGGAACGTGGATCCGCTGCCGACCATGCTATCCACCTCTATCTTTCCCCCGTGCAACTCGATTATGCTATAGCAGATGGACAGGCCCAAGCCCGTCCCTTTTCCCACCTCCTTGGTGCTAAAGAATGGGTCGAAAATCTTGTCCATATTCTCGGGCGGAATGCCTTTACCGGTGTCCCCGATGCTAACTTCAACAGTTCTATTTTCTGAATGGGCTAGAGTTTCAATGGTGAGGCTCTTTTCTGTAGTGTTCTCCATGGCATCGCGGGCATTGGAAATCAGGTTCAGAAATACTTGCTCGAGCTGATTGCTGTCTCCCATGATCCTGGGCAGATCTGGCTGAAAGCGCCTAACAACTCGTATATTGTGGTTCATTAATTGCTGTGATGTCATGGTCAACACGTTTTCCATTGACTCATTGACATTCACCGACAGAAGTTCAAAGCGGGACTGCCTTGAGAATTCCCTGAGCTGGCTGACGATCTTCCCGATGCGCTGGTTGCATTGTTTGATGAGCTCGAATCGTTTGCGATTGGGATCATCCGAGGCCATGTTTTCATCTATCACGTGAAGAAGGGTGGTGGACGCCATCAGAGGGTTATTCAGCTCATGAGCCACGCCAGCCACCAGGTCTCCCAGCGCGCGCATTTTACCTGTCTGGATAAGAGTGGCCATTGTGCGGCGAAGCTTCTCTTCGAGCTTTTTCTGCTCAGAGAGATCCTTGAAGATGCCCATGGTCCCGATGATTTGCCCGTTTTCGTCCTTCAGCAGGGCGTTGGAGGTGAGGATGGGGATGGTTCTACCCTCCCGGCCGTCTCCTTCCACCACCATGGTGATTTCGTAATTACGGTGCCGCTCGCTCTCCCGCAGGATCTTCATGATTTTACGGGCCTCGTCGATGCCGTTCAGGTAAAAGCGAGAGATATGTGTGCCTATGAGCTTTTCCTTCGGCCAGCCAAGAATGTCCTCCATTCCACGGTTCACATATGTGATCTTCCCCTTGGGATCAGTAGTTACCACACCGTCCGGCGTGCTCTCAAGTATGTTCTCCAGGTACTCTTTAGTGTCCCAGAGTTCTTTTTCCAGCCGCTTCTTCTCCGAGATGTCACGGGCTATCTCCAGGAAGCCGAATATCTTTCCTTCAGGGTTCCTCAGTGCCGTGATGATGGAGTGGGCTGGGAAGAGATCTCCGTTTTTCCTGCGCCGGACCATCTCCTCTTCAGTCACGCCCTGTTTCATAACTTTGCGGGCCAAGGTGCGGATCAAATCGCTCTCACGCTCCTCATCACGGAGAGTCATAGGAATCCCCCTGGTGCCTGTCATTTCGTCCCTGGACCACCCGAAGATGCGTGCTGATCCTCTGTTGTACTCCAGAATGTTTCCGCTCATGTCTGTTGCTATAATGGAGTACTCCGTGGAACTCTCAAGGATGTTGTTCAGCAAGTGGGATAGATTGCGATATTTCTCGCGGGATTCCTTAAGCTCTTCGGTGCGCTTTTCCACCATTTGCTCCAGCGTCTTGGTGTTGTCGCGCACCTGGTTGGCCATCAGATTGAACGAGCGGGCCAAGATACCTATCTCGTCACCGCTTTTGATGTCCACTGAATGGCTCAGGTCGCCGCTGGCCATTTGGCCCGTAATCTCGGTCAGCTTGAGGATGGGCCTGCTGAGGATTCTGGCCAGCACAAGGCTCACCGCTACCGCCACCAGCATGCTCGTGAAGGCCACGAAAATGACGAATCCCCGGGTCTGCTTCACGGCGTAAAAGATTTCGTCCTCATAACTGCCTGCCGCAATGATCCAGTCCCAAGGCCGGAAATAGACATACTTGGCTATCTTCATTCGCGGCTTGGTATCCCCCAGTTCGGGGTTCATCCAGGGATAGCGTATGGTTCCAACGCTTCCGGGGGGCAACCGTGGGGCTCGGGTTACTATGGCGCGGATGAACTCAAAGCCGCTGGGGTCCTTGTCGTGAAGGATGTTCTCACCCTCCTTGGCGGGGTGGATGATAAGGGTTCCACTACTGTTCAGAACATATGGATATCCCGTCTCCCCCACCCGGATTTTGAGGATGGAGCGCTTGAGTGCGGTTTCCAGCTGCTCCCTAATGGCGGTGCTCACCGCTCCGATGATGCGGCCGCTGGAATCATGCAGAGGTTCCATTGCAGCCAGATACCACGTGTTCGCAATGTTGAAGCGCCCCACGTAGCGTCTCCCCTCCAGCACAGTATGTGCTATGAGGCTTTCGGCCGGAATAAAAACACCCGCTGCCGGTGTCCCATCTTCCTGTTGCAGGCCTGTGGAAATGATGAGTAAATTGTTGTCAGGCAGACGCTGGAGAATGGATAGCAGGCTTCCAGTAATATTGTGGACCTGTTCCACGATGTGGGAATCAAGGGTGACTGGCTGAGCCCCGATGCTCCAGAAAGGCACTGTGATCTCTTGTGTCTCCCCGGTAGATGGGTTCAACATCTGTAACTTTGCCATTCGGTCCGGGTGGATGGTTATGAAGTCCGCATAATCATGCAACATATGGTGGGCGACTTTCAGGTCATTTATCACATCCTGTTTTAATAGTCTCTGCTGGGTCTGTGTGATTTCAAGGATGCCGGTAACAATGTTTTCCAGATCGAGCTCTGCATACTCCTGCATGGCTCGGGTGAAGCGCTGGAGGGAAAAGTAAGCTCCGAAGAGGAAAGGAAAAATGATGAGGGTGAGGGAGATGGCCACCAGTTTGGTTCGGATCTTCCAGTCCCTAAACCTCCGTATCCTGAATATCAAAGCATACCCCCTGGTTGCCCCATTTCTGGGGAAATAAATAATCCTTCCTCGATCCCTAATTATTATATATACTTGAATAACGTGTGAAATTCAACGATTTTTTTTGACATACCAAAATGAATTAGTTATAAAAAATTCATTATGGATAATATCCCCTGTCACCGATCGATGAATCCCATTCCTGTGGAAGTCTCTGGCAAGCGTTATATATGTCTTCAGGATCCTCTCAGACTGACTGAAAAAACCGCCTATTTGCCTGCTTCAGTCTATTTTATCTATGCCCTGCTTGATGGAAAGCACAGCCTTACGGACATTCAGGTAGCCTATATGCGGCAGTTCGGGGAGCTGATCTTCACTGACAAAGTACGCCAGATCATTGAGGAACTGGATGAGAACCTGCTACTGGATTCCCCGCGGTTCCGGGAGCATCTGGATCGCATGGCCCAAGAATTCCGCAGTCTGAAGGTGCGGCCAGCTTCACACGCAGGATTGAGTTACGAGGTGGACTTCGAGAAGCTCTGGGCTCAACTAAAGGCCTTCTTCACTGAGCCTGGCGGCCCCGGACTCCCCCGTGAGATGAATGGATCGGGCCGGGTAGTTGCGGCCATTGCCCCTCATTACGACATACGGGGAGGCGGAGGTCCCTTTTTCGCCTTGGTTCATAAAGCCCTGGCCGAGGAGTGTACGACAGACCTCTTCATTATACTGGGAACTGCACATACCCAGACCCGGAACCTGTTTACACTGACTGCCCTGGATTTTGAAACACCTCTGGGGAGAGCTAAGACCGATGCGGAGTTTTTGGGGAAACTTCAGGAGATCCTGGGCAAAGACCTGAGAGAGGATGAGCTGAACCATCGGACGGAGCATTCCGTGGAGTTCCAAGTTCTCTTTCTCCAGTTCGCGCTGGGCGGTAAACGGGATTTCACCATCCTTCCCGTGCTGTGTGGATCTTTCCACGAGATGGCGTCACTGGGGAGGGCTCCCGAAGATATCCCGGAATTCAGGGAGTTCATCGACGCCCTTAGACAGGCCTCGGAAGCTACTGGCCAGAGGCCATGCTACATTGCCAGTGCGGACCTATCCCACGTGGGGATGCGATTCGGAGATAAGCCCCCTTCCTCTGCCTTTCTCCGGGAGGTTGAGGCTGAAGATCGAAACCTTCTAAATCATGCTGCCCGGAGGGATGCCGCTGCCCTTTTCCAGTGGCTTTGCGAGACCGAGGATCGCCATCGTGTCTGCGGTTTCCCCTCCATTTATACCCTTGTGAGCGCCCTCGAAGAGGGTGATGGAAAGCTGCTGCGTTACGGCCAGCAGCCGGACCCAGGGGGTGAGTCCATGGTCTCTTTCGCCAGCATGATCTTCCGGCGAGGCGAATAATTAAAGTACAGTCATATGTGAGATTCGAAACAAGCAGTCTGCTACCGCAAGCAGGCCTCTTGATGATTAGCTGCTGCTTATGACCTGCTACTGATCGGTGAAAAGGGCATGCCAAAGGACGAAAAAGGGCGATCTGGAGGAGGGGCCGATACTCATGCAGGGAACAATGCTCCACACCTTTATAATAAGGACAATGTCAGTGCTCATTTGGAGTTAGAAGATGATTTCTAGGATGGTAGACATAGCTTTGGGGTTTCTCGCCAAAACGGAGATAGAACATCATGAGGTCTTTGCCATTGAAGAGCTTCGCCTCAACGTGGAAGCCCGGGAGGGAGCGGTGGAAGCATTCGAGCGATCCCGCACCAGCGGCCTGTCTATCCGGGTGCTGTCCGAAAACAGCCTGGGGTTTTCTTACTGCACCGAGGCTTCGGAGAAGTCCGTTGAGCAGTGTGTGCGCCGAGCCGTGGAGGGAGCACGAGGGAGTGCGCCGGACCCGCTTTATTCCCTGACCCCGCCATCTGTGAGCTCGCTGCCCCGCATGGAAATTTACGATCCCCTGATGAGCTCTGTGGATGAGAAGGAGAAGATCCAGCGGGCGCTGGCGCTGGAGCGCTCGGCCAGGGACTTCGATCCCCGCATCGTTCAAACCCACCGGGCAGGCTACGTTGAGGTTGAGGCCCGAGCTAGGTTGGTC
>CAZTAS010000054.1:0-31019 GCA_964611635.1 uncultured Thermodesulfobacteriota bacterium
TAATGTGAAACTGGCAAAGAATCATTGCAAAATTAGCAATTAGCAATGTAAAATTGGCAATTAATAAGGAGAAAGATTAAAGGATAAAGATTAAATGATGCAGGAAAAAGGCTGAAGGATGGAGGTTATGAAAAAAATCCTTTTTCCTTTAATGTTAAATGCTTAATTGCTAATTTTTCATTTTGCAATTAAAAATCTTTTCTTAAGTAAGCGCTTATGGCCTGTAGCCCCTGAGCCCCAAGTAGGTCATCTTCGCCTCACGCTTTTGCGCCTCTATGATGGTTGGGTCGATGATCAGGGTGTAGCTCTCCCGGTCCTCTTTGCTCAGCACCCTCCCAGCTATTTCATCGTTTACCTTCTCCATGCCCTCCACACCCCCACGCTCTGCCTCCCTCCTGAGCCAGTCCCCCGTAGCAGATGATGAGGGGATCTCATCCATCTTGATGACATCCCTCAAAGACTCATCTTCCCGTATCTCCCGCACATCCTCTATGCTCTCCCCCCCACCATACAGGCTCATGCACAGCGGCTTAATGTATCGGTTAGCTTCAAAACCCCTCCCTGAGCGGGGTTTCGACATATAGCTCTCAAGTAATTTCCCCACGCCCATGGCTTCGAAAAATTCAGCAAACAGTGCAAGCCCGCTCCTTGCAGTGATCTTCTCCTCGGTTCTTTTTAGCTTGAAAGGCAACACGCTTTGTCGTACCATATCCTCAGCCCTCCTTGGATTCTTGGGATTTCACCCAATTGGTGAGGATTATACCTCATCTAAATCCTTAATCCAAGAGGGCTTTCTCGTCTTTCAAACGTCCAATGTCTATTTTAGAGTTCAAAAAGGAGGCTAAAACTGAAATTTGCTAACCGTATTCACCGTATTCCTCAAAGTCCAATCAATACAATATTTCAGCCGCGAAGCATCGCTTATTACAACTCCTAACTCCAAAAACTGACCATTTTCAACGAAAAAAAGCTGGCAAACGATAGCTGTAAGATTAACCTCCATTTATATATATTATTACAAAATTTGTCCCTTCCACAGGCCTAATTTGTCCCATTTGGATTCAGAAAGTGCTGGAGCGGGTATGGCATTCCCAAATAGGATGAGGAAAGCGACAACAAGAATCAAGAATTGTTTTTGGATAAAATGCCTTAACCTGATTGATATAAGATGTTGAATCTTTTAAGAAATGTTCCTAAACTTGCGGTAGTTTTTAAGTAAATTTCTGGCTTTGGAGGTGTGCATTTTGATAGAAATGCTTCTTTGAAGATTTGTGCAGCACCAAGAGGTGGTACCCGTCCATCACTCAAATTTTTTGTGAAGTATCGGACCCATCCTCTTGTCGCTTTGCAGCCCTGATGGTAAGTCGTCTGAATTACCCTTTATTATACTTCAGATGGTCAGCTCATAATGCTCATCACCTCATCCACGGGCTTTCTTTCCCTAACGGGCGGCGACTCGGCTGGATAGCCCACGGGAACCAGTGCCACCAAGTCGTATCCTTCGGGAATCTTTAATATTTCCTGGATCTCGTTTTTGGCGATAAGAGGTCCTGACATCCACACCGCGCCCAGTCCCATCTGGTGGAAGATCAGACACAGATACGTCACAGCGGCGGCAACGGTCTGCACTGCGGATCGGGCGAATTGTCTGGATTTCATTATAGAGAGGCAATCCGGGTCGTCCTTACCCCTGGCGCGCAGGGCCTGGTCCATGGCGCTGGAGTACTGCCCGGCCAGAGCGGCCACAACAACGGGTGCTTTACGGAAAAAGTCGCAGTTCTGAACGGAGCGCTCCATTAAAGGTCCGACAGTAGCCGACTGTGGCCACGATGCGATGGTCTCGGCCTTTTCACGCACAGTATCGGCCATGCGGCGAATGATATCCCGATTCTGGATCACCCGATACAGCCAGGACTGCTGATTGCCGCCGTTGGGCGCCCAGCAGGCCAGTTCCACCGCCTTCTGGATCATATTGATATCGACGGGATCAGGCTTCCATTTTCGGATGGATCTTCTGGTTCTGATAAGTCTTTCCAGTTCGCTTAATTCCACTTTTTACCTCCTTTGCGGAAAAAAATGGGCCGAAGTAATCCATAAGCCGGGTTCTGTTCTCCCGGAAGATCTCCCCTCCGGAAGTGACAACCATTCCTCTAGGGCGCCGGTTGCCCGGCGTCTCCAGCGACCATACCCGGGGGCATCGGGCGGGCCACCCTCCAGCGCCCCCCTATTTGGTCTTGCTCCGGGTGGGGTTTGCCGCGCTTCAATGTCACCATCAAAGCGGGTGGGCTTTTACCCCGCCTTTTCACCCTTACCCCCGAAACAAGTCCGGCGGCGGTGTGTTTTCTGTGGCACTTTCCCTGGGGTCTCCCCCGCTCTGCGTTACAGAGCACCCTGCCCTGTGGAGCCCGGACTTTCCTCCTGTGTAGAAGAGGTAGCACACAGGCGGCTGTCTGAACTACTCCGACCATTATAATTTTATCCCTATATGCTTTAATAATCAAGTGGTTATTACATCAATTTTGCCTTGGCTGCGGAATTCTTGACCAGAAAAAGCTCGATTTGCCGCAATTATCAGGTGATTATTACTGTGAGTCTAAATTTGATTGATTCACTTGATGCATGGACGTGGTCACCGCGCATCCGCAAGAAATATAGAAAACTTTCCGGTCCTCATCCAAGGTAACCCTGAGCGATGGGAAATTTCCGCCCAAACCCGAAGGCCTTGGTGGTAACCTTCAGGCCTGGGGCCATCTGTTGGCGCTTATATTCCGAATTCTCCACCATACTGATGACGCTTCGGACAGTTTCCTCGGGAAACCCCATCGCCACAATATCCTCCATACTGCGCATATCCTCAACGTATGCCTCCAGGATGGGATCCAGTACCTCGTAAGGGGGCAAGACATCCTGGTCGGTCTGATCAGGCCTGAGCTCTGCCGAGGGCACTTTACTCAAGACGGCGTGGGGGATGATTTCGCCTTCTTGGTTGATAAAACGGCACAGCTCGTAGACCATGGTCTTTGGCACATCCGATATTACCGCCAGACCTCCACATGTATCTCCGTATAGGGTGCAGTATCCAACGCCCACTTCGGATTTGTTGCCGGTCGCCAGCACAAGGTACCCCAGTTTGTTGGAAAGGGCCATGAGGATATTGCCCCGGATGCGTGCCTGGATGTTCTCCTCGGTGACATCGTGCTCCCTTCCCGCGAAGGCCGGACTCAGAACATGTAGAAAGGTGCTATAAATTTCATCTATTGGAATGAGCTGAAATTGGATGCCGAGGTTTTCAGCGAGTTTTCGGGCATCCGTCCGGCTTCCCTCAGAGGAATATCGTGATGGTAACGATACTCCCAGTATGTGTTCAGGCCCAAGCGCTTTCGCAGCGATGTAAGCCACCAGAGAGGAGTCGACCCCTCCCGAGAGGCCCAAAACAGCGCCCCTGAAGCCGCATTTTTTGCAGTAATCCCGCATACCCATAATTAAGGCACGTAAAACTGATTCAGTGTCATTTTTTGCAACAGGATGGATCTCGCCTTTTCCAGATTGGGTATCATACACAATGAGGTCCTCCTCAAAATCCATGCAACGCGCCACAACCTGGCCATTTTTATCCAGAATAAGGCTTGCCCCATCGAATAGCAGGCTGTCGTTGCCGCCCACTTGGTTGACATAAATGACGGGTTTTGCATACTTTTTCGCTGCCCCGCCGAGCATCTGCTCTCGAAAAGCAAGTTTCCCCCGGTGATAAGGTGAGGCGGAGATGTTTACCAGGATTTCCGCTCCATCGCTGACCAGAGACTCGACTGGATTGGAGTGGTACAACTGGCGGGGGAAGAAATCCTTGTCGTTCCAGATGTCCTCGCAGATGGAAATTCCAAGGCGTATACCGCCATATGTGATTGCTTTTTGAGGCGTTCCGGGCTCAAAATAGCGTGTCTCTTCGAAAACATCATAGCATGGCAAGAGGCATTTATTTACCTCATGGAGGATTCTCCCATTTTCAAAAAGTGCGGCGGTGTTAAACAGCGGCTTGCCCTCCGGCGAGTTGTTGCGCTTAACGTATCCGCAAATTACTCCGATTTCCCTGGCGGATTCGAGTATAGTCCGGAAGCCCTTGAGGTTGGCCTCGACGAAATCAGACTTTTCAAGGAGATCCTTAGGGGGATATCCCAGGATGGAGAGTTCATGAAAGATAACAAGCTGGCACCCGCGCCCTCGTGCCTCGCGTGTCATTTCAAGCATTCGTTCGACATTCTTTTCCATGGCGCCCACAGTGGGATTTGTTTGAGCAAGTGCAATTTTCATGGAGAACCCCCGCGCTTTAAGCTTGTGCCCATGAACTCAGGCACAAAGTTTTCATAGCATAGTTTTCATAGCATAATTCGTGCGCCTCGACAATGACAAACTAATTTGAAAATATGTTGAGAGCTTAAAAGACTTTTGGTGGTCTATATGGTTGTGTGAGCTGCAATCGCAATAATACTTTCTGACTTCCGCCATTGGCTGATAAATAAATGCATGGTAGAAAGTCCTATAAAGATGTTATTTGTGACAGCGAGAAGCCCTCGGCAATGCTACGCCTTCGCTTTTTCAGGTTTTCGGATTATCAGGGCGATTACCACGGCCAGGAGGCAAACCCCACCTGCAGCATAAAATGCATATTGGAAGCTCTTGGTGGCGTCGTATATCACGACCGATATGGTTGGCAGCACAGGGCCTCCAAGTCCCCAGGCAGTGAAGACAAGCCCATAATTTACACCCAGGTTTTTCAGACCGAAGAAGTCCTTGGTGATTGATGGAAACAGGGCCAGGTTGGAGCCGTAGTTAAAGCCCATAAGCATAGAGAAGACGATCATTATGAAGGCGCTGCTCATTGATGGCATCAGGAACATGAGCAGGGCCTGCCGCCCGGCGCAAAAAGCCAGCACTTTGGTGCGTCCGAACTTATCCGAGGCATAGCCAGCGATCAAACGCCCGCTTGCATTGCCGATGGCCAGCAGAGTGACCAGGATAAATCTGGCCTTAAAGCCCGCCTGTACATCCACCATTTTGGCCAGTTTGCCGATGACCATCAAGCCGGCGCCAGCGGCAAAAAAGTAAGCCAGCCAAACCAGATAGAACATGGGTTCCTTCATGACTTCGGCTACGGAATTAATGAAATTATCACCCCTCTGCCTTTCACGTGCATCTTCCGGATTTCTTCGCAAACATCCAGTGTATATTCCCTTGGGAAATGTTTGCTATCCCTTTCAAATTATGCTATTTACAAAAAATAACATATTATCTGTTTTGATTTGATTGCCATAGGCCATAAGGGCGAATATATTTTTCATACTTCGGAGAATGCATGTTGAAGCGAAGTGATCCTCCCGGGCTGGAATATGAGCGCGAGAAAATGGTGGAAAACCAACTAATTTCCCGAGGCATCAAAGACCAACGCGTTTTGGCCGCCATGCGAAAGATCCCCCGTCACCTCTTTGTGGAAGAAGCATTGCACTGCCAGGCATATGGCGATCATCCTCTTCCTATCGGAGAAAAGCAGACCATTTCCCAGCCATACATTGTTGCTCTTATGACGGAGGCGCTGGAGCTCAGAGGCAACGAGAAAGTCTTGGAGATCGGCACCGGTTCCGGTTACCAGACTGCCATCCTGGCTGAACTAGCGGACATGGTATATTCCATTGAGCGTATCCCTTCTTTGGTTTATAAGGCAAGAAAAATGCTTGATGAGCTCGGGTACTTCAATATCAATATACGCATTGGAGATGGTACCAAGGGGTGGGAAGAGGAAAGCCCTTTTGATGGGATAATTGTAACGGCAGCATCTCCAGAGCTTCCCCCCCCACTGCTGGAACAACTGAGGAAGGGAGGCCTGCTGGTGGTTCCTGTGGGAGGTCGTTATTCCCAGGACCTCATAAGTGTGGAACGAACAGATAAGGGAATTCGGCAGCAGAACCTGGGTGGATGCCGCTTTGTCAGCCTTATCGGCCAGTATGGATGGCAGGAGTGAGCTTTTGGGCTGGCTCCGGGATTTATATGAAAGGGTGTTGCGATGGGCGGAATCTCCCTATGGTGAATGGGCACTCTTCTTCCTGGCCTTAAGCGAATCCTCGTTCTTCCCCATTGCCCCCGATGTCCTGCTGATCGCTTTGGCCATTGCCATTCCCGGCCGATCGTTTCGGTATGCTCTCACTTGTACGTGTGGCTCCGTCCTGGGTGGAATGCTGGGATATCTTATCGGTCTGGAATTCATGGATTTGCTGGGCTTCCCCATTATAAGGTTTTACGGACTGTTGGATAAATATGAGGCTGTCAGAGGGCTTTTCAGCCGCTATGATGCCTTGGCTGTTGCGGTTGCAGGATTTACACCTGTGCCCTACAAAATTTTCACTATTGCCGGCGGCGCATTCCGGATCAACTTTACTACCTTTGTGCTGGCATCTCTGGCGAGCCGGGGAGCGCGATTCTTTTTGGTTGCATGGTTGATCTACGTGTTCGGCGCCTCTATCCGCGGGCTTATCGACCGATACTTCAACCTGTTGGCAGTGGCATTCTCGGTGCTGCTGATCCTTGGCTTTTTAGCTATCAAGATCTTCTGGTAATAGCATTACGGGCGCTCTAACTTGACGCCTGTATTCGTGGATCCACTAAGGGTGCGTGCCTCATGAATATAATGCGGCCTTTTGGGCTATCAAGGAAAATTTCCCTTATAAAATCATGCAGATCGGAATAATTGGCTCAGGGGAATGTACCCCGGAGATGGAAAAGGTCGCCGAGGAGGTGGGGCGACATGTTGCCCGGCGCGGCGCTGTGCTGATTTGCGGCGGCATGGGCGGCGTCATGAGGGCCGCATGCCGGGGAGCTGCAGAGGCCGGCGGCGTCACCATCGGTATTCTTCCCGGAGACCGGGCGGATCAGGCCAATGAATACGTAAAGATACGTATTGTTACTGATATGGGCCACGCCCGCAACTTTATTTTGGTTCACTCCTCTGACGTTCTGATCGCTATCGCAGGGGAGTATGGTACACTCTCCGAACTTGCCATTGCACTCAAGCTCGGCAAGCCTGTGGTGGGTTTGAGCACCTGGGATGTTTCCCCTGATATAGTCAAGGCAAGGGACCCGGCCGAGGCGGTGGGAGAAGCAATCCAGTTGGTACGTCGGTCTTCTCGGGGCAAAAAGCGGGCAACGAAAACGATCCGATGAGAAAATGGGCGGTCTTTCCGGTCTTGCTGGCCATAATGGCCCACGCAGGCTGCGGGAAATCCATTATTTGGACTTCTTCAGCCAGTCAGCCGGGAAAAGCGCCAATATCTCATTCCGTCTCTACTTCGCGAACATCTCCCTCCATTTTCAAGGGACCTACCTGGAAGCGGGTGCATGGGGTCTACCACAAAGTGAAACCGGGAGAGACTTTATGGCGTATTTGCAAGACTTACGGCGTTAACATGCAGGATGTGGCCGAGATTAATGATATCACAGACCTGTCCAATATTCCCGCGGGGCTCCGGATCTTTATTCCCGGTGCAAAACGTGTTTTAAAGGTTGACACCAAAAAAGTTTTCGGGCCTGAGAGCCGGGGGAAAATTTCTCTCCAAAAAGGCAAGTTCTTATGGCCCCTTCGCGGCGAGATTTCTTCTCGCTTTGGCGTCCGGGACAACCGGATGCACAAAGGGCTTGACATCCGGGCCCCGATAGGACGGAAAGTACGAGCAGCCCAGGCAGGCAAAGTTACTTATGCCGGGTCTCTGCGAGGTTACGGCAAGGTTGTAGTGATCAAGCATGTGGACAATTTTTCCACGGTTTATGCACACCTAGGAAACATTTCCTTAAGAAAAGGTCGATCCGTCAAGAAGGGGGAAGTCATTGGCAGGGTGGGCGACTCGGGCAATGCCTCCGGGCCTCATCTCCATTTCGAAGTCAGGCTCAAGGGCCGGCCCCGAAATCCCATGTTTTATCTTCCTTAAAACCTCTATTCTTAGTTTAATTTCGAGGCATGGAACAAGTCGAAGCCTCTTTTTTCACGCAAGACCAAGAAAGTCTGCCTTTAGCAACTCCAGCGGCCATCCTCAAGAGAATTGCGGTTTTGGGGATGGGCCATTTTCGGGCTGCTGGCCTTCCTTTCGACCGTGCAGATGGCTCATCACATCAGGTTCTCGTACCGATACAACCTCGCGCCTTCCGACCTGGGGCCGCCGGTAGACAGCCGCGAGGCGTAGATGCCCGTATTTTATGCAGTTTTTTTCAACTGGCGCAATGTGCCCGTCATGGCCGTTATGCTGGTGGGTGTTATGGGTATAATTAAGGGGGTGAGGTGGGTATGGGAGTACTTTAAGGGTGAAAAGCTTACATAATTTCTAACATGGAGGAGGAAAAAAAACATGAAGATTAAAGAGCAATGGAGTGAGGTTTTAGAAGAAACATCAATTTCAACCATGAATGATAGTCGTTTTATCGCAACAGTTGGTACAAGGCGCGGATATGAGGGAAAGGGAAGTACAAAAAAAGAGGCATTGTTAGAACTCATCCTCAAGATAGCAAAAGATGATGCATCTTTTCATAAGTCTTACTATAGGCAAATAAAGGGATTATTTTTAGAATTGCTATTTAAAAGCTTAATAAAAGAGCTAAATCACAGAGGGATGAACGCAGATTACCCCATTCGACTTAAAGGTAGAGCGGAGATTTATAAGATTTTCATGCCGGAAAGAGCATTAGTTTTCTTACAGCGTCATTCTGAGGATTTTTCTCTAACATAGTCAAGCTGCCAGCAGCCTGATAATTCTGTCAATAGATTTTGGCGAACAACCAAATCATGGGAAAGTCTTCGGTGGAAGTCAAAAAATTTCAAATATCTTTGGCTAGATATATGCAATTTTAAGCGCGTAATCTAGCCCCAAGATGTTGTGTGTGCCCTCGATATTGCGAAGATTTCCGGAGACGAATTTAAAAAATGTTTCACACCGGGACACACCAAGATATTCATATCAATCAACATTTTGATTTACAATGGTAATTTTATTATCTAATATACATTAATTCTCAAAATACTCTAACTTTCCGGAGGGAGCCATGAGAAAAGGCTACCAGAAATGCTGATATGAAGCCTCCAAAATGAATTGTACCTGCGGAGGTTTTGCAATGTAATCTATAGATAAAGCCCTACCCAAGGTGGGGCCGGAAAGCCACGGGTCTTTTCTGTTCGATAGCCAATGACTGGGAAAACAACCCAATATTACTGTTTTTGATCTTTGTTTCCGTGGGGATTCTGCGAGACAGCCGCTTTTTATCGATGTCCTTGACCGTGTTCCAGTGCATCCCCACATGCTCAGTCACATCCTGAATGGTCATCACCTCACAAACGTACCGCCCCAATGCCCAATCATAGCTTTTCTTGGGATCGGCCAGTCGGATGGGTTCTTGATAAACACCCCCGCAGTCCTTGCAAAACAGTCTGACTTCTGTAACCTCGGGTTGACATTTTTTGTCAAAAATATACTTTTTTTTGCCTATGCAGAAGCAGACCAAATTGCTGCACTCAATGCCATTAAATTACAATATGTTGATTTTTAAGGACAACCGTTATCCTTCCAGAAAAACAGTTATTTGGCACATTAATTGCGTTATGCCTTTTTTTTCAATTGTAAAAAAAGTATTGACGACAAAATTTAAAATGTTAAATAACTTTATCATCCAGTTACAAACTTCAAAATAGAGATAATTGTCCACAGCAGATAATGGAGGCATTTTATGAGTAAGAGAATATTATTACTGTGTTCAGGTTTATTCGCAGTTCTTTTGCTGTCAGCATGCCAGATCGACATTGAAAAGGCCACCAACGGAGACGACGCCGATTCACCGCCAGGACCCACCATCCAGGCCGGGGACCTTGTCGAATGGACTTATGTGGTCACCAACAACGGCCTCGCCCCCCTGACCAATGTCCAGGTAACCGACGATCAGGGAGTAGAGGTCAGCTGCCCCAGATCCCAACTCGCCGTCGGCGAGAGCATGACCTGCACCGGCACCGGCATCGCGGTCGAGGGCCAATATCAAAACCTCGGCACCGCCACCGGCACGTTACCCAGCGGCCGCGTGGTCATCGACTCCGACCCCAGCCACTACTTAGGCTTCGTGGAGTACGGTGCGATCGACATCGAGAAGGCCACCAACGGAGACGACGCTGATTCACCGCAGGGATCCACCATCCCGCCCGGGGACCCTGTCGAATGGACTTATGTGGTCACCAACACCGGCAACGTTCCCCTGACCGATGTCCAGGTAACCGACGATCAAGGAGTAGAGGTCAGCTGCCCCAAATCACAACTCGCTGTCGACGAGAGCATGACCTGCAGCGGCACCGGCATCGCGGTCGAGGGCCAATATCAAAATCTCGGCACCGCCACCGGCACGTTGCCCAGCGGCGGCGAGGTCAGCCACTCCGACCCCAGCCACTACTTCGGCTTCGAGGAGTACAGTGCGATCGACATCGAGAAGGCCACCAACGGAGACGACGCCGATTCACCGCAGGGACCCACCATCCTGGCCGGGGACCCTGTCCAATGGACTTATGTGGTCACCAACACCGGCAACGTTCCCCTGAGCAATATCCATGTGACCGACAATCAAGGAGTAGGGGTCAGCTGCCCCAGATCACAACTCGCTGTCGACGAGAGCATGACCTGCACCGGCACCGGCATTGCGGTCGAGGGCCAATATCAAAACCTCGGCACCGCCACCGGCACGTCTCCCAGCGGCGGAGAGGTCAGCGACTCCGACCCCAGCCACTACTTCGGAAACATTCCTGAAGTTACCTGCGTAGACAGTGATGGTGACGGCTATGTAGTGTGCCAAAACTGCACGGTGCCGGACGGCAAGCAGTGCGGGGAATGCGACGACAGCGACTCATCAATTCATCCTGGTGTTACTGACCTCTGCGATGGAATCAACAATGACTGTGACGATGAGGTAGACGAGGACTTCCCTGTTGACCAGGAGTGCGCTATTGAATCTCCCAGTGGTTGCATAACCGGGTCGATTTTGGAGTGCCTTGATGGCGTCGAAACCTGTCCGGAACCGGAGTCGGGGGTTGAGGAACCGACCCCGGAAGTTGCTTACACTCCGGAGTGCCATGATGGACTGGACAACGACTGCGATGGCTATGTGGACCAACTCGACGTTACTAGAATGATAGGATTAGTCCCTCACCCAGGTTGCAGTCCTGTAACCGAGCTCTGTAACGGCCTGGACGACGACTACGACGGTGAAACCGACGAGGACTTTACTTACTCCGGAATCCCCCTTGGTGACCCGTGCACGGTGGGCGAGGGCATCTGCCAGCGCACGGGCACTGTTATATGCAGTGCCGATGGGCTTAACGCCATATGCACTGCGGTGGAGGGTACATCAAAGACCGAAGACACCCCGGGCACAGGGAGGTGCATCGACGGGCTCGATAACGACTGCGACGGCTACGTGGACATTGCGGACGCGGATTGCCAGGAAGAAGAGAGATGCGACGGCGTCGACAACGACGGTAACGACGGCGTCGATGAGGACTTCATCGCCGAATTGGGTTTGCCTTGCACCGTGGGAGAGGGCGCGTGCCAGCGCACTGGCGTGAAGGTCTGCAGCTCTGACGGTACCACTACGGTCTGCAGCGTTGTTCCAGCACTTGCCAGCATCGAGGGGCCGGTGGGTTCCACCTGCAACGACGATATAGATAACGACTGCGACGGGCTGACCGACGAGCTTGATCCGGGTTGCGCGTCGGCCGACCTTGCGGTCAGCTGTGCTTTACCGTACCTTCACGGTGAGCCGGGCCGCGACTGCACCGGCATGCACGAAATATCTTTCGACACCAATGCAGGCCCTAACGCCCTGGTCACCGCGGAGCTGCTTGCACTCGACGTGGATGGCAACATCCTAGAGGATATGATACCACTTCCAGTGGAAAACGGTGATGAGGCCCACCTCGCGAGCCGCCTCGATCCTGATGATTGGAAATGTCGGTCTTGGACTTACACGGGAGGCACTCGCACTCGCCACGAAGTCTTCGCCCCCGTTCCCATGCTCCGCGTCACCGTCCAAGACGGATTGAACAAGTCGCAGGCCTATTGCTCCAACATCCCCTACGTCCAGGTTGTTGAGCCCTCTGGCACAGTGGTCAGCGCGTCCGAGGGCGACGTCACGAATGTTCTCGCGGCCATCCCCCTCACGGACCCCTCGTCTCTCTCTGTCATGGTTGACTGCGTGGACATATTGGCAGAGATGGGTATCTCCGATCCCGCCGACTGCACCCTCGGAGCTCCTTGCAGCGGCACCGTTACGATCAACAGCCAAAGCGTGGAGGTCTCGGAGCTGGTGGTCCAGGGATCGCCAATCGATGTCCTGGGGATCAACACACTGCGCATGAAGCTATCCAACCTGGGGTGCGGCGGCCACGCTATCGTTGTCGAGGGCCAGCAGTTGCCTGGCTCGTTGTTCCCCTCAGACGTGGCTGAGGCGTGCCACGTCGACGACCTCCACGGCATCGGCACGTCGAGTGGCCTCTCCATTGATCTTACCGATCCGACCGAATGCGAAGAATTGCCCTTGGCGCCGGTCAATGTCACCGGTAAGGCGTGCAGCGGCCGTGAAATAACAGGTGTGCAGATCAACAACTGTGTTGTCGACATCAGTGGGCAATACGTCGACCCCGACGGCGTCTGTGAAGACTCCGGCGACACTTACGTGGTGCCGATCAACATCGAAGTGGGTCTGACGGACCTGGTACAAGACGTGCAATATGGCGACGTCTTGCAGTGCAGCTTCGACAAGGGTCCCAACTTCCTGAGCGGCAGGGTAATCGACGACCTTGGAAACACGTCTTACAGCGAGAAGTGGTCATTCGCGGCCGGCCCGGTGGCGTCGCCCTTGCCCTGCACCCCGCCGCTTCGGGTCGCGGGTGTGCAAGAGCAGGTATTTTCGGATGTGGAAGCCCGCGTTAAGGAAGCAGTCCAGGCAGCCCTTAACGCCACGGAGACCGAAATCGAGAATGCCTTTGTCGTCGGTCTCACTCCAGACGCTGTGAATACCCTGTTCTCTGAGAAGTGCACGGATGCGACGGGTGAGTTCGAAAACAGGGTAAGGGCGAACATCGCCGCGAAATTCCCGTTCACCCGTATAGCCGACGGTGGATGTTCCTGTGATCCGCCAGTTAAAATTACGTTAGACAGCGTGACGTTTCCTGGAGATATCACCTGTTCCGTTGATTTCAATCCGGATACTTTCCACGTTACCATGAATCTTCCCAACGTGGTCATCAGCATTAATGCCTATGGATATTGCAAGACAACGTTCCTTGGTGCGTGCGTGGCCAAGACCGTTGTGGACGGGTGGGCCACGACCACCATTAGCCAAATAAAGATGGAATTTGACGTGACGGAGAATCAACTGATGGGTGCATCCGGCCCGGCTCCGACCTTTAACATCGGGGTGGAGGGGCAGGTGGATTCTCATATCTCGTCAAACGTGCACTGCCTCGCCTCAGTGTGTAACTGGTTCGTGGAATTGTTCCTTACGGCTTTGACGTTCGGGAGCAATGGGTGGATCGACCTGACCCCTGAGATAAATATCTCGCAGGACTTGAACTTTCAGGTTGAGGTCGGAGCCGGCCAGCCCGACCCGGTCTCTCTCGGCGAGATCAAGGTCGACAAGGAAGAAGTGGAGGAGTACGGGCAAGAGCTCGAGGGAAATCTGTCCAGTGTCGAAATCACGGCGAACGGCATCGTGGCCGGTCTCAAGGGCAAGTTTTCCACGACGGCCCCCCTGGATCCAGAGGTGCAGAGCACGCCAGGAGCCGTGCTCACGCCTGCTGGCCTCCCGCTCATGGCCGTGCCCGATGCCGGAGGCGTTTTTATCGCCCTCGCGGACGACACGCTCAATCAGCTCTTCGCCAGTCTCACGGTGTCCGGTAAGCTCAAGACAGGCTGTCAGGATTCAGGCAAAACAGTCGGGGACTTGCTGCCCGTCGATTGCGATACCCTGTCCGTAGGGGAGTGCAGTCTCGACTCCAGCATATCTTGCAAAGAGGCCGCGGACTGCGCCGCCGGCTCGTGTGTAGAAAACTCCGCAAAGACTGCCATCCTTCAGGGAGCATGCCACGGCTTCAAAGGCGACGACTGCGAAGCTTTGCCGCTGGGGCGAAAGCTGGTGTGCCGGGCAACTAAGGACAAGCTGGAGCAAATCAATATCTCGAGCGGCGACTCACTCCTGTTCTGTGTCCGTCAGGACGTCCCCCCGCGGCTCCTGATACAAGACAATGCCTCTACCTACTACGATGTCGAAACCGTCCTGCGCCTCAACGACCTCTCCGTCGCGATGATCTTGGACAGAGATGGTGACGGCCTTGACGGCCAACTGTCCAGCACCCCCAAGTGTCTGGCAGAAGGAGCACCCACGGAAGGCGACTGTTATCTCTTTGCGCTCTGCCTCGATCTGAACATCGAGACCGCTATGCAGCTGGCCACAAAGCACTGCGAGAACGACCCAGAAATCATCTGCACAGATGACTCTGGATGCACAGATGTTGGAGGCCCCTGCGTTGACGTTTGCGAAGGAGGCAAACCAGGGTTTGTCACCCGCGTTAATGAGATAGTGATAACCCCTCGAGCGGCTGGTGTGATGTGCGGCGGCACCACGACGCCTGGAGATGACGATCTTATAGCCACCGAGGCGGCAACGAATAGCACGAACGATATTCTCCTCGAAAACGCCACCCGCTACTCGCCGCCGATTTGTGCCGAAGGGCTTACGCTTGGAGGTTTCGTCCAATTCGCGAACCCGAGATTAATCGCCATCGAAGCCGATGGAGACCCAGACTTCCAGGAGTACCTTGGCATCACAGGAGACGTTGCTGCTCCTTAAGAACCCACACCTTTATGCACGACGCCCGGTCATTTGACCGGGCGTCGTGCTCTCCATCTCTCACTGTGGATACCATCGGCCCCAGATACTGAGCAAAACATCCAAGGGTTTTAAACGAGTTATAATAAGTTGCATTAGAGAGTATATTATTTCCTCTCCCCGTTCACAGGAAAAGAATTAAGGTAAATGCTGATGACGTAATTTCTCCTCGCCGGGTGCCACGGGCAAACCGAAGGTTACCCGTGTCTTCTGATCAGTACATTCATGCTTCACTGGCGAGCCTTCGGCTCTGCCAGTGGCACCCAAGATATTCATACTCGTGTTGGTGCAGCCACTGGCTAATTAAGAATATTATGCGTATTATGCGTAAATATTAAAGACGTCTTATATAGATCTGTAATGCAGTTGGAAGAGTTTGCCGCCGCTCAGGGCAAAGAGCACAAGTTAGTCTTTCAGATGTGGTGATCAGGACCATTCTCTGGGTTTCCGTTTAGAAATATTAAGATTTAATCACTAGGCATATTCCATTATGCGATGCGGGTCACTCTTTCAATAGGTAGGTTGAATATTTTTCCAGTCATGAGACTCGTTGGCCGCATGCCACAAGCTATAGTTCTGTTGAAGGTTCAACCAAAGCTCAGGAGTCGTCTCAAAGGCGTTTGACAAGCGCAAAGCCATATCAGGCGTGATCGAACCCCGCTCATTCACAATTTTTGATAAGGTCTTCCGTGATACGTTGAGCTTATCAGCCAAGGCCGTTATCGTAAGATTTAACGGCTCTAAATAATGACTGGCTAATATTTGCCCTGGGTGAGTAGGTTGCCTTTTTCGTGTTCTCATAATCAATCCCTTTAAAGCGTGTAGGTTTAAACAATTATTTCAATTCCATAGACGGTTAATGGTAATTTATATGTTTACTTCATAGGCGTCTCCGGCCTTGAAGTTTTATGATTGATTATTCTTTCTTCAAAACCCGTCCGCCCTGCTGGCCTGTGAATTGACCACCCTCCACGGAATGAATCCCGTTGACGATGACGTGCTGGATTCCAACGGGATATTGTCTGGGGTTCTCATAGGTGGCCCGATCCAGCACGGTTTCGGGGTCGAAGACCACCAGGTCGGCCGCCATTCCCTCATCCAGTACCCCACGGTCCTTGAGGCCCAGCCGCCGCGCCGGCAGGGACGTCATCTTGCGCACAGCCTCCTCCTGTGTCAGTTTCTTGAGCTTGCGCACGTAATGGCCCAAAATCCGGGGGAATGTTCCGTAGACCCTGGGATGGGGTTTGCCGCCCAAGAGTCCGTCGGTGCATATCATCCCCAGCGGATGGCGGAGCCCCATAATAACGTTAGATTCGTCCATGAGAAAAGTGATCATGCCCACGCGGCCCTCCTCCTCCAGGAGGATGTCGAAAGCTGTATCCGCTGGGTGTTTACTGAGTTCGCTGGCTATATCTGCTACCGATCGCCCCACCCAGGCCTGGTTTTTCTGGCTATCCACCGAGGAAATGATAATGTTCTCCCACCCGATGAGGTTTGCATGGTTATCCCATCCTGGGCCTTCGGGATCCTTCGGCGGCGGGTTGATGAACTGATCCTTGATTTTAGCTCGCAAGGAGGCGTCCTTAAGCCGTTCAAGCATTTGCTCTACGCCTCCTTCCTTTGCCCAAGGCGGAAGCACAGCCAGAAACATGGTGCTACCTGCTGTATACGGGTATATGTCGAAAGTAATGTCCAAACCTTCTCGATTTGCCTTGTCCACTGCCTCCAGCGCGGGGCCCATCTTGTGCCAGTTGCGCTTTCCAGAAGCCTTGAAATGGGATATATGGAGCGGAATCTCCGCCTCACGAGCCATGGAAATCACCTCTTCGTTGGATTCGAGGAGGCTATCACCGCCGCTCCTGACATGCACTACAAAAAAGCCTCCCATCCGACCACAGACGCGTAAAAGCCGTACTATTTCATCCCGCCGAGAATAGGTGCACGGTTCGTAGATCAACCCCAGAGAGATTCCTATTGTGCCTTCTTCCATGGCTTTTCTAACTTCTTCCTCCATGGCCCGCAACTGAGTTTCATCAGCCGGGACATTCTCCATCCCGATCACGATCATGCGGACATTCCCCTGGGGGACCAGGATGACCATGTTGGGGCCGATGCGGGCAGCGGCGAGACGTTCCGCGTACTGCCCGATGCTGTTCCAGTCCCACGAGACGGGCGGATCTCCGCTGAGTCCCGACATATACTGGCGCCACTGGCTCACCATGTCAGGACGCATGGGAGCCATACCAATGCCATCCTGGCCAAGGAGTTCGGTGGTGATTCCCTGCATGAGCTTGGGGAGTAGTTCCGGCTCTGCTAAAGCCATGATATCCGAGTGACAGTGGGTGTCGATAAATCCGGGACACACAACGGAACCGTTAGCCGAGATCTCTCGCGAAGCCTTACCTTTTCTTATCTGCCCCAGGCGCGCGATACGGTCTCCCTTGATTCCCACATCGGCCCTTCGGGCGGGATGACCTGTCCCATCGACAACCGTTCCTCCTAAGATCGCCAGATCAAACATTTTAATTCTCCTCGTGGACATGCAATGTAATTTTCATCTGATAAATGCACCTTCATCTCTGTGAAACAAAACTATTGCCGGGCCCATCTGTGCCTTAAGTCCACCCGGAATTTTTTGCTTGACAGCCCAGCCCGGCATAAGAAAAAATTTGTATTTTAATTATTCTAAATAGATTCTTCAGTTATGTCAAATTGGACAGCGGGTTGACTTATCGACAAAAATCACCTATATTATCAAAAGCTAAGCCGTGTTTGCCGCTGGCAAAAGGAGCAAATCCAATGGCCATCCTGGAGATTTTGAAATATCCGGACCCCCGGTTGAAAAATCCCGCCGAAGAGGTTGAGAAAATTGATACCGCGACTCGTGACCTAGCCATTGATATGCTGGAAACCATGTATGCCGCGCCAGGCATAGGATTGGCTGCCACACAGGTCGGTCAGCCTGTTCGATTAGCTGTTGTGGATATTCTTTCCCAGGAAGAAACGCGAAGTCCAATGGTTTTCATAAACCCTGAGATCCTTGAGGGAGAGGGTGAGGATTTGTTAGATGAGGGTTGTTTGAGTGTGCCCGATTTTACCAGCGAGGTGAAGCGGTACTCCAGGATAACAGTGCGGGCAAGAAAGCTGGACGGAAGCCCCATTCAGCTTCAAGCTGAGGGACTCCTGGCCCGTGCTTTACAGCATGAAATTGATCATCTGAACGGAATCCTTTTTATTGACCGCATCAGCCCGCTCAAGCGCCATATTTATCGCCGTAAAATGCGCAAAATGCACGGCATGTCACGGGTAAAGCCGTAGGGTTCCCCGTGTCTTTATATTATACATGGCTGCTTCAGTGGCGAGTTTTGATTCTGCCAGTGCTACCCAATATAACAAAGGTGGAATGCCATGAAAATAGTGTTTTTCGGATCCGCACCTTTTTCGATACCCTCCCTTACTATGCTGATCCAACAGGAGGATGACTTGCTGGCGGTGGTAACGCAGCCGGATCGGAGCCGTGGCCGAGGGCAAAAAGTCTCTTCCACGCCGACGGCTGATGAGGCTATGAAAGCGGGCCTTCCAGTGCTGAAGCCCAAGAGGGTCAGTGATGAGTCTTTTGTGGCCACTTTGCGGGAAATGTCGCCCGATCTGCTGGTAGTGGTGGCGTACGGGCAGATTCTCTCTCGCCAGATTCTGGAGATTCCCGCCGGTGGCTGCATTAATGTGCACGCCTCTCTCCTTCCCAAATACAGGGGTGCGGCTCCTGTGGAGTGGTCCATCATTCGTGGGGAGAAGGTTACCGGGATCACCACAATGCTAATGGATGAGGGATTGGACACCGGTCCTATTTTGATGAGCCGGGCGGTGGAAATTTTACCGGGCGAGACGGCGGGGCAGCTTTCTCAACGCCTTTCCCTGATAAGTTCGGAAGTGCTTCAGGAGACACTGGAGCACTGGAAAAGGAATATCCTTCACCCTTGTCCTCAGGACTCCTCAGGTGCCTATTACGCGCCACCCTTACGGCGAGAGGATGCCCATATCCGGTGGAACAGAACGGGAGAGGAAATAGTTAACCTCATCCGGGGCACGAACCCTCGTCCAGGCGCCTATATCATTCTGGAGGGGCGTCTCATGAAAATTTTTGAAGCCTCCTTTCTTAAGACAAAAACATCGAAGCCGCTGGGTTCCATCGTCCAGTTAGGCCGGACCTGGATCAAGGTGGCCTGTGGAGACGGCTATGTATATGTGAAAGAGGTTCAACCTGAAAATCGGAGGAAGATGCCGGTGGAAGCCTATTTAACAGGGGCGCGCCTGAAGACCGGCTTGGTAATGGATTGAAAACAGGTGGCTTATCTGTCAGGCAAGTTGCTCTGCAAGTTTTGGATCGGTTCGATGCGGGGAGGGATACAGCCTTGGACCTTCTTCACCAAATGCTGGAGGATCAAAAAAGCTGGGGATCTAGGGAAAGGGCCCAGCTTACGGATCTGGTCCTGGGAACGATTCGCTGGAGAGGTCGCATCGATTGGATTCTTAGCCAATATGCCCGCGGTTTTCCCGGCAAACTCAGCCCGCGAGTCCACAATGTCCTGCGCATGGGCGTTTTCCAATTATGCTACCTGAAAGGTGTTCCTTCCTTTGCCGCCGTGAGCGAAACTGTGCACCTGGCGCACAGGGTATATAGGGGTGAGCTCACGGGCTACGTCAATGCGGTGCTACGGGCCATCCATCGAGAAAGCGGTTGCTTGCGCCTTCCGGATACAGCTGACCATGCAGATTACCTTGCTATTGTCCATTCCTTTCCCAGATGGATTGTGCAGCATCGCCTGGATCTCCTGGGGCCCGGGGAGACAGAGGAGCTATGCCAGGCTGATAATATGGTGCCCCCCCTTACCATCCGTACCAATACCTTGCTGACCCATCGAGATGAGCTGATGAGAGATTTGCGGGAAGAGTTCCAGCAGGTAGCACCTTGTGCTTTCGCTCCAGAGGGCATTAGGGCTCAGGGGGCCCGGCGGCCAGTGGACCAGATGCCTACTTTCAAGAAGGGACTTTTTTATGTGCAGGACGAAGCAGCCCAACTGATAGCTCATCTGGCGGCTCCTCTCCCCGGGGAGCAGGTTCTGGATGCCTGTGCGGCACCAGGAGGCAAAACTACCCACATGGCGCAATTGATGAAAAACACGGGTAGAATCGTTGCTTTGGACATCAATGAATCGCGCCTAGGGGAGCTCTGCGACAACTACCGGCGGATGGGCATCAGCAATGTGGAGGCCGTTGCTGGCGACCTTCTGGTGTTGCGGAATAATGGATGGCGGGAGAAGTTTCACCGCGTGGTGCTGGACCCGCCGTGTTCATCACTGGGAATTATCCGGCGCCATCCGGACATCAAATGGCGACGCAGCCCGCAGGAGATTCCCTCCCTGGCGGATATGCAGAGTCGGATGATGCTCTGTGCTGCGGAAATGGTGCGTCCAGGGGGACGGTTGGTGTATGGGGTGTGCACAACCACGCAAGATGAAGGAGAAGAAATAGTTCGAGATTTTCTGTCTTTCCGCGCGGATTTTTACCTCGAGACCGATCTTCCTACAGCGGGTTGGGAGACTTTCTTGGATAATGGAATTTTCCGCACTTTTCCTCATCGACACGGCATGGACGGATTTTTTGCCGCCCGGTTCAGGAGAAAAGTGAAGTAATGTCGGTGCGTTCCCTTTTCTTTTACGGCCTGTATGTGGTGTTGTTTATATCAGTAATGGCGGGAGCCGGTTTCATTACGGCCCGGCTGATTGTAAAAAGCGGAAAGGAGATACAGGTTCCGGATGTGACCGGCATGGAAGTGGTAGATGCCCTGGAAACATTTTCCAGGGCAGGATTAAGTTTGAAAGTGGACGGTTTCGAATACTCCTCTTCCGTTTCGCGCAATGCGGTGCTTCGTCAAGAACCCGAGCCGGGCAGGCGTTTGAAAACTGGCAGTGCCATTCGAGTTGTCCTCTCCAGAGGTTCAGAAAAAATACCAATGCCTCACTTGGTTGGAATGACACGGCGGCAGGCTGAAATCTTGCTGGAAAGGAACGGACTTCTGGTCGGTAATATCTCGGAGACCCACCTTGCCACCCTAGAGAAGGGGCGCATTCTGGCTCAACAACCTGAGCCTTCGAGCTTTCTTCACAGGGGAAGTGCGGTCAACCTTCTGGTCAGCCTTGGGCCTCGCCGCCCGCGATATATAATGCCCGACCTCACAGGGCGTCCACTAGGTCAGGCCGTCCTGACTCTGGAGAGAATGAAGCTTAAAGTCGGGGAGATCCGTTCTCTGCGCCGCTCATCGGCGCAACTTGGTCATGTTCTGGAACAGGCACCGGAGCGGGGGCACGCGGTCTCAGAGGGAGATTCTGTTACCCTGGTCGTTCAATCCAACGGTGATGAAGGTTACAATTTATTTCGCCTTGCGCTTGTGAGGCATACCTTGGCGCCTGGTTTCTTGCGCTCCAGGGTTGAGATCAAACTCCGACGCGGCAAAAGCGTGATATCCATTTACCGGCAATTTATCGATCCTGGTGAGCCCGTGGCGGTCATGGTTCTTGTCGATAATGAAAGCCGTGTAATCCTTTCAGTGGATGGTCGAACAGTTAAACCACAGCAGTTTCGATTGCAGGAGTTCAAAAATGCGAGTTAAAAAAATCACCCCTTCCATCCTTTCGGCGGACTTCATGAGATTGGGAGAAGAAGTTCGGGCCGTGGAATCATGCGGAGCAGATCTTCTCCATGTAGATGTAATGGATGGCCGGTTTGTTCCGTGCATTACCATCGGCAACGCGGTTGTAGAACAGTTGGGACGGTTCAGCCGCATTCCCCTGGATGTTCACCTCATGGTGGAAGAGCCCGCGCGTATCGTAAGCCAGTACCTGGTAAACGGCGTTCATACACTTGTGGTTCACTTTGAGGTCGCTGGCCACCTGCATCGTCTCGTCCACTTCATAAAGGACAAAGGGGTATGTGCAGGAGTTTCTCTCAATCCTTCAACGCCTCTCTCTATGCTGGAAGAGATTTTGCCCGACCTCGATCAGGTATTGATCATGACGGTTAACCCAGGCTTTGGCGGTCAGTCATTTATTTCTTCAGTAATCCCAAAAATTGCCAGGCTCCGGCGCTTGATTGACGAAAAAGATTATGACGTGGAGATTGCTGTAGACGGAGGAATATCCCTGGAGAATGTTGCTGAAGTATCACGGGCTGGTGCGGATGTTCTGGTGACAGGCTCTGCAATTTTCCACTCGAAGGACTATGATCTAACCGTCCGTCTGCTCAGAGAACGAGCGGAAGTGGTTGCTTCATAAACCCTATTGTGGTAAAAAATTTTTTATACTTGCGTTAAAATTCAGAGGGGTGTACGCAAAGTGTATTATTACAAAAAACATCATAAAACACCAGTCAAGTCGTACGGATTCCCATGGGTAAAGAATTGCAGATAATGAAGGACCGGAAGTTCATTTCCAGGCTCGGAAATATGGCCGCGGCTCTTTTACTTATTGTTACTTTGACTTCCTGTTCGAAGTCGCTCCAATGGAAATCTTGGGCCAAGTCTATTGAACGGGTTCCTACCAAGGAAGAGATACGCCAACTGGACAAGGGGACTCTTCCGGGAATCAGAACCGGGAATTCCGAAGCCAAGTATCATTACTCCCTTTCTCAGGTGCATATAATTCAACATGAGTTCGAAGAGGCGAAGAAAGAATATCGCACGGCCATTCAATTCGATGAGTCATCCATGTTCATCCGAGTGGAGTTGGCCTCTCTGCTTGTCAGCCTTGGCAAAGTGGATGAAGCCATAGAAGAAGTGAAACGTGCCCTGGCTATTAACTCTAGTTATATACCTTCGTATCTTCTGCTGGGAGAGCTTTATTCCAACAAAGGACTTTACTCAAAGGCCCGGGAGGCTTATCAGAAAATATTGAAAATCGAGCCTTCTAATGAGAAAGCTTATCTTTCCCTTAGCGCCTTGTTGGCCCGGAATAAAAAGTTTGCCGAAGCAATAACTATTCTGGAGAATCTGGTCAAAAAGCAACCGGATTCCGTTATGGGTTATTATTATCTGGGGAAAGTTCATGCCGAGCAGCAAAACTATGAAAAAGCCATCCAGAGACTGATAAAAGCGCGGGATCTTGAGCCCAACTCCAGGGCTGTTCTCATGGAACTGGCCCTTGTCTATGAACTCAGCAAAAACAACCTGAAAGCTCTCCAGACTTACGAGGATTTGCTAGACATTGATCCTAACAATCTGACAGCTTTACTCAGGGTGGGTCAGATTTACATCCTAGAGGATCAGCTTGATCGAGCCCTGGAATACCTGAACCGGGCTTTAATGCTCAGGCCGAAAGACGAACATATTCACGCTAAGATAGGCCTCCTTTATCTAGAAAAGAAAGAATATGATACCGCAATACGGATCTTCACCGAATTGTCGGCACGTAAACCGAAGGAAGACCGCTACAAGTACTACCTAGCCACGGCTTATGAGGAAAAAGGAGACCTTCAATCCGCGGAGATGCACTTTAAAAAACTCAACTCTCACTCCCCCGTGTTCATTGAATCACGGATTCACCTGGCTTATATTCTTAATGCCCGTGGAAACGTCGAGGCCGCTCTCCAGACCATGGATGAAGCTATCAAAGTGAAGTCTGAAAACCTTGACCTGTACAGCTTTAAAGCAGGCATTTTGTCCGATGCCAGCCGTTATCAAGAGGCAGTTGATGTGCTCAACGAGGGGCTCAAGATTGACTCTTCAAGCACTAAGTTGCTCTATCAATTGGGCATTCTCTATGACAAATGGGGAAAAAAGGATCTTAGTGTGGAAACGATGCTGAAGATTATTCAAATCGACACCAACCATGCCAATGCCTTGAATTATGTGGGATACATTTACGCGGAAAAAGGAATACGGCTGGATGAGGCTGAAGAGTTGATAAAAAAAGCTCTTAAGATAAAACCCAACGATGGATACATCACCGACAGCCTGGGATGGGTTTATTATCAGAAAAATCTCATACCTCGGGCCATCGAACTGCTTGAAAGAGCTGTATCCATCGTATCAGACGATCCTATTGTTCTCGAGCATCTCGGTGATGCGTACATGAAGGATGGAAGAAACAAAAACGCTCTGGAGATGTATCGCAAAGCTCTGACCCATGCCCGACAGGATGAACAAAAGGCCCGATTAATGAAAAAAATTAAGGAACTCAAGGGAAAGAACGAAAATTAGTTTTCCTCCCATCGAAATTGATTCCTCAATTATCCTATCTCTTCGATCTCCAGAGTGATCGTCAGTCTTGCCGAATTGTCGTTAATGGGCAACTCAGGCCACCAGAGCAACAGCACCGATCCCTGGTACTGCTTCTCGTAAATCTGTTCGGATTGGGAAGCGGTCTCCAGAGGGAAACGCCAGAGGTTTGCCGGGCGGCTTGTTTTCAATTGCACTTGTATGCCATTGTATCTATCCACCATAGAAATGTTGTCGATTTGACAGCTTTCTCCAATAGAGTTTAATCGGCTCTCCGACTGGCTCACGCCGGGAATTTGGTAGTAACGGTCAGGGGCATCTCCAGCCAGTAGTGTCAGGTTGAACTCCACGCCAAAGTGGAATGGAACTGGAGGTCTTTTCTTCATTTCCAGGGTATAGTCCGCACAGATTAAAGCCTCATGCCGTGAAAAAGTGAACCGCTTGGAGACTATGAAAGGATATCGCCGTCCGTTCATCCAATTACCGCCGTGGCGCCTCAAAACGAACCCGATCCTGTCGCCACGCTGCTGGATGGGACCCGCCAAGTTGTATGGCTGGTTCACAAAGTCCCCAAGCTCTTCATACTGGCACCGACGAAAATGCTCCAACCTGGATCCCGCAGCTAGAAAATGATCGAGAAAGGAGTGCCTGGGATACCAGTCGTATTGGAGCACCTCCTCCAGCCGCTCAACCACAGGCTTTTCTAGGTTGTGAATTGTGGTGGGGATTTCGTCCTTGGGGGCCGACGCAGCTGTGGCTTGTCGCAGCTTTTGATGATAGGCCTCTTCCCGACGGGTCATCGTGTTTGCCAGGTTGAAACCAAGGGGTTTATAATCAAGCTCGAAAATGGATCCGCCACAGGCAGGGCCGAGATATATGGTGAGGGGCTCCGTTGATACCCGTATCTCCGCAAAGCCGTCGATGTCCATGTCCTTCACAGTGCATTCCATCCAACCACCTTCCGCATTTTTGCTCTGTTCTGCGGTAAGCTCCGCACGGCAGAGGTGATGGTACACAGCATGGCGCAGGTAATTGAGATAAACGCCGCCGAATAAACCATGCCAATACGCGCAGTTGCACTGTGCACGCCAGAGATCCTGAAGAGCCGGATGAATGGAAGGGGGAGTTTTTTTGTCAGTATCCGGTTCCAGAGCGATACCCAAATCGGCCAACAGCTGGCTCACAAACAGCATTTTCTTGTGCATTTGGTTGGATTCCGGGTACTTGACCAGGAAGTTTTCCCAGATCCCTCCTCGGACGAAAGGAAGGAAATTCTCTCCATGATCCATGGACTGGACAGTTTTCACCAGATCATCGTAATGATGGATGGCTTTTGCAGGCAGGGCCCACTCTGCCATCTCCTCATAGGAGGCCGTTGGAAGATAGATGCGGCCCGTAGGGGAGAAATGCTGGAGGTATTCGCCGGGGGACATCATGATGAGCCAACGGCGGTTTTGTTCGATCAATTTGAAAAATTTTTCCAGCCAGCCCCGGGTAAAGACATGCTCGTGCGTTCCGGGCCAGATGCCGAACTTCTCACCATCATCGCCGTAAGTAACAGCCATATCTGGATGCGATTCGGCAAGGCTCCTTAGGTGATCGATCACCTCCTCTGGGTCGGGAGCAAATGGAATAAGATAACGCAGCTTTTTGTCGATAGGGAAAATTGCCAGGGGACACCCTTCTCGCTCGGTAACATAATATCCGAAAATGTCATCTTGATTCAGGCCTGTGTAAAAAAAATGGGTGTCGTCCAGTAGGGTGTAGCGGATGCCAGCTTTGTGCAAATAGCGCGGCATCGAGGGTTCCCAGACCCGTTCTGGCATCCACATGCCACAAGGGCGATGGCCAAACCGCCATAAGCTGTAGCGATTGAGATACTCCAGCTGTCCCAACGCATCGCGTTCAGGCAAGGCACTCAGAATAGGCTCGTAGAAGCCTCCTCCAAGTATTTCCACCGCACCTTTTTGAGAGAGTGCCGCTATGCGATCCACAAGGTCCGGCCGCTTCTCTTCCATCCACTCCAGCAGGCACCCGCTGTAGTGCAGGGCCATACGCAATCCCGGAAACCGTTCCAGAAGGCTCAAAAAAGGACCATAGCTCAACTCACATGCCTGTTCAAACACATGATCGAAGTTACCTACTGGCTGATGGCTATGAACGGCGAATAATAAATAAATTTTTTTCATTTCTCCCCGAAACAAGTATGAAATCGTGCCAAGTTATAAGGTTATCCGGTCTTTAACGGTGATTTCCTTCAATAAAAAAGACCGACTTGCTTGCTGTTTCAAGCGGTCTCGTATTTACACGAAATAAGCGGATATGCAGAGAATGTCTACAAACAGGAAATAATCATCCTATTCGTTAAATGCTCAGAGGAGGAATCCCATGCCCTCTTCCTTCCCGGGTCCTCTCCTCTTCTTCCAGTCTTTCCTTGCATTCAACGCAATAGGTTGTTACGGGACGGGCGAGAAGCCGCTCTATCTGGATTTCTTCTCCACATTCTTCGCATATACCAAAGGTTCCATCATCAATTCGCGCAATAGCATCGCGGATTTTTTGAATCAGCTTCCGCTCTCGGTCCCGGATGCGCAATTGAAAGTTCCGATCCGATTCCATCGATGCCCGGTCCGTAGGATCTGCAAAGCTGGCTTTCTCCCCGGTCATTCCGCTGATAGTCTTTCCGGCCTCTTCAACTAATTCTTCTAGGCGCTGATTTAATATCTGCCTGAATTTTTCGCGAGTTTCCCTATCCATTTCGAACTCGAACCCCGTTCTGACAACTTTCTTTAATATATTTTATCTTTTTAGATTCTGAAAGTAAATCAAAAAATAATCAGATCTTAAAAATACGAATGGTATTTTCAAGCTTCGTAGGTGCGGGGCTTAATGAAAGCACCCGAATTGGACTCTTCCAGAAGTGACCTGATCAGGATCAGATTCTTCTGTTTAGCCCCTCCGGATCTCCGAACCACCTGAGCCGCATCGTTCCCCAATTTTTCGCGCCGCCGGGGATCATGCAGCAGATCCAAGGCGATACGAACTATCTCGTCCTCGTTCTGGACTGTAAAAGAGGCTCCCACTTTTTCCAGGGCCTCTTTTTCCTCCAAAAAGTTATCCATATGGGGACCATGGAGAACCACCCGCCCCCATGCGGCAGGCTCGAAGATGTTCTGGCCTCCTTCCCGAGCCAGACTCCCCCCACAGAAAACCAGCGTTGCAATACCGTACAGCCCGAAAAGGTCTCCAATGGTGTCTACCAGCACAATGCACTCAGGGTCTGGCTTGTCCAAGCCGTTGAGAGAAGACAGACGGACAACCTTCATACCCTCCTGCTGCACTATCTTCTCAACCCTTCCCGATCGCTGGACATGCCGTGGAGCCAGAAGCAAGGAAAGCCCAGGCCTCGCTTTTTTTATTCTCCGAAAGGCATGCAGCAAAATTTTTCCCTCTCCATCCCATATACTTCCGGCAACCAGTACCTCGCGACCGGAATCAAACCCCAATTGCTTGCGATAACTCTGCGCTATAGCTGGATTTACCCGGCTCATAAGATGCTCATGTTTCAAATTGCCTGTGACGACCATCCGATAAGAATTTATGCCCAGAGCTTCCATCTTTTGAGCATCCGATTGGTATCTCATTGATAAGACGTCGAACTTATCCATCGCCCGGCGGAATATGGGAAGTATCAGCCGATATTTTTTTTGAGATTTTGAGGAGATCCGTCCGTTGACCAGTATAAGTCGGGCGCCCGAAGCGGTAGCTGAATGAAGAAAATCAGGCCAGATCTCCGTCTCCGCAACCACACATAAATGAGGACGAAATCGCCGTACGGCGCGCGGAGCACACCCCGGAAATTCTAATGGAAAGTACCCGAAAACATCGGCCTCCATCCTCAATCTGTGCGCCATTTCCAGACCGGCATCAGTAATGGTAGTCATCAGGATACAAGCCGCCGGCCATTCCTGGCGCACACGGTGGATCAGGGGAGCCACGGCCGATACCTCGCCCACCGACGCGGCGTGGAACCATATTCGAGGCTCTCCCCTGTTCGACGGCAATGGGGGAATAAAACCTAATCGCTGCTTCAAGCTCTTCCGCAAATTCCATGCGTCCAGCGCCAGGAGCAAAGGCAGCACTGGAACCGCTGCAAAGGCCGCTATCCATTGAGCCATGCGGTATAAGAACATTGCTGATATCCTGTCCCGAATAAATCCCATGTATGGCTATTCCCACTCTATGGTGCTGGGAGGCTTTGTGGAAATATCGTAAACTACCCGGTTAACCCCGCGTACCTCGTTGATGATCCTGTTGGAAATACGGGCCAGCACCCCCTCTGGCAAGCGTACCCAATCCGCGGTCATACCGTCCTGGCTTGTGACAGCCCGTATGGCGATCACATTCTCGTATGTCCGCTCATCCCCCATGACACCTACCGTTTTTATTGGTAGCAGCACAGCAAAGGCCTGCCATATCTGCCGGTAGAGACCGGAGCGGCGGATTTCTTCCTCCACGCGTGCCTCAGCTTCTCGCAGGATCCTGAGTTTCTCTGCGTCCACTGCGCCGATGATGCGCACGGCAAGTCCAGGCCCAGGGAAGGGATGCCGCCACACGATTTCCTCGGGCATCCCCAGTTCTTCGCCCACTTTGCGCACCTCATCCTTGAAAAGGTTCCGCAAAGGCTCTAGTAGTTCCAGTCCCATTATTTCCGGCAGTCCGCCAACGTTGTGATGGCTTTTAATGGTGGCCGACGGCCCCCCCAGGGCGGAACGACTTTCGATGACGTCGGGGTAAAGGGTGCCTTGAGCCAGAAACTGGATGGCCCCAACCTTTTTTGCCTCCTCTTCAAAAACCCGGATGAATTCTCCGCCGATGATCTTGCGCTTTTGCTCAGGATCCTCCACCCCTTCCAGGAGCCTCAAGAATCTGGCTGATGCGTCCACATGGCGCAGATCCATGTGGTAGCGATCGCGAAAAGTCTCCACCACCTGCCTGGCCTCGCCTTCTCTTAAAAGGCCATTGTTTACGAAGACACAGGTAAGCCGATCTCCCACCGCCCTGTGCAGCAGCACCGATAGAACCGAGGAATCCACCCCGCCGGAAAGCGCGCAAAGTACTCGCTGATCTCCCGCCCGGATCCGCACCTCTTCGATGGTGTGCCGGACGAAAGATCGCATGGTCCACGTGGGCTGAATGCCCGCTATGTCCAGCAGAAAGTTGCGAAGCAGCTCGATACCCCGCGGTGTGTGTATCACCTCGGGATGGAACTGTACGCCGTATATCTTTCGCTGTTCATCTCCCATGGTCGCTATGGGGCAGTTTTCCGTCCGCCCCAGAACCTGGAATCCGGGAGGCAATTCCTGGATACTGTCACCGTGGCTCATCCAGATGTCTATCGCAGGAGATAGATTCCGTAACAGGGGAGAGGCTTCCATCACTTCCATGCGGGCTGGCCCGAATTCTCTCCGATCCGAGGATGTTACGCGGCCTCCCAGAAACTTTCCCATGAGTTGCATGCCATAGCATATGCCGAGAACGGGCAGCCCCATTTGAAAAATTCCGGGGTGCGGTGCGGGGGCGTTCTCCTGAATCACACTGGCCGGGCCGCCGGATAGGATAATCGCCCGGGCCAAACGGGCCTTAAGTTCCTCCGGGGGAACCTGATGATCGAAGAATTCGCAATAAATTTCCAGTTCCCGGACTCTGCGGGCGATCAACTGGGTATACTGGGAGCCGAAATCCAGAATCGCCACCAATTGGTGGCCGGATGCAGTATCGGTCGTTGCTCGCTCAGATAGATCTGGCGCGGAACGCATTATGATATACCTTTCCTCTCCTTCATAAATGACATTAAAGTGCTTTACGCTGGAATGTAAAGCAAGTGCAATATCGATCAATCACTCAATGTGAAAAATTATCTTTCTCACCCCTCACCCTCCCCTCTCCCCTCTGGAGGCTGTGTCGCAATTAAGGAATTTTACTTTTTGCTAAATTTTCGTTCCACTTGATGGTTATTTCATGGCTCATTTATGGTATTTTGGCCCACTGGCTCGTCAAATTGGCCTGATGTGTTGTTTGTCTCTACCACTTTTTAAAAGAAACCCCAATTGCGCCACAGTCTCTCTGAGGGGAGAGGGAATTGCTATAATTATGGCATTTGATTCTGCATATTATTCAGCACAAGTCATCACTCCCACCTGGGACTCTGGAATCATCACGTACTATTTTCCCTCTCCTCCTGATGGGGGAGAGGGGTGGGGTGAGGGGAATTCTCTGTTAAACATGAAAGAATAACTTCCAAAACAGCTTCAAATTCATTCAAAACTTGATTATTCCAAAATATCAATACTCGAAATCCTTTTGATTTAAGATAGATCGAACGTAAATTATCAGATTCAACGTGCCAATTGTGCTGTCCACAGTCTAATTCAATGATGAGCTTCTTTTCAAAGCAAACGAAGTCTACAATGAATGGTCCCATCGGGTGCTGTCGTCGAAATTTATACCCGTAGAACTGGCGATTGCGGAGATGGCCCCACAAACAATTTTCAGCATCAGTTTGGTTTTTTCTGAGTTCTCTAGCTAATTGTTTCATTCACCCCTCACCCTCTCATCTCCGCTCAAGGGGAGAGAGGGGAGTTGTAAAGATTACTGCGTTTGACTCTCTACATCATTCAATACAACATATTCACCCCGTTTGGATTTATAGAATAATCGTAGAATATTGTCCCTCTCCCCCATTTGGAGACTGTGTCATAATAGGGTGAGGGTTTGACTATAAAAAGTTCTTTGATAA
>CAZTAS010000055.1:0-30737 GCA_964611635.1 uncultured Thermodesulfobacteriota bacterium
AGGAGGAGATCCTGAGCCGCCAGCTTATTCTTTTTTCAAAGAACTAAAGTGTTACAAAATCTCTATTTTGAACTAAATTGTTAACTCTATTATTTATGTCCTTTCATATTTTTGCTTCAATATTTCAGATGGTAAGAACTTCTTTTCCAACTCCATGATTTGGGGCACACCCATCAACTCAGTGATCTCTTCAAAACTGGCAACGAGATCGGGGCGTTCGATGACCTGTCCCTTTTCCACCGATTCCTTCAGAACTTCTAAAGCCTTCCTCATTCCTGCTACCGCCGAGCAAAAAATGAGCCGAGGGTAAGTCACCATAGCCACCCCCATGGACTCAAGCTCCTTGGCGGAGATCAGAGGTGTGGTCGGCCGAGAGCGAATGCCGAAGCCCATGTTAACCACCGCGGGCTTTTTCACTCCTTGCACAAACTTGTAAATATCTTCTCGGCTTAACAGCGCATCGGCGAAAAGCACGTCTGCGCCCGCATCAGCATATAGATTGGATCTCCGAATCGCTTCCTCTATCCCTATCACTCCGGCTGCATCAGTTCGGGATACAATAACAAAGTCAGGGTCCTTTCGGGCAGCCACCGCCGCTTCTACCTTTTTGACCATTTCTTCAGCAGAGATTACTTCTTTCCCTTTGTAATGGCCACAACGTTTGGGCCACACCTGGTCCTCTATCATAATGCCCGCCACCCCTGCCTGCTCGAACATCTGTACCGCAAAATAAACATTTACGGCATTGCCGTATCCAGTATCTGCGTCGGCTCGCAAGGGGATGTCAACAGAATTAACGATGTTGCGCGCGTGGTCCAGATTATCAGCGAGGCCCATTATGCCTACATCGGGTTTTCCGAGACGGGAATTAGATGTACCAGCTCCTGAAATAGCACCGGCCTGGAACCCCATGGATTGTACCAAACGAGCGGAAATACCGTCGTAAACACCTGGAGCGATCAGAATTTCCTTTGCCTCAATCAGTTCGCGAAGTCGTGTTGTTTTTTTCATCTCCAACTCCTTATGATGCTTTTTTTGAAGTAATGTCAATAATTCATATCTTACCGTTTCGTGGAAACGTTTTCCCCTCAGAGGTATTTTTCGGTCCCATGCCCGCCTCTCGCTTATCCCGTCGGTACTGATATATTTTAAACCCCAATGTAAACAGGGTCAGTACCATGAGGACGGCTGAGATGGGGCGCTTTACGAAAACTGTCAAATCGGATCCGAAAAGGGAAGCAAAAAGAGACACTTCCATATCCAGTTCTTTTCCCAAAATGAAGCCGATGATGAAACTGATAATCGAGAAGTCATGACGCCGAAAAAACCAACCCATGATCCCAAAAAAGAATAGAACATACACATCAAAAAAAAGGTTTCGAATACAGTAAATTCCTATTGTCATAACTACAATAAGGGCTGGGGCGAGAACCCTGGTGGGCAGAAGAACCACGCGGGCCACGTAAAAGGCTAGCAAAATCGCAAAAAACCCTAAGAACATCATTTGGACTATATTGGCGGAAATAAGGCCGTAGACCAGCGTGGAGTTATCCCGAAACAGACCAGGGCCTACCGTCAACCCGTGGAGCATGAAAGCCGCAAGAAGGATGGCCGCGGTACCGCTACCAGGAACGCCGAGAGCCAGCAGGATTGACATGGATCCACCTTCTGAAGCGTTGTTAGCTACTTCCGCAGCTACCACCCCTTCAGGTTCTCCCTCCCCGAAATGCTGACCCGATTTGGCATGCTGTTTAGCCCGGGAGTAACTGAATAGGCTTGCAATAGCACCACCGGCTGCCGGGAGTATTCCAATGAAGATGCCTAGTAATGCCCCGCGTATCAATGTTTTTACATATCGGAAAGTGGTCTTAGAACCATTGAACAACTTTTTTATATTGTGTGTCTGTTCTGTAGGGCTTTCTGTGATGAACTCCCTTGTGATCAGATCAAACAACTCCGGAATACAAAATACGCCGAGGATGCCAATCGTAACGGGAATCCCATCTTCCAAGGCATCAAAGCCCATTGTCCCCCGGATTAATCCTGTCTCCTGGCTCATCCCCACTGTGCCCAGCAAAAGGCCAAAGAGGCCGACGAAGAGGGTTCGGAAAAAATGCTTCCCATGGATTGTGCCGATCACCACAAGCACTAATACCAAGACGAAGATCATCTCCGAGCATCCAAATTGTAAGGCTAGCCTTGCCATGGGATGGATAAAAAATAAAAGAAAAATGTAACCCGAAAAACCGCCAACAACGGAAGATGTGATCTGAAGACCCAGAGCCTCGTTCTGATACCCTTTTTTGGTCATTGGGTAGCCGTCGAATGTGGTGGCAATTCCAGCCGGAGTGCCTGGGGTATTGATCAGTATGGCGGTAATGCCTGCCCCCGTCAACGAACCGGTATAAACAGAGGTCAGGAGAATCAAGGCAGTTATAGGCTCGAGAAGGAAGGTGAAGGGAAGCATGACGGCAATGGCGATAGTGCCCATCAGCCCGGGAATTACACCAAAAATCAGCCCTATCCATAGTCCAAGTAGAATTACTGCCGGCGTCTGCCAGTTGGCAATTAAATGCAATCCTTTGATCAATGCCAGCCAATCAACCATTCAAACTCTCCTTGGCCAACTTCGCAAATTATCCCCTTCCTTACCAGGAAGGCCAGATGGGTATGGGAACTTTCATCAATATTTTGAACACCACCGACAATAAAGCTGAAAGGCCTACCGGCAATCCTATCAGAATCCAGAGAGTTCGTACCCCGAGGTAATAGCATACTATGAATACAAAGAGGATTGAGGGGAGCAGATAGCCAAAAAAAGTGAGCACGGCAGCATAAGCAACTATAGAGGCAGCGAAAAACATTCTTCGCTGGTCCAGGAAACCCAAATCCTTTCTTACCATTTCATCCTTCGACCTTTCTGCTCCTCCCTTCTTCGAGTCAATCTTGACCGCGTTCAGAACCACAAAGAAGAAACAGATCACAAGCGCAATGGTCAACGGTTTAATGAAACGAACGGATTCAGCTCCCCCGGAAGGCTTATTCACCGTGGAGAAATAATAGTAAAGGGCCCATCCCAAGATCAGTATAGACAGGAGAATGGGTTGAAGCTCAACCTCCACCTGACGGTTTCTCACAAAAAATCGCACTACAATCAGCTTTCTTTTTGCAATAAGCCCATCAAAAGTGATCGGTCGCCATATTGCTCATTTTCCGAAAGCAATAATGGCGACCGTTTCCTTCTTCTAAATAAAATTTCTAATATTTCATTGTATTTGAAACTTATCTGAATGCAGCATCAATCTCTTTGACCAGATCAAGAGATTTTTCCGGCCCCAGCCACAAGTAACCAATAGCTGCTTTTTTGCAAAATTCTTGGAAGCCCTTATGCTCGGTCGTCAGTTTTTTGAAGGCATTCACCAGAATCTTCCACCGCTCGGGATACTTCTCCTGAACCTCTTTGTGAACCATAAAACCTGAAACAGATGCTAAATGAGGCATTTTAACGTTATACTTGGCCAGCGCTTCATTGACATACTCAGCATTCGGCCAGATTGGGATTGGGTCTTTCCAAAAGCGCGCCAAAGCCACTACATCATCCTTTATGTTAATCATTCTCTGTGCTCCTGTTGCAGTCATGTCGGTATGATGGGCCTTGACCGAGAGACGTGATCTCCCGCCGCCACTGTAATGCGCGACCCGGAATTTGATGCCAAGTTTTTCTGAGAACCATTTGGCTACGGTAGCCCCAGTTGTTCCTGGTCCGGAAGTGCTAAAACTGTATTTCCCTGGGTTTTTCTTTGCTGCCTGGATCATGTCATCTAAGGTTTTCCATCCCATATCCTTATGAGCAGTTAGAATGACAGGGTCAATCCAGTTGGCGTTAATGTAAGCAAAGCTGTTAAGGGTAGCAAATCCTGGATTATTCTTTATAATGGTGGTAAGCATTGGTTGATGAAAAGCAAGAATTGAATAGCCATCACGGGGTTTTTTCAAATAATAACTGGCGCCAATCTTGCCTCCTGCCCCCTTATGATTTTCCACGATGACCGAAACGTTCAAAATATCTGGCAGAAATCTTTGAACAGCACGCGACTGTCGATCAGCTCCTCCACCAACTCCAGCCCACACGACGATTAAGATTTCATGATCGGGGAAAGTTCCCGCAGCCAAGATTGTGCTGCTGCTGATAAAAAACAAAAAAACACATACACCTATTCCTACAAAAAATAGTCGTCGGTTTCTTAACATGTTAACTTCCTCCTTTATTCATTCTTGAAGCAGCAAATGTAACTTAAAAAATCCATTCCCAACACATTTCGCATCTAATATCAAAATAGATTTGCACTTGTCAAGAAAAAAGTCTCCTTGGCTTGGGAAAATGAACAAACATTGTATCCCTTGGTAAGGATAAAGAGCAAGGGTAAGCAATGTTGGAAATAAATGTAGCGGATGGCCGAATTGCACCTCAAAGATATTGCTTTTAGCCCAGAAGTTAGCCAGTATTTAAACCAAAACTACAATCCCATTCACTCTCTATGTTGAGTCCACTCAGCATCATGGGGCCAAATCTTGAATTTTTTTGGTTATTAATATTTTTTCCTTTCCGTCGAGGAGAGCGAGAGGTGTATAGACAATGCCGTTTAAGAATCAAGAGGAATTAGGCCTCTTTATTTAAGCTCTGAGCGAGACCTGGCTCAAGGGAAAGCGAGCAAGGTTTAGAGGAAGAAGTTTTGTAAGCCAAATTCTATATGTTGTTGGTTGTTTCATGCACTCGCAGATTTATGATATTGCCAAATACGAGACAAAAAGCTTGCAAAATTCTTTTGAATATTTGTAATAGTCGTTTGTGAGAGTCGCGAAGCGCATTCTCATAAAGTCCTTATAACCATAAAATCCTCCTGGAGTCCATATCAGGCTTCAAAAATCCCAAATCAGAAGGTATGCGCAAGTTACGGGCTTAAGATTATTCTTAATGTGAAACTCTCTATTTTTTGTAAATCTTAAACTGAATTGGTTTCTCATAAAGTTTTTCATTATTCAGGTTCTTTTCGATAAATTTGTAGAGCTTATCTGAAGTCCTGAAATTTGTTTTAACAAAACTGTCGCTAACCATCTTCAAGGTCAACACCGAGTCCTCGGACACAGAATATCTGAAGAATATGAACGTCCTTTCATCTTCTTTTAGGCTATCTAAGTTCTGAACATTGATAAACGGAACACCATCAACCATTACAATGTATGCCCTTAAATTATGATGGTCAACTTTCCCACTCTTTCCTACCTGATACTTCACATAGTATTCGTTGTGATTGAATTGGAGGATCAGAAGTTCTGCTGGCACCTCATCTTGGATTACAGCACGTTTTAGCTTGCCCCTCCATTTGCCAATAAGGTTCTGGTCGATAGTGGAATCCTTGCTTGAAGCTAAAGGTACTCGGGATTCATAACAGGCACCTAACAAAAACGCAGTTAGTAATACAAGACATAATCTAAGATGAACCTTCATTTTCTTCGCCTTCCTTTTGAATTGGCCTTCCTCCTTATGAAAACGAATTGTCTCCATGGTGGCGGAAATAATCCGTGGATTAAGATAAGAAGCCAGGAAATCTAGACGTTTAGCATCTTTTTCGCGCGCTGGAAATCAAAATCAATCAATTGCCTCGCCCTTTTTATTGATGTAAACCCATTTGCCACCAAGCATTACTCGGGCCCTTCCATGCTCGAAAGGTCGTGCCTTCTCGAACTTAGAGGGAATCGCGATGTTCCCCAACCGGTCGATATAGCCCCACACACCACCATCATACCAACTGTGCTCCCCTTTCTTGAACTTCCGGCAGCCGATACAAATGGCAGCCAAACTTTCTGAAAAAGGTGCAGCGAAGTCAAACCGCGGGCTAATAACTATTTGACCTCGTTCATTGAAAAAGCCAAACTTCCCATCCATTATGAATCGAGCCAGCCCATCTTTGAAGTAATCGGGGCCATTTTCAAAGACAAACGGTCTGATGATGGTGTTACCTTCCGTATCGATATATTGCCAGCCGGAGTCATCAGCTACTGCTGCAAGTCCATAAGACGAAAATTCTCCGGCAACATGGAAGCGCGGTGGAATGACTACAGTGCCTCCGGGTTTCTTGTAACCCCATAGCTGGCTTTTTTGGTCTTCGAACGGCAGCAGGGATTCAGAAAAAGTCCCTGAGCCCGAACAGGATGCGACTGCGGTTATGGACAGCACTATGCAAAATGTTCTTTTCAAGGAATCAAAACACATAAGTGTGTCTACCGTCCTGAGCACACGATCTGAGGGTGATTATTTTGCTCTGTCAGTGGCGACAGCAACGGCCCCGGTGTTTATGAATGATCTCCTCCCATGGAAGGGGCGGCTCAATGCTATTTATAAAGTTTATGACCTCATTTTCATTAATCTATTCATAGAGCGTAGCGCAAGGTATCACATTTTTCTGCCCCCAATTCCAGCGTTCCAATCAAATCTATCTACTGGCGCTTTATCCTGTTTTTCGATGTGCCAGTTTTGGATTAAGAGCATCGTTTAATCCGTCAGCCACCACATTAAGTGCCATCACTACCAGGAATATAGCCACTCCGGGAAAAGTTGCGGCCCACCATGCAATGCGCATAAACTCGAGCGAGTTCATGAGCATCTGGCCCCAGCTCACCACATTGGGATCACCAAGGCCCAGGAAACTGAGAGACGCCTCGATGACGATTGCTCCAGCAACCCGCAGTGAAGTGATCACGATGATGGATGGAAGTGCGTTGGGCAAGATATGACTGAATATAATCTTAAAATTCCCCACTCCAATGGCTGTTGCAGCTTTGATGAAGTCACGCTCCCGAAGAGAGAGGAACTCAGCACGGACAATTCGGGCCGTAGGCGGCCAACTTGTGGCGCCGATCATTATTACAACATACCAAATGCCACTGCCAAAGGTCGCAACTACCAGCAGGATAAGAAAGAAAGGCGGGATCACCATGAATGCGTCGGTGAAACGCATCAGGATATTGTCCAAGCGACCCCCGAAATAGCCCGCGTTTCCACCCACGAAGATGCCCAAAAAAGAAGAGAGCAGGGCCGAGCAGAAGCCCACCAACAAGGAAACCCTCGCCCCCCAAAAAATCTGACTAAAGACATCCCGACCCAGATTATCGGTTCCCAATAGGTGTGCTGAGCCGGGTTTCTGTAAAGCATCCCGACTGAGTGCCAACGGGTCGTAGGGCGCAGCATATGGAGCGACCAATGCCACTGCTATAAAGAAGAAAACGACGAAAAGCGCTATAACGGCACCTCTGTGCTTTTTGAAGTGGAACCAGATACCCCAAATCCCAAAAACTTGTATTTCTCTATTCCCCATGGTTCAGGTCTCTTTTCTAAGATACTGAATCCTCGGGTCAATATATGCATAGAGTATGTCTGTGAGTAGATTAGCGAAAATCACACATCCGCATACCAGTATGAACAAACCCATGAGTAGAGGATAATCCCTCTGTAAAATAGCGTTATAAGTCAACCGGCCCATGCCCGGCCACGCGAATACTGTCTCGGTCAGGACTGCGCCTGCAAACATGAAACCGAGTTGAAGACCCATAATCGTAATCACGGGCAGCAGGGCATTCTGTAATGCATGTCGGAGATATACGTGCATGCTGTTGAGGCCTTTTGCCCAGGCCGTTCTGATATAATCCTGGTTTAAAACCTCTAACATGCTAGCCCGGGTCAGCCGGGTATAAGTGGCCATGTAATATGTGCCTAATGCGATTGTTGGTAAGGCCAGGTGATGTAAAAGGTCCAAGAGGCCAGCAAAACCGTGAAGATCCTTACCCAATGCGACCATTCCCATCGAGGGGAACATTTGGAACCGCAGAGAGAATATCAAGATCAGTATGATTCCGAACCAAAAGACAGGCATACAATAGCCTATGAGTGACACTGCGGAGACGAAGTAGTCGATTTTTGTCCTGACGCGGATGGCACATAAGGCCCCAAGCAAAATTCCCATAAGAACCGAGAAAAAAAAACCTGAACTCATCAAGATGAGGGTGGCTGGGATTCTCTCGATGATTAAATCGAGGACTGGCTTCCGATTTATGGCGGAATATCCGAGGTCTCCATGTAAGAGATCTCCAAGGTAGGAGAGGTACTGGATGATCAAAGGACGATTTAACCCCAAGGATTCCCGGATCTTATCCATGTCCTCGCCCGTTACATTATAAGGTCCATACATATAGATCACCGGATCTCCCGGGGCTGCATGTATAATAAAAAAATTAAAGGTCATGACCACCAAGATGAGCGGAATGGCCTGAAAAATTCTTTTGATAATATACTCCCTCAACAGAATTCTCCACAATGTTATTATAACGGTGGGATTAACAACACATTGTATTCAAGGGGATAATTGTGAGGCCAGCTCCGAAAGATCATCAATTGTTTCCAGATCCCCAATCATTTCGATAGCCTGATCTGCTTTCTCGCTTCCTACAATAGGATTGGCCAGTTGGCGAAACTTATCCAAAATTTCTTTCCTTGTCATAGGCTTGCGCGGATCTCCGCGAGCAAAATGTGCTTTGCGACTAAGTGCCCGACCATCCCGAAGAATAAGCTCAACATGAGAAGGGTATCCGCCCTGCTCGTAAAATTCCCTGTCGGCCTCTGGATCCGCTTCTACACACACTCGCTTAGCCAAGGCCTGGATGGCATCACTTGAAAGCATTGCCTCAGTGTACCACCCAGGACCAGGCTCCTCTTTTGACATGATCATGGCCACCGCGTAAGGCACACTAAACTCAGCATCGACCAAGTTGCTTGGGTGGTAATCTGCAAACCATTGTGCCATTTCAGTGAAAGTTCTGACATTCACCTTTTCGACCTCATCACTTGAAGCTTTGCTTTCGGCCATAAGTTCAGCAACCATGTCCATTACCGGGTGGATCCACCTGCATGATGGGTATGGCTTATATGTATCGTCCAGTATGCGGTACTCCTCACCTAGGCCCTGAGTCATAAGAGAACTTTGACAACTGTCAGAGCCGATCATTTTCCAAAATCCCAGCTTGTGATCCAGTATGGGATAAGGTGCGAGAAAACCCTTCTGGGCCAACAGTGCTCCCATAATGCCTGCCCGGGTCTGCTCCCCGAAGTTATTCTTCACATGATGAAGTGGACGCGGCCATTTGCTTATCCACGTAGGAACCGGGGTGCTGGCTCCGGTGTATCCCAGGCTGTGCTTTACTTTCTCCTCATCCAACCGCAGAAGCCTTGATGCGGCAGCCGCTGCCCCCAAAGAAAGAAAGGAGTACATAACCGCCACTTGACTTGAGACCTGGGGGGTTGGCCTGATAGCGGCACCTATGCGCATGGCAACTTCGTAACCTACCACCACTGCGGTCAGCAAATCTCTGCCTGAGGCATTCTCTCGCTCGGCCAGCGCGAAGGCTGCCGGCACTATCGTCGCACTGGGATGGCAGATAAGCGTTTCTTCGTAGTCAAGTATATCCACCAGAATGGAGTTTGCAAATCCAGCCAATAAGCAGTTGACACGGTTCCCATGGCCGAATAGAGTTGCTTCAGGCACTCCCCCCAATTCCATCACGGTCTCAACGACCATACGGCCCGGCCCTGTAACGGAGCCGCCGATGCCACAACCAAGGGTATCCAAAAGGATCTCCTTGGTCTTGATTATGACTTCATCGGGGATATCTTCGAATCGGGTCTGCGCGATATAGTGAGCCACTGTAGAGGTGATTTCCATAACTTCTTCCTCACAGAATGATCTACCATGATATTTGTTTCAGGGTCTGGGTGTAGTGGTTATCCAAGGATATTGAGAATCATTTGAGCGTAGATTCGGGTGGCGTTAACCACCGACTCAATTTCCACATGCTCTTCTGGGGTGCCGGAAGTTGTAAAGAAAGGTTTCGTAGGATCTATTTTGCTCCAATACGGACCGAACATGGCTGTGGGAATGTTAGCGTCGTTGATTAAAAAGTGAGCATCTTCAAAGCCTGCGGTACAACCGATACCAGCCTCCTCGCCCAATACCTGTTGGTAAGCCTTCTTGCATTCCTGAACAATCCGAGCCTCAGGTGATATTTCCGTTGGTTCCACTATCATGAAACGACTTATCTCCATTGGAATGCCCAGTTCTCTTTGAGCCTTCTCCAGGATGGCCTGGAACTCAGCCATTACCTCATCAGGGCTCTCCCCGGGGATAGTTCGACGGTCCAACTCGATCCGGCATTCCCCAGCGACCATGTTAACCTTGGACCCCCCCTCGATGCGCCCAATGTTAATTGTAGGGCTTGGGAGAATCCAGTGTGTTTTCTTGGAGATCACCGGCAGCAACTCATTCTCTAACATTTGAATGAAGTGTGCCATCTTGGAGATAGCGTTGACACCCAAATGCGGTCGCCCTCCGTGGGCTGATTTACCTAATGCCCGGATCTCCATCCAGTTTACTCCCCTATGAGCAACGCGGATTTCACGGCCTGTCGGCTCTCCAACCACCGCCATATCGGCCTGGATTTCCCCATGTTTGACCAGGTATCCGGTTCCCTGATAGCCGCCACCGACTTCGTCGGAAACGGCCGTCAACACTAAGTCTCCTTTTAAAGGAACGCGGTTGCGAACCATGGCCTCAGCGGCCATTATCATGGCCGTTAACCCCGCTTTCATGTCCACAGAGCCACGACCATGTAATTTCCCATCGATTACTTCTGCGCCAAATGGATCTATTTTCCATCCAGGACCTGCTGGGAGGACATCCGTATGACCGTTGAACAATAAGGTAGGGCTCCCCTCACTTCCAGCAAGACGAGCGATAACATTGTGTCTGCCTTGATCTGTCACCACCCTCTTTACAGATAGGCCTAAATCTTTTAACATGCCGGCAATCAGATCAGCTACAGGCTCTTCATCACCAGGAGGGTTGACGCTGGGGATTTTGACAAGCTTTGTTAATAGATCCAAAACTTCTTTTGTATTAATGCTCTGTAATATTTTATCTGGATTCATGGCCACCTACTTTTTTTGATATGTTAGTGTTGAGAGAATTGTAAATAATACTGGTAATGAAATAAACAGAATAAAAGACCCCGCCTCCGCTGATCACAATGAAATTCTCTTGATCAATAAGCGAAAGCGGGGTAATGGCATTATTTTCCTACTTTATAAACTTGTGGGAGGCAGGTGATGGAGCCGCCGCCAAAATCTATTGAATAGAAGCCCTTGAATTTTTTATTCCAGATATCGACTCCCTGGGAAAGGTACACAGGGAAGGTGGGCAAGTCGCGTGCCAGGATTTCCTGGTATTCGTAATACAGCTTAGTGCGCTCTTTGATATCGGTCATGGCGCGAGCCTTATCGACGATCTCGTCCAATTTCGGGTTGTTATACATGCTGGGGTTGATACCACCGGAGCGGATAGAACTGGAATGATAATAAAGGACTCCCTCGTCGGGGTCGGGAATCTTGGGGATGAGGATGACCGACCACAGCCCGTGATGAGTGCGGGCCACCCTGATCTGGCTGATGTATGTGGTCCAGTCGGCAATCTGGAGGTTTGCGTCGATCCCGATTACACGGAGCTGTTGCTTGAGGATCTCCGAAAGAGTCTTCCGTACGCCTGGAGTCCCATAAATGGTCGTCTTGAATCGTATACCACCAGCTTTTCGTGGGTATCCGGCCTCATCCAGTAATCGATTGGCTTTCTCAACGTTATACTCATACTTGGTCACGTTGGGGTTATAGGCCCATTTCACTGTTGGTGGAACAACGCTGTGAACGATTTTTCCATATCCAAACAACAGATTCTGGATAATGAACTCCCGATCCATGGCGTGGGCCACCGCCTGACGGACCTTGAGCTTATTAAAAGGAGGCTCGTCCACGCGGAAGAAGAGTTGCTGTTGGGATGAAACCTCGAAGGTGTTGACAACAAGATCCTTTTTCTTTTTCAACTGATCCACTTGCTGATAAGGAATGCCTCCCACGAGACCTCCAAAGGCGAAATAATCGACGTCGCCTCGCTCCAAAGCAGCAAAAGCCACAGCCGCATCAGGGATGGTTTTCATGATTATCTTATCAAGATATGGCCGACCCTTGTAGTAATCCTTGTTGGCCTCAAAGGTGACATGGTCCATCTTTACCCATTCAACCAGCTTCCATGGACCTGTTCCTACCGGAGATACATTGTACTTGCTTTTTTTAAGGTCCTCTTTTTCCCAGATGTGTTTGGGAATCACACCTACCCAAAACCTGAACAGGATAGGGGCGTTGGGCTTTTTCAGTTGGAAGACCACGGTGTGTGTATCTGGTGTTGTGATCTGGTCTATGGTGTCAAAATATTTCCTGTACGGAATACCCTTATCAGGATCAAGAACGGTGTCATAAGTGAACTTTACATCTGCAGCGGTAAAGGGCTGACCATCGTGCCATTTGACGTTCTTGCGAAGCTTGAATTTTAAGGACGTGGCGTCTTTGGAGACTTCCCATGATTCCGCAAGCGCCGGCACGAGATTCCCTTCTTTGTCAAAGGCAACAAGACCGTCAAAGCACATTGCTGTTACAGCCTGGAACCCCCACTCCACGATGGGATTGAACACGCCTGGGTCATGATATACCATAACCAGTGTTCCACCATATTTAGGCTGAGCATCGGCAGGAGAGGGGCATACTCCGATGGAGAGCCATAGACCAAATGAGACAATCCATATTAATGTCATCACTTTTTTATGGTTACTCATGATATTAGACCTCCTATGTGGGTTTTAAAAAAACCCCTTTTCCCCTCACGGGATAAAGAGGTGTTTTCAGGCACTTTCCTTCATCCCGCCATCCCCTATAAAGATAGAATTTACAAATGCAAGGACCAAGATGGCGTTTTACAGATCAACAAGTACGACATTATTATGGCACAAAAAGGTTATTGTCAAGTAAAAAAATTATCTCTTGCCCCATAGTATGCTCGCTCAATAAAAGGCGAGTGACTCTCTTGGATTAACTGCATCGAGCATCCCTTCCAGCTTTATCTCTTGCTCCCCTTAAATTCCTCCTTCACCTTCTCCATCAACTCATGGTCGCACATAAGGTCCACAGCAAGCATGGCCAGCGCCTTGGCTCCTTTAAGCGCTGCCTCCAAAGCCATTGGCTGAAGGGTCGCCATCGCCATCTCAGCTGTATGCAATGGAAAGTCCCCGTCATGAATCTTCAGATAGGGATGAATGGAAGGAATCTTTTGGCTCACATTTCCAAAATCTGAACTTCCATAGCTGTATTCCTGGTAAAAATCAATAGGAACCCCCAAGATATCATAGTTCCTGATGAAAGCCTCCATCATCGCCCGATTCATTTTCGAAGGGAGATAACTGGGGCTTGGTTCAGAACATTGCACTCTGGTACCGGTCATTGTGGCAGCACTCTTCGCAACATCCTCTACCTGCTTTCTGAGCGCAAAAAGATAATCCATGTCAACTGAGCGAACGTAGAAGCTTCCTTTGGTGTAATGAGGAATTACATTTGGACTATCCCCACCGCGAACGATAATCCCATGGATGCGCGTACCGTCCTTCAAGTGCTGACGCATGGCGTTGATGCCGGTGTACATCAAGATCAGAGCATCCAGGGCATTGACTCCTTGCTCGGGGGCTGAGGCAGCATGGGCTTGTTTGCCATGGAATTCGATGTCCATGGAAATTCTGCCATTATGCCCCCAGGCAATCCGAGTACATTTATCGGGGTGAATCATGAAAAATACGTCCACATCATCAAAGGCACCTTTCTCCAGCATGATAACTTTACCGGCGCCACCTTCCTCACCAGGTGTCCCGATGACCATGAGCGTCCCGGGCAACTCAGATATCATGGGAGCGAGACCTCGGAATGCTGCTATAGCCATGGCGGCAATAACATTATGGGCACAACCGTGGCCGATCTCTGGTAAGGCGTCATACTCAGCGCCAATGCCCACTTTAGGAGACTCGGCAGCACCTCTTATAGTTGCCTTGAAAGCGGTGGGGAGGTCAGCTACTCCTCTATTCACCTTAGCTCCTGTCCCTTCTGAGAGCCCGGTCAGAAATTTCGAAGCAAAATGCTCCTTCATCCTGACCTCCGGATGGTCGTAAAGTTCCCTTATAATCTTCTCTGCTACCGCTCGCTGTGCCTCTACCCCTTCCATGGCTCGCTTCTTCAACTCTTTGCAAACTCCTCCATTAAGATGTGCCATAACTGAACTTCTCCTTCCTGTATCTAGGATTGACATTGGTTTCTGCGATTTGGGATCTGACGCTTCCAAAATCAGGTGGTCAGCCTTTGTCCTCTAAAATAAGACATTTTTAAGATGGTCTTAATTCTCTCGCAGATGATTTTTTTGCCTCGCCTGGCAATTTTTTGCCACCAAATGATTTTTCGTTGACAGCCTATAATATCTCCGATATAAATTCAAGCTAGGCAATAACGCAAAGCAGTGAGAAATTTATGTACCGTACTTCAATAACAAACTTTACAAGAAAGAAGTTAGACCATGACGCCAGAGGAAATCGAAAACGGCCTGTTGAAGCTGGAAGAACTTTACACCAAACTGTACTTCCAGCTGGCTGCGGAGTACCGCCGAACTTTCAATGAAGCAGGTGAAAAGGCATTACGAAAGGCTATTCGGCAGTTTGGGATCGATCGGGGGGAAACCACCAGGGCCGAACATATGCGCCATGGCTACCCCATCCACTTGAAAACCCTATTCACTGTGGGCGGATTTCCTGGAAAAGCTGGTTTTCGCCGGAACCTTATATACCTGGGACCCGATCAACGCATATCGGAGACCCTCCAGTGTCCGCTTCACGATTGGTGGAGGCAAATGGGCGGTCTTTTGGAAGGTGTTGCTTACTGCGAAGAGATTCATGCCGCCATGTGGTCGGCTTATCACCCTGAAGTCGAAACCCGACAACCCAAAATTATGACCCGGGGCGATGAGCTGTGCCGATTCGAGGTGTGCCTTCCTTCAGCAGCGGGTGAGCCGGAGGCCGAAAAGGTGCACCAGATCTCGATGGAGGAGCATCTTCAACGGTTGGCTGATATACATGCAAAGATGTATTACTATTTGGGATGGGGTTTATGTGAGGAGTTCGGGCTGGAGGGTGAGGCGGCTCTCCGGAGAGCCATCCGCCGGTTTGGCCGGGAACGCGGTCTCCAACTGCGCAAGGAGCACCTTGCCAAAGGACTCGAAATCAATCTCCACAACCTTTTCACCTACTATGATTTACCCAACGATGCGAGGTTTTGTCGTAACAAAATTGAGCTAACGGCTGAAACCCGGCTGAGCGAGACATTGGTCTGCACGTATTTTAACGTGTGGAGCCAATACCCGGATGGCAACCGCATTGGAAGGATTTACTGCGAGGAGGTTCACCACCAGATCTTTGGTGGATACGACGAAATGGTGCAAACTAATCTGTGCTGCACACTGACCCAGGGTGATGATAAATGCCGTTTCTCAGTATATATGAAGCCCGCCAACAAGATTCCTGCACCTGCATGGGCCAGGGAATATGAAGCTGAGCATTTTCGGTAACCAGGAAGGAGAAGCGCGATGAGTGTTACACGAACTATGGCTGAGTACCTGGCCGCGCTGGAATATTCCCAAATCCCAATGGAAGTCATCGCAAAGTGCAAAGAGCTGATCCTCGACTCGCTGGCATGCGGCATAGGAGGTAGTCGCACGCCTATCGGCCGCACAGTATTAGAGTTTGCCCGCGAGATCGGGGGAGATCCCCACTCTACAGTGCTTGGTTCGGATTTCCGCATCTCCTGCACTACGGCGGCTTATGTCAATGCTTCATCCATAAACGCCTTGGATTATGATGACACGGGAAAAGGCGGCCATCCCGGATCGAGTATTATCCCGGCGACTATTGCCTTGGGTGAGAAGCTTTGCAAAGATGGTAAATCCATACTCCTGGCTTGCGTGGCGGGATACGAGATCGGTACGCGGGTGGCAATGGCCATAGAGCCCACATGGGAACGTTACCGTCAGGTACACGGCGTGGGAACAGCTCAAACTTTCGGCTCAATGGCAGCTTGCGCTAAGCTCTTGGAATTAGAACTAAAAGAGATCCTCAATGCCTTCGGCATCGCAGGCGCCTCCGCCCCGGTGGCGCATGCGGGCAAGTTCGGGTGGACTGACAAATCCATTCCTTTTGTCAAGGATAACGTAGCATGGCCCGCCGAAGCTGGTTTGCGCGCAGCCCTGCTGGCAAAGATGGGCTATGAAGGGAGCGAGTCGATTCTTGACGGAGAACGTGGTTACTGGGTCATGGCCGGATCCGATCGATGCGATTTCAACTGTTTGACTGATTTCTCCACGTTCGAAATCTCAGGGGTATCCTTAAAACCCTACCCCTGCTGCCGCTGGATCCATACCACACTGGATGCCCTCGGAGATCTGGTTAAGGAGCACAAACCAAGTCTTTCTGAGATCCAGCGAATCGAGGTTTACTCTATCCAGCCGCTGGCCGAGTTTTTCGGTAAGACTCAGCCGCGAACTTTTGTGGACGTGGAATTTAGCGTCCCATGCGCTGTTGCGCTCAAACTCCACAATGTCCCTCATTCATCGTGGTTTGAGCCTGAGAATTGGCAGCGGCCAGATGTGCTCGCACTTGCTTCACGGACTACTGTCGCCCTTGATGAGAGCTATCAACAGCTATTTATCGAGCTCAACAGGAACTCCTCACGGATTCCGGCCCGGATAGAGATTTCTTTGAAAGAAGATCAAAGACTGGTGGGCTACTCAGACATAGCATGGGGCTCCCCGAGAAAACCAATGAACCGTGAGGAGCGGGTGGCCAAGGTAAAAGATCTTACAAGCAGAAGACTGCCTTCGGATGCCCAGAATGCGTTCATTCACGATGTGGAACATCTGGATACAATAAGCGATATTTGTGACCTGGTATCGCGCTTATGATGCTTGTGAAGGGTAATAAGCCTGGCCTTCAAGGAATAGAGTCTGTTTGACGAAATGGATAGTTATTTCAAAACGCCTTGGAAAAGGAGGGTAAAATGAAATCGCTGAAAAAAAGTCTCAGTGCGGTGGTCATTTGCCTTATGCTGGCTGGGTTCGTCATAGCTTGCCCTGTGTTCGCGGCCATACCAAAGGACGTTCTCATTATGGGGCACGTGTCGGACATCGGAACACTGGATCCGGGCAAGGCATACGACAGCCGATCTTACAAAATGATTTTCAACATTTATGAGACACTGGTGACCTACAAACGAACCATCGATTCCAAAGGGAACGTTACATACACCGATGGATATGCCCCTCTTTTGGCGGAATCGTGGGAAAAATCACCAGATGGGATGACCTGGACGTTCAGGCTCAGGAAGGGCATAAAGTTCCACGATGGGACGCCTTTTAATGCTCAGGCAGTAAAATTCTCGCTCGATCGGGTCATGGTGATGAAACAGGGACCGGAATGGTACCTCACCCAATGTCTGGAGCCCAACAAGAGCATCGAGGTAGTGGATGATTACACGGTGAAGTTTCACCTGACCAAACCTACTGCCACGTTTCTTGCCGTCATGACCCAGACGGTCTCCTCAATTGTGAGCCCCACAGCAGTTAATTCCCACGGCGGCGTGCAACCGGGGAAGCTCAATGAGTGGATGGCAAATAATGCCGTGGGAACTGGACCTTTTAAGCTTAAAAAACGCACTCCCAGTGAACAGATTATCCTGGAGGCAAATCCCGATTACTGGGGAAGCAAACCCCATATTAAGACAGTGATTTTTAAGATCATCAAGGAAGCCTCAAATCTTGTAATGCTTCTTAAGGCTGGCGAGATCGATATGATCATGAGGGGCTTAACCTATAAAGATTACGCCGAGCTGGAAAAGACACCGGGGATTAAGCTCTATAAAAAGGAAACGTGGCCGGAGGTCCGGTTTTCTCCCTGCTCCTTCAAGATTCCACCCATGGATAATCGTAAACTCCGCCAGGCAATGAATTACGCTGTGGATCAAAAAACGCTCATTGAAAAGGTGTGCTATAACTATGCAGTCCCTCTGATCAGCCCTGTGCCGCAGGGGATGTGGAGCCACGACAGTTCCCTGTGGCCTTACGAATATAACCCGCAAAAAGCCAAAGAGCTTCTCAAGGAGGCCGGATATCCAGATGGCTTCAGTACCGAAATGGGATATCCTGAAGCGGATGCGGAGCGGCGGGAAGTGGCTATGATCGTCCAATCCAATCTCCAGGACATTGGAATTAAAGTCAAGCTGTCAGGTTACAGTTGGCCTACATACCTGGATAAGTATTGGAATGGGACCCTTCCGATGCTAATGGCAAAATGGGCTCCCCTGCCCGATCCTGAGTTTCTGCTCAGGGCCATGTTTCACTCCAAAAATCAAGGCAAGGGAGGCAACACCTGTTTTTACTCCAATTCGAAGGTGGACGAGTTGCTAGATGCTGCGGCGCTGGAGGTAGACAATGAAAAGAGAAAGGCCGAATATGTCGAGCTTCAGAAGCTCCTGTTAGGGGATGCTCCCTGGATCTTTCTATACTCACCCATGCGTCTGATCGCCATGCGTGACAACATTATGGGCTACGCAATGCCTTCTGCTGAAGTATATCACCTGGAGACGGTCTTCAAGAAATGACCCGGCAGGAATTTTTTAATAATCAAACAGGCAAACCCCCGGCTTTGCCGGGGGTCACTTAATGACTGGCACAAAAGGCCATACGTCGGAAAAATGCAGCAAGGGTGGATAATCCTCACTTTGTGTATTCATTGATCCCGACGGAAGGGTCTCCCTTCTGTCGGGATTTTATTTAACAAAATCCATGTCAAGATCTGGTCTCCTTTATTTCATCCTGAGAAGATTAATCATGCTGCTCCCCGTCATGTTGGGAATCAGTATAATCATATTTACACTGGCCCGGGTCATTCCGGGTGATCCGGCGCGCCTGGCACTGGGAGAGTCAGCAACGCCCCAATCCATCGAATCCCTTCGCCGCGAGATGGGCCTTGACAAGCCCATCCACATACAATACTGGATGTATCTTAAAGGTCTTCTCCATGGAGATCTGGGACGGTCAATTAGGACTAATCGCCCCGTTCTGACCGATCTGTTGGCCTATTTCCCTGCTACTCTCGAGTTGAGCCTTGTGGCGATGATTATCACCATCGCCATCGCCATCCCCTTGGGGATACTATCCGCCCTACGCCGCAACAGCGTATTGGATCACATTACTCGTCTAAGCGCATTGGCAGGAGTGTCAATGCCAATCTTCTGGCTGGGATTGATTCTGATCTATGAGTTTTTTTTTGTGTTAAAGTGGGCCCCTCCACCCACTGGCCGTCTGTCTATACTGAGCACACCACCAGAAAAAGTTACCGGGCTGTTTCTAGTCGATAGCCTGATTGCTGGGGATTGGGCGATTTTTCTTGAGGCCCTCAAATACATTATCCTTCCGGCGTTTTGTCTTTCAACATGGTCCCTTGCTATCGTATTGCGTATGACCAGATCAGGCATGCTGGAAGTCCTCAGTGAAGATTACATTCGCACCGCCCGCGCCAAAGGTCTCTCTCAACGATTGGTGGTATATAAGCACGCGTTCAGAAATGCCATCATTCCGCTTTTGACGGTTCTTGGGATTAACTTCGGCATCCTCTTAAATGGCGCGGTGCTTACCGAAACCATCTTCTCATGGCCTGGTATGGGGCGTTATGTGGTGGACTCCATCTCATGGTTAGACTATACACCAATCCAGGGGCTAGCACTATTCGCAACGGTGATTTACACCGGTGTTAATCTTCTGGTGGACATTCTCTACGCCATTGTCGACCCGAGGATTCGTCTGTTTGGACCTCGATAAAGCGCCCAGTGCAAACAGCAAAGATAAGCTATGGTTAAAAAATTGACAAAAAACTCGCTGGTCGTTTTAGGCTGTCTCATTATCATGGCTCTTTTGTTTATGACCTTTTTCCCGAAACAGTTCACATCGTACGATCCCATCCGCATAGACCTCTCAAAAAAGCTTGAGAAACCGGGGATCGGGCATTTCTTTGGCACTGACTCTCTTGGGCGCGACATGTTTTCCCGCATTGTTCATGGTTCCAAGGTATCGGTAATAATCGCCATCAGTTGTGTGTTAATTGGCTCATTATTTGGAGTATCCTTGGGCGTGATGGCGGGTTTCTTTGGGGGAAAAACAGATGAACTTCTTATGAGGGTCATGGACTTAATTATGTCTTTCCCCTCACTAATTTTAGCGATGGTTATCGCCGCAGCTCTCGGGCCAGGCATCAGAAGCGCAATCTATGCTGTAGGCTTCGTGCAGATTCCAATCTATGCCCGCATTGCCCGCGCCTCCACGCTCTATGTCAAAGAGCAAATCTTTGTTACAGCTTCGATTTCACTTGGAGCTAAGAGCCATCGAGTCATTTTCATTCATATTCTTCCCAATATTCTGTCACCCATTATCGTTCAGGCGACCCTGGGTTTAGGCTCGGCCATTCTGACAGTATCAGGCCTCAGCTTCCTGGGTCTTGGTGCCCAGCCACCTGTGCCGGAATGGGGACAGATGATCGCGGAAGGCCGTGCTTTCATTGTTTCGGGTGAGTGGTGGGTGGCCACCTTTCCAGGATTAGCAATCATGCTAACCGTGATGAGCTTTAATTTTGTGGGCGATGGTCTTCGAGATATCTTAGACCCACGGTTGAGAGGAGAGTGAAGAGCACGAGTTTCAAGGTCATCAATGATGCAGCAAAAACCGACCATGCTCGCTTCCGCCAGATTTCAACCCAGTCCATCTTTGCGCTGGAGGAATGATGTTGGCGCTGAGTCTCATTATATCGCAATCCTCGAAAGCCGCAATCCAGAGGTACAGGGGATGCGTATGTTCGGTTCCTTTAATGCTGATCTTTGCGCCCTGGCCGATTGGCTGGCGCATAGCAACATCAAAACCGCTGCGATGGAATCCAGGAGAATATACTGGATACTGTTTTTTGAAATCCTTGAAGAGCGAGGTTTAGAAGTTAAGTTGGTGAATCCTTGCCATATGAAAAATGTTCCCGGATGCAAGAGCGATATGGTGGATTTCCAGTAGATTCAACAATTCTATACATATGGACTCCTGCAAGGCGCCTTTCGCCCTGACGATCAAATCTATGTCCTTCGGAGCTACCTGCGACAGCGAGCAATGCTGATATCGTAAGCTTCAGCCCCCACATTAAGCATATGCAAAAGGGGCAATGGTTTCAGGAGCACCTTTTTGCCCTCCCGCAAGCCAGATGTCAAGGCTTATAAAACTCTGGGGACATCCGCTTGTCTTCGGGCGTTTGTAGCAGCGTCAAGATCTACCATAGATCCTGGACAGGCTCGTACACAAAGCTCGCATTTACTTTCGATGTAGAGCGAGTGACCTTTTGCTCTGGCGCTCCAGCGCCTGATCAAGTCGGCCAGCAACCTGCATGGCAGCCAGTGGCTCCATGAAGTTTAGGCATAGGAATTTAAGCAGTTTGAGCTGCAGCATCTGTACAAACGCTTCCAGATTCGGCGTGTGATCGTAGTGGCCGACCTCGGAATGATAAGCCAAAAGACCTGGAGCCTTTGGCCGATGATACAGAGGCACCCTTTAAGTTTATCGTTCACTGCCGGATGCGCCGCCTATTGGAGATTGAGCTTGACGACAAGCGGTACATTATCCGTACGGATTATGTGGGCTCTGCGTATAGCGCTTCTCAGGTGGCCGGGATTCAACAACATCCACGGTTATCATTACTGTTGACCGGAAATTATATGCAATAACACAAAAGGAATTTGCGCCTGTATCTTATTGTTTTCAAAGAACATTAATTTTTTTAACTATCGAAAATGAGTTTAAAGAAGTAAAATGCTGGTGGACTCTCGTACAAAATAAGCTAAATCGTCGATAAAGAGGATTTCAACCAGGTAACCGTTCCTGAAGTGGAAAAGCTAAAGACCGGTGACGCATCATGCAGGGTATCCCGGAAATAAATGACAAGAAAATAAGGAGGTAAATAAATTGGCTACTCACACAAGATTAGAAGTGCTCAACGCCATGTATGAGATAGGACTTATACCTCTTTTCCACCACCCTGACCCTCAGGTGGCCATAAAGGTGGTAGAAGCATGTGCAGCGGGTGGCGCAAGAGTGGTTGAGTTTACCAACCGCGGCGATTTCGCCATCGATGTCTTCAAAGTCGTCAAACAAAATTTCTTGCAGGCAGATCCATCAATCATGCTTGGAGCTGGCTCGGTCAATGACCCAGCCATAGCTTCCCAGTTTATCATGTATGGCGCGGACTTTATAGTCTCCCAGGTGCTCTGCCCCGATGTGGCACGAGTTTGCAACCGCCGCAAGATACCCTACTCCCCCGGCTGCGCCACTCTCACGGAACTCCAGACCGCTGAAGAATTGGGTTGCGAACTACCCAAAATCTTTCCTGGCGATCTGCTGAAGCCCTCATTCATAAAGGCAATAAGAGGCCCCTCACCCTGGACAACTGTGCTGGTCACAGGCGGTGTCGAGCCCACAAAAGAATCGATAACCTCATGGATTAAGGCAGGCGCATCAGTGCTTGGCATGGGAAGCAAACTCATTTCCAAAGAGATTCTCGAAAATAAAGACTACCAGGCAATTACCCAAACGGTAAGCCAGGTCATCCAACTCATAAAAGAGGCCCGGGGACAATAACAACTTACTTCTATCTATATCCAATCAAGACTTTGGATAGACCTCTGGAGCATTTAAGTACTCGTGCGCGTTAGGCCCTGGGACGGAGCCACCACCGCCACAGGATGATCCTGTTTTGCGGTTACTCTGAGGCCCCGTGTGATGCGATCATTGAGCCAACAAGAATTATGTCCAGAACTCAAGCCAAGCAACTTTCTTAGTTACCTGCGCCCGGTGAACCATTGATTCCATAGTGGCGCAGGAGGTCATCCTCCGATACAATTCCTCCAACTGATTTATTTGATTAAAAGAATTCCTCAATTCGGTTTTTCTACAACTGATCTGGAGTTTACCTGCGGAAAAGATAAAAGAAGAGAGAGAGAATTATGCTGATCAGCACGCAGGTCGTCAGAGGAAAATAAAAGCGGAGATGGGGGCGCTGGATTACGAAATCCCCGGGTAGTCTGCCCAGCCATGGGATCTTGGTGCCAAACACAAAGATCGCCCCGATTGCGGCAAGCACCAGACCTGTTATGATAAGAAGTTTTCCCAACTCGCTCATGTTATTCAGATCCAAAGAAGAATGTAAAACTTAGCGTTCATAAGGATACATTCATTCAAGCGGCGCTTGGTTTAGTTCATGATTAAAAATGCATCCTCAAACCCTTAAAAACAATTCCATTAACCTTGATTTACGATCAGGTACTGGAAGCATTATCGGAAGCAGGGCAGTTAAATATTTATCACCACATGAAAGGTGTAGAGGCCTTCGTGTTGAAAATCGTTTTTTCATTAAAGGCCGGATGGATCATGTCCCGTTCCTGTGCCCGCGTTTTCTTTTTCCTTCACGATGCCTCTGCTTCTCACCTGGCTGTATCAGGACGACCTTTGGCGGCAAGGGATCATTATTCGGCAGGAGTTTACCAGCCTTAATATATCGTTCCTTTTCGCTGTATATGCATCCGCAATATTGTTGTCGGTAAATGCTGAGCTTCTTACTGGTCTCTATGCCCTCGTTCCATCCCTTTCGAAAGTCCTCATAATAAAACTTCAGACCATATTGTTTGGCCAGCGACTCCCCCATCTCTTTAATCAATTGATGGCTTTGGTGTCGACTGTAAAGTAGCGTGGAGGTGAACTGTGGGATTTTCTCCTGAGCAGCAGCCCTGGCGGCTGACTCCATCCGGGAATGGTAACAGTAGCGGCATCTTTCTTTTTCCCTGAAAACAACATTTTGAAGAAACTCCTCCAGCTTGTATTCGTCCCGATAAATTACTGGGAGTTGAACAAGATCGGCATAGCCCTGCACAGCGTCCCTCCGCCGCTTGTATTCCTGGTAGGGATGAATGTTCGGATTATAAAAATAGCCCACTACCTCCATATTGTTCTCCTTGAGACGCTTGATGGGATAGATTGAGCAAGGTGCACAGCAAACGTGAAGTAATATTTTCATCATGCGATTTCCTCTCGATTCCTGGGTTTTACTTTGAAAATAGCCTTTTTATCGAGTCCTGTCAATGCCTTTTATGACTTTGAGCCGGAAATGTGGGATGGAACTGGTTGACATCAGCTCTATTTAGTTAGAAAATACCTTTAAATCCCCCCCAACCCCCCTTTACGAAAGGGGGAATTCAAAAAGCTCCGAAAGTGGTCCCCCCCTTTGAAAAAGGGGGGCGAGGGGGGATTTTCATCCGCCGAGGGTGCCGCCCCCGGCATGACGATTGCTTTTATAAAGCATAGGGAAACAACATGAACCTGGGAGTTGACACATGTACTGGCAGAAAGAGCTCGAAATGATGGAAGACGGCCTCATTCGCGAGTTGCAACTGAAAAGACTCAAGGAGGCTGTCCTCGCGGCATCCCGTTCTCCTTTTTACCGGGAGCGTTTTCAGCAGATGGGCCTCGAACCTGAGGATATTCGCACGCTTGGTGATTTGCACAAACTCCCTCTCACCACTAAAAACGACCTCAGGCAGGCCTATCCATTCGGGTTTCTGACGGTCCCGAAGGAACGCGTTATCCGCCTGCACGCCTCCACCGGGACCACCGGGCGTCCAACTGTGATCTTATACAGCAGGGCCGATCTGGATCAATGGACGGACCTGGTGGCACGTTGCTTGGTAATGACCGGTGTCAGGCAGGGTGATGTCTTCCAGAATATGACGGGATATGGCCTCTTTACGGGCGGCCTTGGGTTTCACTATGCGGCGGAGCGTCTGGGCATTTTCACCATTCCCATCGGTTCCGGCAACACCCGGCGGCAAATCCAGATGATGCGCGAATTTGAGACGACTGTCATTCACAGTATACCCAGCTACGCTCTTTACTTAGCTAATGCATTGAGTGCAATGGGCATTGATCCCCGCAAAGAGCTCTCCCTCCGCATTGCGCATCTGGGGGCGGAGCCCCACTCAGAGCAAGTCCGCCGCAAAGTGGAAGAAATATACGGCGTGGACGCTTTCAACTCCTATGGCCTTTCGGAGATGTACGGCCCCGGCGGTGCCTTCGAGTGTATCGCCAAAGATGGGATGCACATCTGGGAAGATGCTTATCTGCCCGAAATTATTGACCCTAAAACCGGAAAGCCCGTGGAAGAAGGCGCTGAGGGAGAACTGGTGATGACCTCCCTCGGCCGGGAGGCCATGCCTCTGCTCCGCTACCGGACCGGGGACCTGACTTCGTTTTGCCCGGGCATTTGCGGTTGCGGGCGCCGGCATCGACGTATCCGCCGCATCACCGGTCGGGCTGATGACATGTTCATAATCAAGGGCGTGAATATTTTTCCCATCCAGGTTGAGCAGGTGCTCCTGGGCATGGAAGAGGCGGGAAACAATTACCAGATCATCCTGGAGAGAAAAGACTACACGGATATAATGACTGTTGCGGTGGAAGTTCAGGAGAGGTTTTTCCTGGGTGACCGGAAAGAGATGGAAAACATCCGCCAGCGGGTCGCAAAACACCTTCGCGAGGAACTCCTCGTTACCCCTGAAGTTGAGCTGCTCAAGCCAGGAGCCCTGGAGAGCACCGGCGGCAAGGCCGTGCGGGTCGTGGACAGGCGGGATATTTATGAGGGTGGAATTTCGTACACAGGCCCGGAGTGATCATGTTTTGAGGTGTTGCCGCCGCCCACAATGTCCATCAAATATTCTTTATCACGCTTCATAAATAATCTCCGCCGAATCTAAAATGGCCTTGCGGCGAATATAATTCCGGCTTGCTTCAACACCCCGACGGCTGATCAAGTTAACCTTACGCCCGAATATCCCTTTGAGTTCGTCCTGCATGCGGACGAGAGCGAACAGACCATGCCTGGCTTCAGGTATAAAGGTGACCAGCACATCAATGTCGCTTTCCGGCCCGAAGTCATCCCGGAGCACAGAACCGAACAGGGATAACTCGCGGATTTTCCATTTCCGGCAAAAATCAGCTATTTTTTCATTGGGTATGTGGATACGTGCACTGGTCTTCATTATTTATATCCAATTATATCCCTGACCAGCACATCAATCTCTTCCAACTCGTCCTTTAACATTGCTCGTACCATGCTGCGCAGCTTGCCAATGCTCTTAATCTTCCCCGCTCCGCCACTTGCCAGCCATATCTTTACTTTCTCGCTGCATTCCTTACCCAGCTCTGCCAGCCGAATATGCGTTGAATTGTTTTTGTTAAACTGAGGGATGGGCAGCTCAAGAACTTTTTTGCAAATGTCTCGCGGGCCCCACAGGCCGCGACTTTGCATCGGCTTTATCAACTGGTCAATCAAAGGTGCATTGAATATTGCGCACAAATAAAATGCTTCTTGATATATGGCTGTTTCGTAAAAATAAGTTTTATAGTCAACAATAAATCCACCTGTGACAATTCGCTGCCCGTTGATTTCGAATTCTATCGGCTCGTTTTCAACCACAGCCGCCGCCAGATATGTGCCTGAAGTGTTGTAAATAACACGATACATTGCTTGAGGATTCTGTACAGTAAGTTTCCTTCTGTAATCTAACCAGCCCAGAGCAGTAAATCGCTCTGCTTTTTCACCGCGACGCTGCGCCCACTCATATTCTACTTTTTCCAGCCACCGCGCAAGATGGAGAAAGCCCCGTTCGCGAGCATCGTTTGCGTCAATGAGTTTATATTGGTCCCTTTTCGGCTCTATTGGAAGAACAACCAAGCGGTAATCAAGATAGCCGAAGGGAAGCAGGTCGGTAGAGAGAAGAGTAGCATAAAGGAAACGGCCTTCCACATTGTCCTTTAAGAATACGCTTTTGTAATCCTTTTTAGCTTCTTTTATCGCTCGATCGGCAGTTTCCAGCGGCGGTAGATCAGGATTAAATCCAACCTGCGATGGTTTCACTTGCACGAACCAAAAAGAACGAGGCACAATCGTTGCACCCTGGAAAAATCTTTCCCTGTAGTAACTCTGTGATTGAGACTTCTCAGGTTTGGCCATTGCCCAGAAGGATCGCTTGCCTCGTGTGTGAAGATAATAATCAGCTTTTTCCACTTCAATAATTCTTTCAGCTTCATCAAGTGAGCAGTTCTTTCGTTCCAGTTTTCCTCTAAGAATTTGTCCATTTATTGGATACTCAATTCCCCCTGTTTTGATCTTGTCTGCTATCAGCACACAGGCAGGAACATTGAAAAGGGGTTCAATATCCTCGCAGTCCCAAAGCTCTTGCCATGAAAGATATTCTCTTTCTTCTCCGAATTTTTTTCCCGCATCTCTGGTGAATTTGAATCCGTGTTTTCTCAATCCATCATGTTGGTCTGCGTTGAATAAGCTCCTGGGCAAGACAAAGGCTATTGTACCATTCGTCTTTAGATACAGGTCTGCTGAGCGCACAAGAAAAAGTGTTGCAATTTCAAGATGTGTAATGAGTTCTCCCCGTCCCGCGAGCAATCCATACTCCTCTGTTATTTGTCTTTTAAGAAAAGCCTGATAAGTAGATTCCATATACCTGAATGCAATCCATGGTGGGTTTCCCAGTATGAAATCAAACCTATTTTGAAAAAATAGTGGTTTAAAGATATTTTTCAGAACAAAGGCCCAAATAGTGTCGCGGTTTTTATCAATAAATTCTTTAAGTTGCTCAGCTATGTCGAAAAGTGCCTTAACGAGTTCAATATTATTGCTATTGGGGAAACGCTGAGCAGAGAGGAAATTTTGGAAAGGTTCAAGTGTAATACTCATGCCCTTGTTTTGTTTTGCAAATTCCTTTGTCAGTTCAATGGCTTGGTCATAAAGAGAAAGATCCTCAAGGAGCTCTTCAGGAAGATGAATTTCGCGCTCATCCAGTTCTACTCTGTAACAAGGCAAACTCATCCAAAGAGTCCTTTTTGATACTTCTTCGGGCAATCTGATTGTGTCGGAAAGGTAAATTGGAATGGTAACAATTCCTTTCCTCTTCTTCATCAAATCTCCAAGGGCAAGAATATAGTTTGTTTTTGCGATGATTACCGCGAGCGGATGAATGTCCGCGCCATACACTGAGTCTAAAATATGGCGCAATGTATCCAGAGAATCTCCCAGCCTTTCGCGCTTTTCTTTAATCGCAAGATAGAGGAATGTCCCGGAACCACAGGCAGGGTCGAGCACAGCGCCGCGCGGGTTGATCTCGAGCAATTTGCGGACTATACGGTGTGCGAGCCAATCAGGGGTGTAAAACTCACCAAGGTCATGCCGTGTCTCAGGGTCTACGAGTTCCTGATAAAGAGATTTCAAAACATCTTCCGAAAGTTCGCGCAGATTGTAATTCTGCAATAGACTGAATAACCAGCGAACAGCGCTTACACTTATTTTCACAGCTATATCGCGCGCTGGCCATGAGAAAAAATCCTCTTCAATGAAATTTTCAATCCCTTGCTCTTTGAATAATCGCCCTTCGAGCATCTTGACGATTTGCGAGTCTTCGGGCAAACTTTTGTTTTCTCCAATGCGCATCCAGGACATAAGTTTCGCCAGAGTTGCCAGGTATGTGTGACGGACAAAAAGCTCATCACCCGCAACTTCGCTGCCGTATACTATGCGTAGATATTTCTCCCAGCCATCATATATTACTGTAAATGCGCTTCCTGTTTTGATATCTGTCCATAACCCTAGGAGCGCATTGGTCGTGGTCTGAAACGCATGGCTTTTTACTCCGAAATCGCGCACTATTGTCTCGCTTGTCGGATGCAGAATCTCCTTGCGGAGGAAATAGCGATCGAGCCAGTAAAAAATCTGATAGGGTTTTAGTTTTGTCCAGTCCTCCTCTTCGAGCATATTAAGGTGCACATCAGCGGGTTCTACATCTCTCGATGGCCCATTTATTAGCGTCGGTGAATAGGTAACAAAGCGAACCCCATCTGTTGCGATGCAGAGATAAGGAGTGCGGGCTTCAGGAGATTCTTCCGACCATAGAATGGCAACGTAGCGTCGGAGTTGCCCTTCTGCTTCGGAACGCTTTTTAGGAATGTTGGACTCAAACTCGATAATTACGTTTCCAAAGAGGTTATCGGCTTCGCCCTTAAGGATACGATCCTTCTGTTTGGCCTTTATATATTTTTCAATGCCTGAGCAGTAATCCTCGATGAAGTTTGGTTGAACACTGAGAAGTTGCTGTAGAAGCATAGAAAAGCGATTAGAGCGTCCTGCTTCTTTATTAAGTGGCTCGATCTCTCTCAGATATTGTGATATGACTTCATCCCAATGCGCCTCTCGCGTCTCTGGAATACGTGAAGCCTTTTCAGTGAGTTTCGTTTGTTTTTTCATTGCGGAGATTTTCTCATTCACTTTTTAAGACGGCGTGCTAATTCAAAAGCAGCAGCAATGCGGATGATTTTAACATCGGATAATCCTTTGATTTCCAACAACGCCTCAAGCGGCTTATTTGCAAGCCCCTCAAGCGAACCGAATCTTTCAAGTATCTCTCCAGCGATTTTCTCTGCTGGTTTTTCTCGAATGCCGGTTGAGATCAGAATAGCCAAAAGTTCTTCATCGGTGAGGCTGCCCGCCCCTCGTTCTCTCAGCTTTCCACCGGGGTGCTTCCATTTGGCACTCAATAATTCATCTCCTCTAATTTCGGGCAAAAACGGGACATAGAGGGTATATCCACCTTCGTCGCCTGGTTATATAACCATGTTGAATCGTATCTTATTATCTCCCTGCGCTTATTTCAACTAATTTTCATGAAGGGGCTGATCCCTCGGACCATGAAAATATCGTGGCACGGGCATCTTGCCCGTGATTATTCACGGCCTGGAAGGCCGTGCCACAAGTTATTTTCTAGGTTATCTTTAACATAAAAATCCCCTTTTCATCAAGCTCTATCCCTCCGCACCTCATTGGGGCGTTGATTTTAATGCCATGCAATACATTATTATCGAAATGGATATTAATAACACTCGATGGGAGCATACCGCCTGCCTTAGAGACGTGGACTAAGAACTGGGTGCTAATATTATAAATTAATTCAGTCCTTGATCGGTTCTTGTATTTCCTGTATACTCCTATCGAGGGCTGGGGCAATAGATCATCTCAGGCACCAGTGTTGAGAATGAAAATTTTATTTTTTCAGGAGGAAAAGCGATGGCATTTAGTTTAGATCACCTGCATATGAAGTGTCAGGATCTGGAAGAGGCGGCGAAATTTTACAAGGAGATGTTCGGAGTCCGAGAATTCGCCCGCGTAGACCTGCGCGGCGCCCCCACCATCAGGCTTGATCTCAATGGTATCACCATCAACCTGAGCGGCAGGGCGCCGGGTGAGACAGAGCTGTATACCAGATTCGGCCTGGCTCATTTTGGTATCCAAGTAGATGATTTAGATCAGATTTACCAGAAGATGCGTGCGCAGGGGGTCGCGTTTATCATGGAGCCCACGGAGACCGCGCCCGGCTTGAAGATCGCTTTCTTTCGCGGCCCGTCAGGTGAAATCGTCGAGCTGCTGGAGAGGAAACCAGGCTCATAAGTACGCTCCTTAAACCCTCCTCAATTTTATTGAACACTTGAGGGGCGGGGGCAACCCCGCCCCCGGCTTTTTACGGCTATTTCCCT
>CAZTAS010000056.1:0-30670 GCA_964611635.1 uncultured Thermodesulfobacteriota bacterium
GGCAGCGATTATGCTCGGCGAATATGCCACTCCGGAGCAGGTTGCTGCGCTGCACTACAGTATGGGGCTTGACCTATTGTTGCACCATCAATACGCCCGATTCCTGGCCAACGCTGTGCGCGGAGATCTCGGGATGTCGATCCGCGCACAGCGGCCGGCACTGGAGTGCGTTCTCGAACGGCTGCCGGCGACGTTGCAGCTGACCGCTGGGGCGTTGTTAATCGCCTTGCTCATTGGCATGCCCATCGGTACCCTGTCAGCCATTGAAAAGGATTAGTTACTGGGACCACGAATCGATGTTCATTGCGCTGCTTGGCCAATCGATGCCTGTGTTCTGGCTTGGACTGATGCTTATTGTCGTCTTCGGTGTGAAGCTTGGTTGGCTGCCTGTATCGGGTAGGGGCGGGGCCGAGCACATAGTCCTGCCGTCTATTACGCCGAGCGTCATTCTCATCGGCTTGACCATATGCCTGACCCGGTCAAGCCTGCTTGAAGGGTGAGACAGGATTACGTGCGGATGGCCCGCGCTAAAGGGTTACGCGAACATGTAGTGCTATTGCGCCATGCATTGAGAAATGCGCTGATACCTCTGGTCACAGTTTTTGGAATGCGCATGGGCGTCCTGCTCGGCGATGCAGTCATTACAAAAACCGTCTTTGCATGGCCTTGGTTAGGCATGGTCACCGTAATGGCCATCTAACAGCTCGACTACCCGGTGGTGCAGGCAGCCGTTTTCATCTTGTCTGTCAATGTGTTGTTAATTAACTGGTTCGTGGATATTTTATACCCCTATTTGGATCCTTGCATTCGATGATTTAGAATACTAGCAGCTGTAGTATTTCATCTGTGTTTGTAACTACTTGATTTTATTGTAAAGTAAACCGGACACGACCTGCCCTGTACATATTAAGTAATTTCCAATTTAGCATGGAGAATCCATATAAGGATTTGAATTTTGTTTATTAAAGGAGGAACTCATGGAAATCAAGCTTGACGGAAAAGCCGCCATAGTGACAGGGGCCAGTAGAGGGATTGGAAGGGCGATTGCGCTTAGGCTCGCCAGGTCCGGTGCAGATGTTGCTGTAAATTATCATACCAGTATGGCAAAAGCTGAGGAAGTTTGTGCAGATATTCGCAAGATGGGAAGACAGTCCATCGCCATAAAGGCTAATGTGGCAAGCTCCAGCCAGGTGGATATGATGGTGGAAAAAGCGACTCAGGCCTTCAATGGACGGCTGGATATACTTGTCTGCAATGCGGGCATTAAGGGTAGTAGCTATCTCAAAGAGGTTGTGCAAATGACCGACGAGGACTGGAACCGCATAATAGGCACCAACCTTAGCGGTGCGTTCTATGCATCCCGGGCCGCTGCCAATAAAATGATCGAAAGGGGTGTTGGAGGCCGAATCATCGGAATCGCATCGGGGGCGGGGCATTCTGGGCGCCTTGGTGAGGCTGCTTATTGCGCATCCAAGGCTGGCCTCATACTTTTGTGCAAGACTCTATCCCTCGAGCTTGCACCTTATAACATTAACGTGAACAGCATTTCTGTTGGATTCGTGGAGGTTAAGAAGTTCGATACCCCAGAGCTGAAGCGATTTAAAGAGTCAATACTTCCCAGAATCCTGCTGCGTCGACCCGGTGGGCCTGAAGATATCGCCAATATGGCGGTATTTTTGGCTTCGGAAGAGGCAGATTGGATAACAGGAGCCGATTTTCGCGTGGACGGAGGCGAATCGGCAGGAAGAGTGCCTTGGCCAAATCCTTAGAAACTATATTTATATAACTTTGACAGTTTTTTCATTTGACAATCGATATTCATTTATGTCATGAGAGTATTATCAGCATAAGATAGTGGTAGTGAGTTGGTGATACCATCTTTCATGTAGTGTTAATCTGTGAATTGTTCACGCTTTGTAGCTGTCCACGTTCTGTAAGTAGTTCGCCATGAAAAAGCACCCGCGAAAGACCTTATTCTCTCCATAATTGGGGAATAGCGTATCATTTTTTTAGGAGAAACCCACGGCGAACAGCTTGCCCCAGCCGTGCTGATGAAGATTGCGGCAGCAAAATTGATAGCTAGCGGTTCTTGCATTAAACAGAGAAAGGAGTGTACGAGAAATGGAGAAAAGGAACCCGCACAAGAGCACCCGCCGCGAAGGCGGAGGCGCCGGGGTAGATCGAGTAGAAGAGGTTGTCAGACGGGCCGAGGAGAAGCGCGGGTATTCACCCTTCTGGCTGCGCTTCATGGGCGATATTGACCTTGAGTTCCTGGAGGCTTACAGTGCCCTCTACGAAACAGTCGGAGCGCGTAGCGTCCATCTTCCTTTGAAGTTCAAAGAGTTGATCACCGTGGCTGCCCTGGCGGTGGAGCGCGAGGATTTCGGTATTGGAAACCACATCAAGCGGGCTTTGCGCCTTGGTGCGACCAAAGAAGAAATTGTGGAGACGCTTCAGGCTGCCTCCTTCCACACGGGCGCACTCACCCTGGTGCACGGCCTGAAGTCGCTGATTGAGGTGCTGAAAGAACAAAAATTGGAGAAGAAGACTGCCGGCGGCTAAGGTATTACGCTGGCTTGAGTGGGCCTGATGAGTGCGGTGGCATTGCCAATTTCCAGGAGTATCTACTCGCCCGAAAGGAGGTGATTTACCTAAAAACCGTTATCGGGAACAAAAGCCTTTTCAAAAAATGAGAGAAATGAGGCTTTTGTTAAAGATTTGGCAATCATGTGGAACGAAAGATTCTGTTTTTCGATATGAGAAAGAAGGAGAGATAATCGTATCTTTATCTAGAAGTAGGCCTTAGAACTTAAACGTTAGAAATTTCTTGATTTTGATCCGGTTAATGTCTAAAAAAGAGAAAAAAATGAAAGGCAAATCAGGAAAGGGACTAAGCAGGAGAGATTTCTTAAAGTACTCTGGGGTCGCAGCAGCAACCGGGGTCTTGAGCGGAGTTGGCACCAGGATATCGTCAGCGAAAGGACCTGGAGAGGAGCTTGTCGTTGGTTTTTCCGGCGATCCGGGGCATATGGACCCCCGAGTTGAAGGCGGTGTCATCGGTTGGTCCATCTTCCATCATATGTATCAAACCGCCATCTTTTTTGACAAAGACACCAACCCGATCCCCTTGTTGGCCGAGAAGTGGGAGCAGGTCACTCCTACTGCTTTGCGCTGGCACCTTCGCAAGGGTGTCAAGTTCCACAACGGTGAGGACTTCACTGCTGAATCGGTTAAATTTTCTATCAAAGAATTAGCTGCGCCGACCTCACGCCATCCTTCGAAAAGCCGGATGGAGCCAGTCAAAGATTTCAAAATCCACGATGCGCACACCATAGACCTGATTACCGAGAAGCCTAACAGACCCCTACTGCGTGATACCCACATAACCTATATGGTTTCCCCACGTGCCGTGCGGGAATTGGGCACCAAATTATCTGCTAACCCAGTAGGCACCGGTCAGTTCAAGTTCGTGGAGTACCGGCCGGGCGAGTATGTGCTTATGGAGGCTAACCCTGACTACTGGGGCAAGAAAGCGAAGCTAAAGCGACTGCGCGTTCGTTTTATCAAAGAAACCGGCACGCGTGTGGCCTCGCTGGAAACCGGCGAAGTCATGATGATCAACAACGTGCCACCGGACAAGATCCCACGATTGCGGGCCAACCCAAACCTTAAAGTCATATTGTCGCCTACTAACCGCGTGATCTTCGTATCGCTGCAATGTGACCGCGAACCGTTCAACGATAAGCGCGTGCGTCAGGCAATGAACTATGCCATCGACAAAGAGGCGATCACCAAGGGCATCATGGGGGGGATGATGCAGGTAGCAACAGCGCCATTATCGCAAGGGGTCTTTGCCGCACATCCGGGCCTGTCTCCGTACAAGTATGACCCCGAGCGCGCGAGGAAGTTGCTGGCCCAAGCCGGGGCGATTGGCGTCACATTAAATTTCGGCGCGCCCCATGGCCGCTACGTGCTGGACAGGCAGGTGGGAGAGGCAATTGCCAGCTACCTGTCGGCGGTGGGATTAAATGTGAAGTTCGAGAACCCACCCTGGGGCACCTTTGTCTCTGAGATCACCAAGTTTAAAAAGAGCAAGTACGATGGTTATTTATATGGCATGGGCACAAGCAACGGCGAGCCAGATGCACAGATGTCGTCTTACTATCACTCTTCATCCTCGCGCCATCTAGGGTGCAGGAACCCAGAAGTCGATCGGCTGATCGCAGAGGCTGCCATGGTCTTCGATGTCAAGAAGGTAAAGGCGCTATACCATCAGGCACAAGAGATCGTGTGGGATGAATGCCCATGGATCTGGACTTATGAGCAACCGGATATCTTCGCGATCAACAAGAAGCTGAACTGGAGAGGTGTTGGGCGCGACGAACGCATGTTTTTTCACGATGCATCACTTAAGGCGTAAGCTTTTTGTCGGCATCCGCCATCTCTAAATCATGCCATGGCATCGATATAGTCTTTTGCCCCTGTGATCGGTCCAAGGGTACCATCGATGTCGTGACCAGTACCCAGTGACAAGGGCTCACCGCGATGACTACTCAATATTTGGCATGGCGCAGCCTGCAATCGATCCTGCTACTCTGGTTGGTAACCGTTGTCGTCTTTTTTCTGCTGCACCTCACGCCCGGCGACCCGGCAGCGATTATGCTCGGCGAATATGCCACTCCGGAGCAGGTTGCTGCGCTGCACCACAGTATGGGGCTTGACTTACCGTTGCACCATCAATACGCCCGATTCCTGGCCAATGCTGTGCGCGGAGATTTCGGGATGTCGATCCGCGCACAGCGGCCGGCACTGGAGTGCGTTCTCGAAAGGCTGCCGGCGACGTTGCAGCTAACCGCTGGGGCATTCTTAATCGCCTTGCTCATTGGCATGCCCATCGGGATACTGTCAGCCATTAAAAGGTTTAGTTACTGGGACCACGGATCGATGTTCATTGCGCTGCTTGGCCAATCGATGCCTGTGTTCTGGCTTGGACTGATGCTTATTGTCGTCTTCGGTGTGAAGCTTGGTTGGCTGCCTGTATCGGGTAGGGGCGGACCCGAGTACATAGTCCTGCCGTCGATCACACTTAGCGTCATTCTCATCGGCTTGACCATACGCCTGACCCGGTCAAGCATGCTGGAGGTACTTAGTCAGGATTATGTGCGGACAGCCCGCGCCAAGGGGTTACGCGAGAGTGTCGTCCTGTTGCGGCATGCACTAATGAATGCGCTGATACCTCTAGTCACGGTACTTGGCATGCGCGTGGGCCATTTGCTCGGCGGTGCAGTCATTACAGAAACAGTCTTTGCCTGGCCCGGGATAGGCAGTATAGCCGTAACGGCGATCCACCAGCGCGACTACCCGGTGGTGCAGACTGCTGTTTTCATCTGTGCGTTATGTGTAGTCCTCGTCAACTGGTTGGTGGATTTGTTGTACACCTATTTGGACCCACGTATTCAATGACATACCTTATGTCAAAGATCCCGAGTACACGTCGCTTATGGCGCCGATTTTTGCGCCATCGGCTGACCCTGCTTGGTGTAGCGATCATTCTAGTTGTAGTGGTGATGGCTCTGCGGGCCGAGAAGTTGGCGCCACGCCCGCCGGTGGCCATGGATATTATGGTGCGGCTTAAGCCACCCGGCTTCGTGCATCCGCGCTCGGGACAAACCATGTGGCTGGGAACCGACCATCTGGGACGCGATGTTCTCAGCCGCATCATTTACGGAAGCCGTATCTCACTGACGGTAAGCCTGCCCGCCGTTATCTTATCTGCAGGGCTTGGCCTGACGCTGGGTTTGCTCGCGGGTTTCTATCGAGGCTGGATCGAGATTGTGGTGATGCGCCTGGTAGATCTGCAACTGGCCTTTCCCTTCATCTTGCTGGCGCTCTCCATCGTGGCGCTGCTGGGTCCATCCCTGCGGAACATCATCATTGTGTTCGCCATCACGGCCTGGCCGGTATATGCTCGGACTGTACGAGGCCTGGTGCTCTCGCTGCAAGAGCGTGAGTTTGTGCTGGCGGCGCGTGCTCTGGGCGCCCGTGATTACCGCATCATGTATTACCACCTGTTACCGAACCTCTTAAGTCCATTGCTCGTGCTGGCCTCTTTTGAGGTCGCACGAATGATCCTTCTGGAGTCGTCTCTGGGCTTCCTTGGGCTGGGCGTTCAGCCTCCCACACCTACCTGGGGCAACATGCTCGCGGACGGCCGAGACTACATTCGTGACGCCTGGTGGATCGCCACCTTCCCCGGCCTAGCCATTATGATTACCGCCGCTGGGGTAAACTTCGTTGGCGACGGACTGCGTGATCTGTTTGACCCAACGCTCCAGCACACTGAGTAGCCGCCCGTTTATGTATACTTAACCAAAACTGGAAGCACCGCTAAGAACCAAACAGTATAAGGAGGAGACCATGGAGTTGGAATTTGTGGATACTCACTTCCGTCCTAGGAGCGCTGTGATTGCGAACCCGGACACATGCGCGGGATGCAGGACATGCGAAGTCATTTGCTCTCTTCACCACGAGGGCGCCATCGACCTGGAAAAGGCGCGGCTTCGAGTGGATCGGGAGCCGTTTGAGGGCTTATTCCAGCCGCGGGTTTGCCACCAGTGCTCGCATCCGTATTGCATGATGGCCTGTCCGGTGGGTGCAATCAGTATCAGAAATCAAGATGGGGTGTTGATCGTGGACGAAGAGACGTGCACGGGCTGTGCAAACTGCGAGGAGGCCTGTCCCTTTGGTATGATACTGGTTGACTCTTCGCGGGGAATCGCGGTCAAATGCGATCTTTGCGGCGGTAACCCGCAATGTGTGCGGTGGTGTCCAGTGAGCGCACTTGGAATAGGAAAATTCGGGGAGGGGGTGTCGGGATGAACGAACATTATGGCTGGGCGGGGAAAATATTAATGATCGACCTTACGAAGCGGCTTATAGAGACAGTGCCCACTTCTGAATATGCGGAGCGGTTCATCGGAGGTATCGGTACGGCCTCTGAGATCATTTGGGATAAAATGGATCTGGAAGCAGGAGCACTGGAACCGGACAATCATCTCATCCTTTCTACGGGTCCACTCACAGGCACTGCGGCGCCAGGGTCGGGTCGCTTTGAGCTCATGGCAAGATCTCCCACAACATATCCAGGGGAGTCTGTGACTCGATCAGGCCTTGGCGGCATGTTTGGTCCCGAGTTGAAGTACGCGGGCTTTGATGCATTGGTGCTCTATGGGAAGTCCGAAGAGCCTGTTTACCTCTGGGTTGAAGATGGAAAGGCCGAGATCCGTGATGCCCGGGATCTGTGGGGGATGGATACCTATGCCACCCAGAATATCCTGCTGGACCGCCATGATTCCAGGGCCAAAGTTCTTTGCATCGGTAAGGCCGGAGAAAATCTGGTGCGATTAGCGGCCATTGTCTCTGAGACGGGATTTGCTTCAGGAAAAAGCGGCTTCGGCGCGGTCATGGGATCTAAACACCTTAAGGCCATCGGGGTCCGGGGGCGGAAAGCCATCAAGATATCCAGGCCGGACAAACTGTTGGAAATCTCTGATCGCGTCCGACGACTTACCGCCCGGAATCCTATGCAAGAATGGACCACAGGACCCAAATATCCTCAATACCGTCAGGAGTTTTTGCGGCGGTATCGAGTCCGGAATACAGGCTGCTTTGGATGTCCCATCCCCTGTTTCGCATTTGTCAAGGTTCCCGGCGTCGGAAACAGTCAGATCCACTGTTCGATGTACCGGTATGATCAGCCGGCCTCTGCATATCAACCAGAGCTCGAGGAATGGGGTCCAGTCTTTTGGGATTCTGTGTTATCAATGAACCGGCAGGGTGTGGATGTCCACGAGCTCAGGGGATTTTTGTATATGCTGTTGGAGATGTACCGGCAGGGGATCATCAACGAGAAGGATGTGGGGATTCCTTTTAGTAAGTACGGGAGCAGAGAATTTTTTAACGCCTTACTGAATACCATTGTAGAGCGAAGAGGAATCGGTGATCTGCTGGCGGAGGGGGCTCCGCGAGCGGCCGATAAGATTCCAGGGGCATGGCCTGTTTACGAAAAATTTCACCCAGCTCACGGTTATTCTGAGCACAACTCTGTTCGGGAATTTCCCGCCATTGCATTGTTGTGGGCCTTAGATACCCGTGATCCGTTGATCGATCACCACGCCTATCGGCACCTGTCGGTGTCACGACAGAGATGGCCCGAGCCCCATACTCTTCCCCTTCAAAAAGCGATGGAAATCTCCGAGGAGATCTTTGGATCTGAATTGGCCATCGATCACAGCACTTACGATTACAAGGCCAAAGCGGTTGTTTATGCACAGAACCGCTCTGCTGTGATCAATCTGCTGGTCCTCTGCGATTGGCTCTATCCTATAGTTCAGAGCCAGATTACCTCCAATCGAAAAGGGGATACTTCAGTGGAAAGTAAGCTTCTTTCAGCCGTCACAGGGCTAGAGATTACTGAGGCCGAGCTGGATCGTATTGGCGAGAGGGTATGGAACTTGATGAGATCCATCGCTGTTAGAGAAGGTCGGACCAGAGAGAAAGATACTCTTCATGCATCATATTTTAAGACGGGGGAGGAATTGAAACCAAAAGCAAAAAATGAGCCCGTGTCTGTATTGAAACCTGTTCCGAAAGAGACCTTTGAGAGAGCAAAGGATGAATACTACAGGTTGAGGGGTTGGGACATTAGCACAGGAAGACCTACTGGAGATACACTTAGAAAATTGAATCTAGAAGATGTTGCTCAGAATTTATTTTATAGTAACCTTCTCCCTTAAGTATCTAATTCTTTATCGGATTTTGCTCAATTGTGAGTACTATTAAACTAAATGGTAAAATTTGTAGCAACTAATATTAGTTGTATTTGGCAAATAATTAAATAATGCTCCACATCTTCAAATGGTTATGATTAAATTTTCAAAAACAAGCAAATTATGGAGCGTTACTATGAGTCAGTCTACCGCAAAAACCATTGTGAAATCAGGAGAAAAAAATGATTTAAGTTTATCGATTAACCCAAAAAAGCAAACACCCCATATTTAATAGCGTATCCGCGGTGGCTATATTCTATAAAATCTCCCGAAAACATCTGTGGGAGTTAATTAAGAATCATCTCTTGGGGCAAACTTTAGTCTCAATTAAATGTTGCGCGACATCGAATTTTATGACATTGACTTCATTACGCAGTTTATAGGCAATGGATTTTGTAATATTATTGTCGGCTCCAATTATATCATCATGCTAAGATAGATCAAGCGGATGAAAAACTAGAGGTCAATCTTACCGGGTATTGGAGTGACGGAATTTCGATTTCAGCGCCTGGATCAAATCCGAAGAGCAATTTTTGAGGGTTTTGTTAAAGACCTTATACTGAATTTTGGAGGATGAAGATATGGCCTGCAAAGGCTCTTTCTTATTAATATATTAGGCGAAAGACAAGAAATTTTAGGCCATGAAAAATCAATGTAATATAGGCAAAGGATTCTCAAATGCAAAATCTGGAATAAAATACTTCTTGAAATGAGTCTTTAATTTTCGAAAGGAGATTTTATAATGAAATATGAATTGGGAATAGCCATAATCGGCTGTGGAAATATAGGTATTACTCATATAGAGGCCCTGAAAGACCTGAAGAAAAAGGAAAGAGGAGTGCGATTAGTAGCAACCGTCGATTCTGAGGGCAACCGTGCTGAACAGTGCGCCAGAAAATATGGTGCAGAATTCCACTACAAGGACTACCGCGAAGCGTTAGCCAATCAAGCTGTGGAGGCCGTAGTGCTGGCCTTGCCCAACTATCTCCATGCGCCTATAACCATTGAAGCTGCGGAGGCAGGAAAACATATCATGGTGGAGAAACCAATGGCGAACACCATGGAGGAAGCTGATAGGATGGTGGCTGCCTCAGATAGATCAAAGGTCAAGCTCATGATTGCCCAAAGTCGGCGCTACATAAAGGCACTCTTTACTGCATGGGAGATGATAGATGAGATTGGAAAACCTATTAGCGCCGTTTATCTTTCGCTCATGAGGCGCTCCGATCACCCTCCGTGGCGGAGGATAAAGGAAATGAGCGGGCAACTAGTATACTCTTCGCTAGGATCTCACACCATCGACTATATGCTCTGGCTATTCAAAGGAAAGAAAAAGCCCGTGCGCGTATACTCCGAAGGATACTCGAACATCCCCGAGTTGGAGGGGATCGATGAAGCATCTGTGGTCATCGGTTTTGATGATGGCACATTGGCCACCACAACGCTTTCCATGAACAACCGAACTCCTCGCATCGAGCGTGCAGTCATCATTGGCACTAACGGGTCTTTACATATTGAACATTCATATCTTCGCTCATCCGGATCAGCACGATTTGGCGCAGCTATGTCCAAATTGATATTCAATGAAAAAGTGATCTGGGAAGGTGTCCAGGAAGTTTGGAACTACACGCTGCAAATGAAGGAGTTCGTGGCCTGCATCCGCGAAAATCGTCCGCCCATGTCTGATGGGCGGGATGTTCGCCAAGTATTGCCTATCATCGAAGCGGCCGATCTTTCCGCCGAACGGCATGAGGTAATTAGATTGCAGCATAAAGCATAGTGTAAGTTGAGTGCAATTATAATTTCTTTCTTCTTCATTTCAATAAAGGGATTAAGGATGATTGCAAATTGAGTTATCCATGGTTCTATGGGCCACAATGAATGGTGAAAATAAGGTTAAGATGAAGTATGATTTTCTTTAGACACGAGTGTTTTGAACCTGGAGGCTATAAGGAAATAAATAAGGAACAACGGGTTGTTGTCTTTGGTTTTTAATTTGTTGCGTATTAGATGCCCACAAATATAGATTGCTGCATGTGTGATTTCATCAATAAAAAAGTTAGCCTAAGAGAGAGTTTTAGAGCTTCGTGGAGAAGAAGATTGAAGAGAACTACGAGGAAATAGAAAGGCTTATCTGTCCTTTGAAGAAAGCATTGCGCGCCTGCTCACCATCCAGTCATGAGTTTGGTGACGGCATACAATATGATTGCTGAGATCGGAGCGATAATGGATTTTGCCTCTTCCGGGCACCTGACATCGTGAGCTGGTATCTATCTGGGCAATAATTAGAGCGATGGCAAATGCAACTCCTGGAAGGGTCGAAAAGGCATCTCCTATCTACATCAAACACTGACCGAAGCCTCTTGGGCTGATGCCCGCACAATGAAAACTTATCTTTTGGCCCAATGTCATAAACCGGCAGTCTGTAGTGGAAAAAAAGCTTTGATTGCATTGGCCCATAAGATACTGATAATAAGCTAAGGCATTATTAAAAACGATTATATCTATGAGGAGTTATGTAGGAACTACTTTGAGCGCTTAAATACCCAAATGCCTCAGGCGGCATTTGTAAAGCGACCAGAACGATTTGGGCATAACATCGTTTTAAAACCAGTCGTTGAGGCAGCCAGTACTTAAATTTTCGAGGGATATTTAAGAGGGATTTGTAAGAACATGATTTGCTTAAGATGAGGTAACTATGAAAATTCTCGTTTATGGAGCAGGAGCTATCGGCGGTAGCGTTGGCGGTTTTATGGTTAAGTCAGGAAAAGATGTTATCCTAGTGGACAAAGTTAAAGAGCACGTGGGTAGGATGAATTCACACGGGTTGAGTTTTACGGGATTCGGTGGTGACGAGACAATTCCCGTCAAAGCTATCCTTCCTAAGCAGATAATAGGACCGCTGGAACTAGTCTTTTTAGCTGTGAAATCCCAGGACACAGAGGCCGCTCTCGATGTTCTAATGCCCAATCTTGGGCATCAATCCATAGTTGTATCGCTTCAGAATGGTATTAACCCGCCCCGTATAGCTAGCCGTATCGGCGGCGATCGAACAGTGGGCGCTTTTGTTTCCTTTTCCACGAATTACTATGGCCCAGGCCTGATCTTTAGAGGAAACGAGGGGGAAGTTTACGTGGGTGAGTTGGATGGGAGTATAACGAATAGATTAAATATGATTCGGGATTTGCTCTCGTCTGTTTGCCAAGCTTTTATTACAAATAATATATATGGATACCTGTGGAGCAAGCTGGCATGGCTCTGCCAGGCAACTATCGGAGCTATGGTGGATGCCACCAAGTACGAGATCATCACAAATGAGAAATATAAGGACCTCTTGGTGGAGGCAGTATTGGAATGCGTGAATGTAGCAAAGGCTGAAGGAATTCGACTTGAGTCTTACACTAAATTTGATATCCGACCTTTCCTTCAGGGATCTACAAAGAGCAAAAAGGTAATGTATCAAGCGCTTTGCGACTCAGCCATGAAGGATCTGGGGAATCTGAAGACCAAGACAGGTATATTGAGGGACTTGGCAGTGCGGAAACGAAAGACTGAAATACCTTGGCTTTCAGGTTATGTGGTGGAGAGGGGAAAGGCGTTAGGTATCCCCACTCCAATTAATGAGCTAGCAACGAAGATTATCTCAGAGCTTGAAGAGAGCATCCGGCCTCTTGGATGGGATAATCTAGATGAGCTCAATGAACTCGTTAAAAATAAATAACAGATTCAATTCTCAGATTTTGGCAAATACGAATTTTATCCAAATAGACATTTTTGTCTCGAAAAATGCATTTGATAATTTGGGCATGACAAGTAATTCGGTAACGTCAAGCAGCCCACATAAAAATATCTTGAGATACTTTCTGTCACCAAATTTTCCTGACAAAAATCACCTTAAAACCATCGCGTGCCGGATTTCCGCAACCATCATGGCTAGTTGCACATATCCCAGGCCGCCCGATTTGTAATCATTTTGGCATAGACTGATGGCACTCTCCAGTATCATAAGAAGTTCGTCTGGTGAAACCTCTATCCCATATATTTCCAGCGCTAGCTGGGCACCTAATAAGGCCAAGACCTGCTTGTCTATGGGACTTGGTAAAAAGAAGGCAATGGCATATCGGGCAACTAAATAGCGAAAGGTCCATTCCGCCGATGCCAAGGTTACCCAGTCAGTCCTTTCTCCCCATACAAAAACTTTTACCAGAAGACGGCGATTTTCCCGGGAACGAAGCAGACTGGCCTTCAGTAATTTTTCTCCAAGATTTGGATCGTCATTTTTTAGAAGCAAGTCTATGGCTACTTCAATAGCAAAGTGCGCAAATTCATGCTCCAGACCAGTCTGTTCCGAAAGAATCTCAGCCTTGCCTATCACATAACCCATTCCGCTACCAGGAGGATACTCAATATGAGCATAATAGTCAGCACCCCAATATTCATTATGAGTCCGCCAGCCTTTATCAAAAGCCTTCTGCGCGAGGCTCCAGGCATTAGGGTTAAGATCGATATAGTCATAGTGGGTGTCCGTAAATGCTGTAGGCCATTTTTCCGGCTGTTCTAAATATAAAGCCAGATCTGGTTCGATACTACCGTAATGCAGGTCGATTTTCCGTCTGCAATCCTGGAAAACTTGCTCAGCAATGTAAATATGAGTAGCGGAGCTAAAGGCCTGAACAAAAGTCGATCCAAAAGCTAGTGGCATAACCATTAGAAAGACCCCTAACTTAAGTAACCGTTCCATTTTTTCCTCCTTACCCGGAAGTAGTAATGCTGGGTTATATTTTTTCTCCGATAGCTTTGCCATCTGTACCAATGCCATAATGTGGAATATAGTGTTTTTTTGTATGATTTAACGTTATCAACGACTATAACTAACAAACCTCCAAAGACGTATTAAACTATGTCCGGAGGCTTCACATCGGCGCCTTCTGGCAACCCATTCTCATAATTGACTACAAAAAGCTGGATGATTTTTGATCTTTGGATTGAGGTTAAGGAGAAAAATATCAATGAGTTTAACTAACAAGATGACTATTATCAAACAAAGTTCTTGACCTTAATTCCGTCCCGGAAGTTGACGCAGCAGCATGGGCAACCACAATTTTATATGAAACATGAAGCGGAAACTGTACATAGCTTCTCACTGTCAGCCATGTTAGACTGAACCCTCTGTTGCTGATATGTAATAGGCGTTTTTGAGAAAGGCTAAGCGCATTCTCATAAGGTAATCATATCATAAGTTTTTGGCCTTTCAGTTGCTTTGATCCATAGCAGCTATCATAAAGTTGTAGTCCACGGCTCATATAAAATATATGGGCTTATTGGATGAAAACGGCAGAGCCATTTTTGACCTTACCTTTGATGTTCGATGATTCAACGAACTGATCGATTTTGAATGTGAAAACATTTACAAGGCTTGGTCTTATTGTTTTTTTGAGGAAAGGAGGCTCTCGATGGCTTGCTTAAAGACAGCGTAAGGCTGCGCTCCTCGTATCATCTTCACTGCTTTTACCTTGCCGTCCGACTGGGCAAATCCTAATAGAAAAGTGGGGGTAGATCTCACCGCTGCATTCCGAGCTTTCAATATGTCTCTGCGGATTTCAGAAGCGAATTTTCCCTTGTCAAGGCACTGCTGAAAGGCTTCTTTATTAAGACCGATCGCCTGGGCATGCAGAGATAAATCCTCAAGCTTCGGTACATTCTTATTGGCAAAGAAACGGTCGTGCATCTCCCAGTACTTTCCCTGCTCGCCTGCGCAATTGGCAGCCTCAGCAAGTTTAAATGCCGATTTGTGGATTGACTCCAGGGGAAAGTCCATGAAGATATATTTTACCTTCCCTGTCAGGATGTAATCCTTTTCAATCTTTGGCAGCGCCTCACGGGCGTGCTTGCCACAGAAAGGTCACTGGTATTCAAAAAATTCAATAATTGCAAGTCTGGCGTCTTTGTTTCCTTTAAACGGTTCACCCTTGACGCTGATGACTGTCTCCTTGAACGCAGGTCGTGCCCATCTTGCGCGCAGTAGGATTTTAATTTCCTGAAGATCCTTCCGGATTGCCCTCTGGCCTTCTTTGAGCGCCTTTATTTCTTCTTTAAGGGCCTTCAGCTCTTCACTGGATTGTGCATAGCTGGATTGAGGGTAAAAGGGGATACAAGCAGCTAGGATCACAAGAACCATAAATCTTCTCATTTGGTAGCTCCTCCTTGAATTTCTTCAAATGAATCTTTAATTTAAAAAGTAGCACGTCTTACTGTCAAAGTCAATGCATTTTAACAAAGGAGGGCCAGAAAGCTGAACAAACATGATATTGCCATGCTCAGGATAAAGATCATGAGTAAGGAAGATTGGAACGAAATACCTGGCAGTAAAATGCTACTTGACTTTGTGAAGATTGATCCCCCAAATACATCCTCTCCAGATGCTAAAGCAATTTTATCCTTTCCCATTTTGAGCCCACTCTCTGCTATTTGATATTCCTGGTTGGGGCTTTAGGATACCACTTATATCAGAGGGGCTGCTCTGCTTGTATTATAGTTATTTGCCAATGTCAATGACGGCTAATTGAAAAGTGCTGTTGCAAATATCTAATAGGCGTTTGTGAGAGTCGCAAAGCACATTCTCATAAACGACGAGATGAATTAAATCGCTGTTTTATTGCCGATTGGCTTGGTTTTTAATCATGGGAATTCAATAAGAAGGGGGTGATAAAGCCAGACCGGTTTTTGAGGAGTTGGTATGGGGAATATTGAGAGTAAGTGCAAAATGAGCACTTGTAACTGAGAAAATGGAGCGATGATTGCTTAAATTGCATAGCTTAGGGCACAGGTATCCCAGAGCGCTCTTTGAGGCGTGGAGAGTAAGGGGTTTTCTTGGATCATAGCGTATAGGGCTAATGATGAGTCCATGATGGCTGGCAGCGCTTCTATGAGGAGATCATAGAGATTCATGCGCACGAGTGTTCTTTTCCGCATTGTGGGCAGATGGTCTGATCAATACCGGCCACGCTGAGCATGAGCTCCTGCCAGTGTTGAGCGCTGGTGTCTGATTCTTCTTTAAGTTTCCCATCTACCGGGCGCACTAGCCGTTGGTTGGATACGGCGCCCGATGGTTGTAGCTGCCGATATACTGGAAGACGTGTTGAGGGCCACCAAAGGGTTCTTTGGATAGGCGACCCATTTCTTGCGCCTGAGTCGCGGAGGGAAAGCTTCGTGTCCGAAATCGGCGGGCAGAAGCTTGACAACTCAATTCCGGCGGAGATTGCCTCCTGCTATAGGCTTAATGAAAAGGCCCATTTAATTCGATAACTCTTGCCTTTCGCTCTTCGATGCTCTCCAACAGGCCAATCACGAAGGGAAGCTACATCTTGAGGGCTCCCTCCACCACCTGCAATCTAGACAGATGCCAATCTATTCTGAAAATTTTTCCCTATTTTGACTCTCTTTACTGTGACAATCTACACCTAAACATCTAAGAAAAGAGCACGTGCAATTTAATCGGGGATTTGGGGTTTGGCTTTAAGCAATGGATCATGCATGGGAATAATAATATCTGCAATGTGTTTTATTCTTTTGGCGCTTGTATACGCCTCCCGCATGTCCAAATGTATGCCGGGAGGTATAACTTCAGCTACGCGTTTCGACACCCAAGCAGAACCGCTTTCAGGTTCGACTGATATGCTCCGGCAAAAAGAGGGTAGGGGCTTTGGGCATATTCCAATTCTTTTTTTTGGACCACGAATCGGGCATGGGGCAGGAGCTTGGCGTTAGCGCAATGGTCGTACATTAAGTGCGTCAAAACTACCAAGGATATGTCCTCAGGCATCAAATCCACGCGGGCCAGAGCCTCGTCAAGAGACATGAGGTCTCTCACCGGCTCGACTCTCAACTTGGACATGACTTTGGCAGACCCGCTGGTGTCTACCATGAATGTTTCTTCGCCTCCTTTGACTATGAAAAAAGGGCAAGGCAGCCATGGAGCCTTTCCATAATTGCGCAAATAGGTCATGCGACCCAGCTCGATGACCATTTCAGAGGGAACCAAAGGATGTATCTTCCAAAGCATGCTTTCTTTCTCCCTTGAGTCGCGAAAATTGCATCGTTTTGTGGTTTATTTATATGCCATGTAAGGGAGCCAGGTGACTAATTCCGGCCATATCACAACCGCTGCCGCTCCAACAAGCTACATAATGACAATCGGTATCATTCCTTCATATATCCAGCAGGATGACGTCCCTGGGAACGATCCGCTGCAAGAAGAATATGGTGAACCCCACCGGTGGTCTCATAAAGGATGTCTGCAACATCATCGCATTTAGAACCGCAAACCAGACTAGCTCCGGGTTTTCAACCACTCCGAAGCCATTAATGTTGAGTCCCATTTTGGTGACCACGGGCGCCACAAGAGGCAGAATGATGAGGGATATCTCTATCCAATCGAGAAAGAATCCCAATAGGAAAATAACCGATAGGATTACCGCGATGATGCCGTGAGGACCGAAGGGTATCTTCGACAATACACTTTCTATTACCTGGTCGCCGCTCAAAAGCCGCACCACCAAGGGCTTCCCTCGACTATCGCGGCGCAATTCCAGATGATCCAAGGCTTCCTCTTGCACCTTCTCGCCAAGCGCGGAGACTTTTATCGGTGGCGGATTTGTCTCGATCAGTTTCGGACGCTTTCTAAGCACCAGCAAAAACGCCGTGCTGCATCAGATCTTCATCGCCCTGTGCACGTATCTGTTGTTGGCGTTTCTGCGATCTATATCTATGTCTCCCTTTGACATGTACGAGATCATGAAGCACCTGGAGGTCAACCTGCTGCAGCGAATCGCTTCCGGGAATTGTTGGCCCCTCCAAAGAATACTAAAAACTTCGATTTAGCAGAGCGGCAACTGTGCTTCGCTGTTTTTTTCTAAGCATTGAGAATATCGTGATAATTTGGTTTCTGGCGAATTAAGTATTTTGATCGTGTTTGTAACTAGTTAATTTTATTGTAAAGTATACCGGACACTACTGTCCAAAAATGACAAATATTTTAGACATCTTGTCCGCAACCATATAATAAAGCTCATATTCGTTTATATTGGATAGTTGAATCCATTAAGCAAAATGGTAGAATAGATTTCGCCATAAGGGTTTATACAAAATATCAATTGGCTAAAATTTCTAATGGTACATAAATGAGATTTTATTTAAGATAATAAAATCATTTGAGTCATTCAATACAATTCCTATCCTGAAAGTATATTCCGAACGTGAAAAGGGAAGGTGACCTATGACAGAATCCATGGCAATGGTTGTGGAGGCTCCGGAACGAATGGTTCGGCGGTATTTTCCCGTCCCCGAGCCTGGGCCAGGAGAGTTCCTTCTGAAGATAGAACGGGTGGCCATTTGCGGCAGTGATCCCAAGCTATACAAAGGATACCACAAGCGCAGTTCCTTCCCAAAGATCCTCGGGCACGAACTAGTGGGCTTCGTGGATGGTTTAGGGCCAGGAGCGTCAGAGAGATACAGCATCAAGGAGGGAGACCGGGTATCGGTGGAGCCTTATATTCTATGTGGCTCTTGCCGTTACTGCCTTACGGGAAATTACCACTCGTGCGAGCTCGAGCGGAATTATGGGGTCAGTTTTACCTGCGATAGGCCCCCTTATCTCCTGGGAGGCTACGCGCAGTATATGCTGGTCATCGAGGGCTCGAAGGTTCACCATATACACCGGGATGTGCCGGCTAATGCCGCGGTGCTAACTTCAGTGATCGGTAACGGCATCCGCTGGGTGCGCACCAAGGGCAATGTAACGATGGGTGACAGCGTGCTCATCATCGGACCAGGTTCCCAGGGATTGGCCAGCACCATCGCCGCTTCTCTTTCCGGGGCCGATCCAATCACAGTCATGGGGCTTCCCAGGGATAAGGCCAGGATTGAGTTGGCCCTCGAATTCGGAGCGCATCATGGCTTAATTATCGAGAATGGAATAGACCCCTTGTCCGAGGCAATGGCCCTTAACGGTGGTGCTTTTTATGATGTTGTTATAGAGTGTGCGGGCGCGGCTCCTGCCATCTCACTGGGGCTTCAGTGTGTCCGGCCACAGGGGCGGTATGTTCTGGCAGGACTGACCGGCGGCAAGAAGGTCGAACTCATAACCGACCGCATAGTTAACGACGAAATCCAGATCCTTGGTGGTCACGGTCAGGCGTGGGATGTGGAAGCAGCAGTTAAAATCGTCAACAGCCGCCGCTTTGCAATAGAAAAGATTATCACTCACGAGTTCTCTCTGGCGGAGGCGGACAGGGGAATGCGGTTTTTTATCGACAACCCGGACAAGTGCATCCGCGTTGCCCTGGTTCCGTGACAGGGCAAAGCCAGGGAGAGATAATGCGACGGCCTTTGGCCGTCTGGTGCATCCCTATTGCCTCTTCTTCCCAGGCCTGCACGCCGGCTGAAGGACGGCTCATATTCGTTGCATGCCAGGCACGCTATAATGCGTCCTGCATTTCCCGAAGCTTGTAATGAAAGAAACTGTTGTCCATTCTGACGTCGTCTTTCCGCGGGGATGCACATGCAGCACAAAGCGATGGGGAAGTGTGCATCACAGCAATAGAGACAGCTTTTTCCGAAGCCAAGCTCCAGTTCATTCTCAGGAAGGATTTGAAAATCGAGCGCCCTATGTTTGAAACTCCCACCCACTGGGCCACCATGGGATTCCATAAAGACCTTGATGAGGCTTTCAAAATAGCAACGAGGGATATGGTCAATTTCCTCGTTAACACAAAGAAAATGGATCCCTACGAGGCCTACTTATTGGCTAGCATCTCAGCGGATCTAAGAGTTACCCAAGTAGTAGATGTGAACAAGGGAATCCACGTTATGTTGTCCAAAGCTCTTTTTAAAGAATAACCCCTTTATCAATTTACTCATGACATAAAAAGAGGGCTAAAGAAATTTTTTAGCCCTCTTTTATTTTTCCATTCACATGGTTTAAAACCTTCGCCTTTAGGCAAAAAGCTTTAGCGAGATTGAGGTTGTGGTATGATCGCTCATGTGAGGTGATCCATGAGCGAGGAATACAAAAAAGGGCCGCATACAATCTATGACATACAATATACTTGGTATGGGTGACTAAATATCTGTACATACATTGAGTAACAAGAGGAAGCGCTGCCCAAAGATGTTTTCAAGAGGCTAGAGGAGTAATCGGCTTTAGCCGAAATGACCGACTTTCAGTCGTATAACAAATTTCCTGCTTAGCAGGTGGTGGGTTAATGATTTCAATCGTAAAAAATGGCAAAACCTTGTCAAAATTGGGTTGAAGAATTAATATTAAAATATGATCATATATTCATATAATTTTTATAAGGAGTCTATTATGAACTTTAAGTCAGATTCCCATGAAAAGAGCATGCTCCCTGATCCAAAGATGGGCCTATTCATTGATGGCATGGTATCGGACAGCACTGCATATGGGCTGGCGGAAATTTTCAAGGTGTTGGGTGATCCCACACGTGTAAAGATAGTAAATGCTCTGAGCCGGGAAGAACTATGCGTCTATGAGCTTTCTTCTTTGCTGGATATTTCACAGTCGGCGGTTTCTCATCAACTCAGGCTGCTGCGAAATCTCAAAATCGTCAAGGGTCGGAAACGAGGGAAAAAAGTATTTTATTCCCTCGCGGATGATCATGTAACCAGGCTTTTTCGCGAGGGACTTGAACACGTGATGGAATGATCCTCGAATTCAGACGGTTAAAATATATTTTTTCCCATATACTTCCGTTTGGTAAGCGATCTTTCGGGTGGTGGTAAAAGATGAGCCATGATGACTCCAAAGTTTGCACATTGAACATCTAGGGCATGGATTGCCCCGATTGTGCCTCGCGTATTGAAAAAGCGTTGGCTGAGGTCGATGGTGTAAGAGACGTTCATGTCGATTTCCTGGGGCAAAAAATGAGGGTAGAATTCAATCCGGAGCGGACTTCTCGAAAAATGATCGAGTGCAAAGTCAATGACATAGGCTACAAAATTATCTCTGAAGGCCATGCATCCGCCCTCTTTCATGTCGAGGGAATGTGCTGTGGCGAAGAGTCATCCAAAGTGGAAAAGGCACTGGCCAAAGTCAAGGGTGTTCGAGAGGTCTCCTTTCGACTTCTCTCACAGGAGGTCCGAGTCGTATTCGATCCCATCCTGGTTGACACCTCTGGGCTCATTCGGGCCATACAATCCACCGGGATGAAAGCAAGTATCAGCAGTAATAAAGAGCCTGCGCACTCCAAGAGCCTTTGGATGCGACACAGAGGCCTCGTCAGTGCGGTCTTGTCGGGCATACTGCTGATCACCGGCATTGGGCTTCAGTGGCTGGCGGGGGTTGGCGAGTACGGCGCAATGCCTTTTTATTTTGCTGCCATGACGGTCGGCGGGATAACCATTGCCAGAAAGGGTTTGATCTCCGCCGTCAATCTGAGCCTAGACATGAACGCCCTGATGACTGTGGCGGTCATAGGGGCAGCCATCATCGGGGAATGGCTCGAAGGAGCTACAGTGGTCTTTCTCTTTTCTGTGGCACAGCTTCTGGAGTCATACAGCCTGGAGCGCGCACGCCGCTCCATATGCGCCCTCATGGAGTTAAGTCCAAGCCAGGCGATGGTGCGCAGGGAAGGGAAAGAACTCATAGTTCTCGTTGATGAAGTAAGAATCCATGAGCTCATCATTGTTCGGCCGGGCGAACGCATTTCGCTGGACGGCGTTGTCGAATCCGGCAGATCATTCGTTGATCAATCCCCTATCACGGGAGAATCAATACCTGTGGAGAAGTCCGCCGGCGATGAAGTCTTTGCTGGCTCCATCAACGGAAACGGCGCCCTGGAAGTCAGAACGACCCACAGTGCCACAAACACAACCATTGCGCGAATCATTCACATGGTAGAAGAGTCGCAATCGCAAAAAGCTCCCAGCCAGTCATTTGTTGAGAGTTTCGCCCGTGTATACACCCCAACAGTTATTGTGCTGGCAGGCCTTGTGATGGCAGTGCCGCCTCTTATTCTGGACCAGTATTTTATAGATTGGTTTTATCGGGCACTGGTGCTTCTGGTAATCTCCTGTCCCTGTGCGCTGGTGATTTCCACACCGGTTACCGTCGTTTCAGGACTGGCTGCGGCGGCCCGCAGAGGGGTGCTCATCAAGGGAGGTATTCATCTGGAGAACTTGGGGAAAGTAAGGATTGTGGCCCTGGATAAGACAGGCACGCTCACCGCGGGCAAGCCCAGCGTCGTTGACGTGATCCCATTGAATCAGAGGAGCAAAAGTGAACTGTTAGCTATCGCCGCAGCCATTGAAAGCCGCTCCGAGCATCCCCTGGCGGCCGCAATAGTTGAGAGGGCCTGCAAAGAAGGATTACCTTCTCCGGAAGTCTTGGACTTTCGCTCTATCCCTGGTAAAGGGGCCATGGCACGTGTTGATGGCCATGAATATGCTATCGGTTCGCATCGGTTTTTCGACGAGATGAAATTCTGTACACCGCAATTGGAAAAGATCGTCGAGCCCCTGGAAAAACAAGGACAACTGGTTATTGTGGTGGGGTGTGAGCATGAAATAGTAGGCGTTATCACCCTGGCTGATGCCATTCGGAGAGAGAGCCGACCAGCTATCAGGGCACTCAGAGGGGTTGGGGTAGAGCGGGTAGTAATGCTCACAGGAGATAACCGCATCACCGCTCAGGCGGTTGCTGACAAGGTTGGAGTGAATGAGGTAAGCTCGGAGTTGCTGCCTCAGGAAAAGATGGAGGCTATTCGAAATCTTCGCATACGATATCCCATGACGGCGATGGTGGGCGATGGAGTGAACGATGCGCCAGCCCTGGCAGCGGCCACTGTAGGCATTGCCATGGGCGCGGCAGGAACCGACCAGGCGCTGGAGACCGCGGATGTGGCCTTGATGGGGGACGACCTATCCTTACTGGCATGGGCCATCAGTTTGGGGCGTCGAGCAGTTTGGATAATCAAGGCCAACATCGCCCTTGCCATTGGTATTAAACTGATTTTCCTTATTATGGCGGTGGGCGGGTTGGTAACATTATGGATGGCCATCGCGGCAGACATGGGCACATCACTGATGGTAATTTTCAACGGGCTGAGGCTTCTTGATAAATCCCCCATCAGATAATGCGAAATAAACATAGTTGCCAGTGATTTGGCTGGCTATGATTTTTCAAACATTACATATTTCGGAAGCAGCCGAATTGAATGATAAAATGATTTCTCTTGGTAGTGATAAGACACGACAGCGATACGATCGTATCGCCCCTATATTTGACCTTTTGGAATGGCCCTTGGAGCGATGGTTCATGGGTGCATGGCGGGAACGTGCATTTTCTGAGGTGGGGGCGGAGCGCCTACTGGAAGTGGGCGTTGGTACAGGAAAAAACATACCCCTGTACCCGCCGGGAATCACAGTGGCTGCTGTTGATATCAGCCAGAAGATGTTGGAGCGGGCCAGTCAGAGAGTCGCGAGGCTCCATCGGGGCGAAATCCAGTTCATGGTGGCAGATGTGCAGGCGCTTCCCTTCGCCTCGGGCACTTTTGACCAGGCACTGGCTACTTTCACTTTCTGCTCGGTTGCCGATCCAGTAAAGGGTTTTCAGGAGATGTCACGTGTCGTGCGGCCTGGTGGCACAATTGTTTTGCTGGAGCACATGAGACCACAAAGCCGTTGGTTGGGAAAGCTCTTCGATATCTTGAATCCCCTGGAGATTCGCATTGTGGGCGACAACATCAACCGGAGGACCCTGGAGAATGTGCGGACAGCAGGGCTTCGGATCCAGCGGGTGATAGATTTAAAATATGAGATCGTGCGGATAATTATCGCCACGGCCGGTCCCTGTGAAAAATAAAGGCCGTTGGCGCTTTATTATTGAAGGAGAATACGAATGAAGATCGATCCTGTATGCCTTATGGAAGTGGATGAGAAAAGCACACGGTTTCAGCATCCGCATGCGGGTGAGACTTATTATTTTTGTTCAGAGTCTTGCATGAAAAAGTTTAAACAATCCCCGGAGCAATTTACAAAGCCATCTAAGGATGCTCCGTTATGCCCTCCTTATAACAGAACAGATGATATGGAGCATGGATCAGCGTTCAGTCGGGTGAACCTTTCAGTTTCCGGGATGAGCTGTGCTTCATGCGTGGCCAGAATAGAAAAAGGACTGGCATCCACACCGGGTGTGAGGGAGGCATCGGTAAATTTCGCTATGGAGAGAGCCAGCATTACGTATGATCCTACGCGGGTTACGCCCGAGGAGGTAATTCGTAAGGTGCATGATTTGGGCTATCAGGCTTCGGTGGTTGGCAGCGGAGAACATGAACTTCGGAAAGCCATTATTTCCGTCGGTGGAATGAGCTGTGCTGCGTGTGTGTCGAGAGTTGAAAAAGCACTCGCCTCTGTGGCCGGGGTCCGGGAATCCTCTGTGAACTTCGCCTCGGAGAAAGCCACTGTCCTTTACGATCCGGCCCAGGCCTCACCTGATAATTTTCGCCGGGCCATCGAGGAGCAGGGATATCAATATTTGGGCACAGACGAGGAGAGTGAGCCGGATCAGGATCGCGAGAGGCGAGGAAAGGATTTTCTCCAACTTCGTAAAAAGTTCGTCTTTGCCGCCATAGCGGGCGCGCTGATCTTTATCGGCAGCATGCAGCACTGGTTCCCATTCCTTAAAAACATCCCACAGCAGGCGATGTTCATACTTCTGTTCATCCTCACAACACCCGTTATGTTTTGGGCCGGCCGGCAATTCTTCAGCGGCACATGGGCCGCGGCACGACACCGGACAACCGACATGAACACTCTCATCGCCGTGGGGACGTTCTCGGCGTATCTGTACTCCATGGTGGCCACCTTCTTCCCCCATGTTTTCACGGCCAGGGGTCTGAGGGCCGAAGTCTACTTTGACACAGCGGCCATCATAATTGCGTTGATTCTTTTGGGCCGCATGCTTGAGGCTCGGGCCAGGGGCCAAACCTCCCAGGCCATCAAGAAGCTCATGGGCCTGCGGTCCAAGACGGCGCGGGTCATCCGCGAGGGGCAGGAAGCGGACATACCGATGGAGGCGGTGCTGCCCGGCGACATCGTGGTGGTTCGGCCAGGGGAGAAAATCCCAGTGGACGGCATGGTGGTGGAGGGGAACAGTTCGGTGGACGAATCCATGCTGACCGGCGAGAGCATGCCCGTGGAGAAAGGGGAGAGGGACGAGGTCATTGGTGCTACCATCAATAAGATGGGCGCATTTAAATTCCGGGCCACGAAAGTCGGCAAAGATACGGCCCTTGCCCAGATCATTCGTCTGGTGGAGGAGGCCCAGGGTTCTAAAGCACCCATCCAGCGTCTGGCCGATAAGGTGGCCTCTGTCTTTGTTCCCGCGGTTATTGCCGCGGCGGTGCTCACCTTTGGTGTGTGGTTCTTCTTCGGCCCACAGCCGGCGCTTACCTTTGCCCTGCTCAACTTCGTGGCTGTGCTTATAATAGCCTGTCCCTGCGCCCTGGGGCTTGCCACCCCCACGGCCATAATGGTGGGCACGGGCAAGGGGGCTGAAAGCGGCATCCTCATTAAAGGGGGCGAGAGTCTGGAGACGGCCCACCGGATCAACGCCATCGCCTTTGATAAGACAGGCACCCTGACCAGGGGGGAGCCTCGGGTCACAGACATTATTGCCTTCAATGGTTTTCAGCGAACAAAGCTGCTGGCCCTTTCCGGGTCATTGGAGCAAAAATCCGAGCACCCGCTGGGCGAGGCCATTGTGCGCAAGGCCAAAGAGGAGGGAATAGAGCTGCGTGAGCCCGAAGGGTTCAAGGCCATCGCCGGCCATGGAGTAGAGGCCACCATGGACGGGGATCGTATCTTGCTGGGAAACCTGTCGCTAATGCGCCAGCGAGGCGTGGAACTGGGAGATGCGGAGGATGAGGCCAGGCGGCTGGCGGCCGATGGAAAGACCACTATGATGGTTGCCTTCAATGGGCGGGCTGCTGGGATCATCGCGGTTGCCGACACCCTCAAGGATAACGCCCGGGAGGCTGTAGCTGGCTTGAGGGCCATGGGCATCGAGGTCATCATGATCACCGGCGACAGCCGCCGCACCGCCGAGGCCATCGCCCGTCAGGTGGGGGTGAATAGGTTCCTCGCCGAGGTGCTGCCCGAGGACAAGGCCCGGCAGGTGAGCCTGCTTCAGGAAGAGGGAAAGGTAGTGGCCATGGTGGGAGACGGCATCAATGATGCCCCGGCCCTGGCCCAGGCTGACGTGGGGATAGCCATAGGCACCGGCACAGACGTGGCCATGGAGGCCAGCGATATTACTCTAATCCAGGAAGACCTGCGCAAGGTGATGGCAGCCATCCGGCTGAGCCGGCAGACCATGCGCACCATCAAGCAAAATCTTTTCTGGGCCTTTATTTACAACACCCTTGGCATCCCGGTGGCTGCCGGGATCCTGTACCCCTTCTTCGGACTTCTGCTGAGCCCGGTGGTGGCCTCGGCTGCCATGGCCATGAGCTCCGTGTCCGTGGTCACCAACTCCCTGCGACTGCGGGGGTTTCAGCCATGATATGATAAACCACCACTGGTGATAAAAGAAGCTTAAAAATGGGATTGCTTGCTGATAGAGTTTGCTTAAGGAAAATCAAAACAGCGATCATTATTTATTCTCCATCACCCTCAGCCATTTCAGCAACTCCAGGTCCCGTTCTTTCTTGATCTCCTCGGCGGCGCGCCCCTTGTAGTCATAAAAGCCCCGGCCGCTCTTGATGCCCAGCCGGCCCTCGGTGACCATCTTCTCAACGAGATCACGGGCATCGTCGTCGGTGTCGGCAAGATAGATGGAAGGATTTTGCAGAGCTTTTTGCGCCAGGTCCACGCCCGCATAGTCTATGCGGCGGACCACGCCCAGGACGGGCAGACGAATCCCCAGGCTCCAGCGCACGGCCTCGTCGATCTCCTCCGGCTCAAACAAGCCCCTGGCCAGCAGGGACAGAACCTCCCTGCCGAGGGCGCGCTGAATCCGGTTGACGATGAAGCCGGGGATAAACTCTTTGAGAACCACCGGGCGCTTCCCCATCTCCCTGAGCCAGCCCACCATCCGTTGCACCGTTTTCCCCGAGGTGCCGGGCCCCCTGACCACATCCACCAGAGGGATGATGTGAGGCGGGGCATACCAGTGGGCGATGATGACCTTGTCCGGCCGGGAGGTGGCGACAATTTCGAAGATATTCAGGTAAGAGGTGTTGCTGGCCAGGATGGCATGGGGAGGGCAGTGGCGATCCAGCAGCGTGAAGACTTCCCGTTTCACGGTCGCATCTTCGAACACGGCCTCGATGGCCAGCGCCACGTCCGCAGCGGCCTCCTCGATACTGGTCGATGTACGGATGCGGCCCAGCACAGCCGTATCCTCTCCCGGGTTAATCCCGGCTTCACGGAGGGTCTGGAGGTTGGCCTGGATGAAGCGCAGCGCCCTCTCCAGGCATTCGGGATCCTTGTCGGTCAGTCGTACCTGGTGCCCTGCGGTTGCAAATACCTGGGCCAGCGAGTGGCCCATAGTACCTGCCCCAACAACAAGAACGTCCATGGGAACTCCTTCAAAGAGATTTTTAACAGGATAACAGGATCATCATTGCAAAATTATCAATTAGCAATGCAAAACTATCAATTCAATAAATTTGAGATGCTAATTGTTAAATTCGCATTTTGCAATAAATCTTCATCCTGTTATCCCGTCAAATTCTTTAATGAGGCAAATCATGGGCCGGGACTTGGGCTCGCGGCGAGCGAGAGGGCTTTTCGGGGGTTGTTGGTTCCCCTTTTGTTTTGGCTTCGGTGGGAGCCTTGTCGACAGGGAGAATAACTTCGAATCGGCTTCCCTCGCCCGGGCGGCTGCTGGCACGTATCTCGCCGCCGTGACTCTCAGCGATCCGCTGACTGATGGCGAGCCCCAGTCCGATTCCCTTCTCCCTGGTGGTAAAGAAAGGCTGAAATATTCGCTCAAGATCATCCTCGGAAATACCATGTCCGGTGTCCTCGACGCAAAGACTCACGGCATCGGCCTGGCCTTCGGCCATCAGAAGACTTGCTCTGCCCGTGCTGACTCGAATGGCTCCGCCCGTGGGCATGGCCTCAGCGGCGTTAAGCATGAGATTGACGATGATCTGATGCAGGGCGTCGGTATCAGCGCAGATAATGGGAATGTCTCGTCCCAAATCCATCTCCACATTGATTTCTCGAGAGGCAAACTGCATACCGAACATACTGATAGTCTTTTCCACTGCATGATTGATATCGAGAGGCTGGGGATGAATCTCGAAAGGCCGTGCAAACCTCAGAAACCGTGTCAATACAGCATCCATCCGTCCCACTTCATCTCCGATAACCTCCAGCATGTCCGTTTGACTCGTGTCGTCATTTTCTCCCTTGAGAACCTGAACAGCCCCCTTGATGGAGCCAAGAGGGTTCTTGATCTCGTGGGCCAAGCCGGTTGCCATCTCTCCCAGAACCGCCATCTGCTCATGCCGCTTCATTCTCTCATACATGGCTATGTTCTGCACTCGATCTGCCACTTGATTGACCACTGTGCCCAGCAGTGCCATTTCATCGTGCGAGAAACTCTCCATAGGGTTTAAGCTTTTGAAGTTCAGGAATCCCTGGACGTTATCTTTACCCATCAGGGGGACGCAAATCTCGGCGTCCAAACTGCGCAGGATACGCTCCAGTTCATTCTCGGGGCCGGTGGCCCAGGCATGGGCCATCCGCCGGCGAAGCTCTTCCAGCAAGACAGGGGTGTTGTGTTCCTGGAAGTATCGAACAAGGAGAGGCTCGTTGAGCCGCCTGGGAAAAGGCAGTGCATCACTCTCCAGGGTGAATTCTCCCATGAGAGTGTATACACCGCCCTGTCCATTTCGCAAAAGGTAGAGGGAGAAGCGGGCAACACGGTTGGTGCGCTGGAATCCTTCCAATAAGATTTTTACCAGCTCATCCAGCTCAAAAACACTTCGAATTCTGTTGCTCAATTCTTTGAGCCTTGCCATAAACTCCTTTTTATACTTGAAGAACATGGCATTGGTGAGCCGTTCTATGAATGTCCGCAGCGGTTCCAGAAGGATGAGGATGGCAAACGATGCGATCAATGTGTTGAAGATGGACAGTTGTCCTGTTTGACCCATCCAAAGCACAAGGATGCCGTAAACGCCTGCAATGGCCACTACCAGGAGCAGTAGGACGAGGGCCTTTCCCATTATTTCCTGCAGATCAAGCAGGCGGTAGTTGATGATAGTGAGGAAAACGAAGTAAATGTACAGGGTAAGGGCCGTGTTTGCCAGCGGTGGAATAGAGAGCCCCCAACCGGAGAAAAAATCCGTTATTCCCACCATCATGGCAACTACAGCACCGATGGTGAGATAGTTTAAGCGTGCTCTCTCAAGAGTATTACCGGACGCGCATAAGGCAGGGAAAACTCGCCTCAAGCATATGAATGCAGCCAGCATGGGATAGGCCAGGCCCCATAATTTCCATGCTTCAGGCGGGCCTAATGAGAAAAGCTTGAGGATAAAGGAAGCGCCGCTTAATATTAAAGCGCCTTTCAGAATACGATCAGAACCGGCGTTATACTGATGAAAGACACTAAAAATAAAGCGAATTGCTGCGGGGATTGACAGATAGAATCCTAAGGCCTCAAGATGGTACCAGAAAGGAAGGCCCGATACAAGGCGCAAAAAAAGCGATATCTTCCAGATGAAAAGACTTGCGCACACCAGTACAAATGCCCTGTAGATCCTGTCTCTTCGGTTTTTCAGAAACAGTGTGATACACAGGGTCAAAAATACGATGGCCGCGATCAGGGCGCTCTGTATCTGAATATACAAGGTAAAATGATTTCCCGCGGCGATTTCAGCCCATGATCCTTCATCACCATTTGGTGCTGTTCAGCGAGGGCCATCCCGCGCTCTTAAAGGTATGGTACCCTTCCTGTGGAATGAGGGTAAGCCCATTATTTGATGAGGGTTATCTCCTTGAGACAAAGTAGATTCCCTTTTAAGTGTGAGCTTGAACATAATTGATGGCATCCTGGACGGTCTGGATCTTCTCAGCTTCCTCGTCGGGAATTTCAAGGTTAAACTCGTCCTCGAATTTCATAACCAATTCGACAATATCCAGCGAATCGGCTCCCAGATCCTCAACGAAAGTGGAGTCCATCTTGACATCATCAGCAGTCACACCCAGTTCCCGAATGATAATATCAATGACCTTTTTTTCTACATCGTTGTTGCTCATTTTATCTCCTTTTCTGCTTAAACTCAGGTAATAACCACTCACACAATCACTACATGTGCTATAATCCTTTCAAAATGAATTCACGCTCTGACCTTTAACAATAAACTTATTTTTGCCCAGGACAGATAAAAATGCATCTTATCACATAATCCCGGCCTGGATATTCAAAATACGATTTACGAGTTTTCAATTCTCGTAAAAAGATAACCCATTTTTTTTGCAAAAGAAAGCAAAATCAATGCCATGCTCATTATGCTTTTCAGAAATATCGGGATAAAGTTAACATCTTACAATCATAATTAATTTTAAATAATAAAGATAATTTTTATAAATTTAGCTGCGATGATGGTGCGCATACCATTTCGCATTGTCTCGGTTTCTGCGAACCATGTTTCCAATTAAATTAAACTGTTCGGGCATTATGCGGTCCCGGGCTTTTTCTTGATTCATATACAGGGGTGCAAATGATATAATTAAATTTAAACATATATAATTATGCTAGTACTTACTTGACATATTAAGCGTAACATAATATACTATGGGGTATGATT
>CAZTAS010000057.1:0-30494 GCA_964611635.1 uncultured Thermodesulfobacteriota bacterium
CATGGACGCACATTTTGATTTCAAACGCCAAAAGTTACATTTTGGGAACTTTCCATGGAATTGGAAAAAAACACTTCCAAGCCTATCTCGATGAATTCTGTTATCGGTTTAATCGTCGAAACTGGGAACAACAGCTTTTTGATAGATTGGTTACTGCCTGTGTTAACTCCAAGGGAATTTGCTATGCTGAGTTAACTCAATAGCCATAAATTTTATTAAATACTAATTTCGAAGTTAAAAGAAATACTTACAATTCCTTCCACAAATACTTAACAATTCCAGGGAGATGGAGAAGGTACAACACAGAATAAAAAGGTGGACCCTCACACACCTCTACATTTTTGCTATCGCCTTGTTTATAAACGTGGTTGTATTACTCTCAACCTTTAGTGGATGTGCTATTAAAAAGACCGGGAGGACAGTAATAGAAAAAGAATGGGGTTATGTGGTTTCCCGCGGAGGTTGGTCTCCTAACCCCAAGGAAGTTGAACAGATTTTCCGTGAGGAATTAGCGAAGTGGGAAATAGACAGGCCGCCTAGGCCTTACTTCCTTTTCATGAATGTGGAACGTGGTTTAACCTTCACGTCCATACCACCCTTGATTATCGTGGAGCCCGGTAAGGATTGGCAGGAAGTTTTAAGGCATGAGTTACAACACCTGTTCTTTTGGATCAAGACAGGAAATGGAGAATTTCACAGGATACATTAAATTGCCGAAAACCTCGGTGCGGATCTCCTCAGCGTCCTGGATCTAACCGAATTGGGGTTGTTCCTGCGCTTCTTTGGCTTTCTTGCGGAGGAGCTTTAAACCAGTTGCATGAAAAAATAAAATGAGTCTAATTTTTATTCGAGGCAAGATTGGGGTATTGTTTCCTCCACGGTCAGGGTAAGACCGCCGTGGCCTCGATCTCTATCATCATGTCCGGGTGCATCAAATCTTTTACTCCTATCCCGGTCACGCAGGGTGATACACCTGTTTTCGAGTATTTCTTGAAGAATTCTATTCGGGCCGGCACTCCTTTTTCGTGCATCTGCTTGCGATCGGTAAAGAAGAAATAGATGTGGACTATGTCATCCCACGTCCCACCCGCTCGCTCTACAGTGAGTTTGACTAGGTCGAGCGCTTGCGTCACCTGGACCCCCATATCTCCCTTACCCACAATGCCATTCTCACTGATTGCCGGATAACCCGACATTCGGAGAACCTTCCCTCCCTCGGTCACCACGGCGTGACTTACATTCCCATCCCCAAATCCATAGTCCGGGATAATTGGGAGCAACGTAGCATCATACATTTTTTTCACTTCAGGCATATGTATATTTGTTCGCTTCATTGTTTTTTTCCTCAGCTAATCAATTATTGTTTGCAAAATTAAGAATAATAATTTCGGCTACTCTCCCAAAAGCCATGGAACTCTAAGCCATGGATTCTTCTCCTTTTTAGTCCATTATTTGCAGTACTTGGACTCTAGTTCATATATCTCTGGCAATCCCATTAAGGAACTAAACTGTTTAAAGTCTAACATTCTATCCAGCAAATGTGCAGTTGTTCCGGTTTTCTTGATTTCGACGAGAACTTCACTCATCGCTTTAGCTGCCGTGTACAGAAGAGCGAGTGGAGAAATGCACATTTTAAACCCTGCTCTTTAATTTCATCCAAGGAAAGGATTTTTTGTTGACGAACCCAGTACTCTGTTTCCGACCAAATCCAGACGCAGGGAATACTTACCGCTGTGGTAAACTTTTTCATTTCGGAAAATGTAAAGCCTCGAGCCCCCATAGCCATGATGGCGTCTGCTCCAGCTTCTTCGTAAGCCCGGGCCCGGTCGATTGCTAATTCCATCCCCTCTTCGCCCAAGGCCTCAGTACGCGCGATGACTAAAAAATTTGGGTCAATTCTAGCGTCCAGCGTTGCCTTCAGTTTAGCCACCATCTCTTCCGTGGAAAGTAGTTTGATTCCTTTGTAAGAACCACATTTTTTAGGTAGTCCCTGATCTTCCAAGTGAAAGCCCGCTATCCCGGCTCTTTCACAGGCACGAATCGTCCTCCTAACGTTAAATACTCCTCCAAACCCAGTATCCACATCGAGGACAACAGGTTCCTCTACTGCCTCAGTGATTGTTTGTGCTCGCTGTATTACTTCGGTAAGCGTTGTCAGTCCAATATCTGGAAACCCTAAGCTGGCCGCAACCGCGTGTCCGCCCAAGTAAACAGCATCAAACCCGATTTGACTCACCTGACAGCATCCCATGCTCCCATAGCCACAACCAGGGGCTTGTCTTTCAGTAATTGTCTTATCCTGGCCGTTTTTGACATCTCAGACCTTTCGCTCCAAAATGAATATCCCATTACATCATCTTTGCCGGTAACCATAGTGCTAATTGGGGGAAGACCATTAATATAGCGATTAAAATCAACATCAGGAAAACATAAGGAAACGCTCCTAAAGCCACCACGCTTAGCGGTTGTTTAGACACGCCCTGGATCACGAATAAATTAATTCCTACTGGTGGAGTGATTTGGGCTATCTCAACCATAATAACCAGCGCCACTCCAAACCAGATAGGATCGTATCCTATGGCTGTCACCACAGGGTAGACCACTGGAAGCGTCAGTAGCACCATGGCAAGGGCATCCATTAAGCAGCCCAGCACAAGGTAAATCACCCAGACAAGCACAAGAATCACCTCTGGTTTGGTCTGAATCCCCGTAACAATTGCCACGACGCCCCGAGGAATCTGGGCATTTACCAAAGCGAAGGACATGATCTGGGTTCCCATTAGAATGAACATGACCATACTATTGATCTTGACGGTTTCATGCAGACTTTTCTTGATGAGACTCATATTCAGACTGCGGTAAATAAGGGTGATCAACAGAGCCCCACTTGCACCGAGAGCAGCCGCTTCTGTGGGTGTCGTTAGGCCCAGGTAGATGCCACCCAGCACCAGAAACATGAGACCTAAGATGGGAATTACATCCAAAAGACCACGGAAACGTTTACCCCAATTAACCCGCATCTCGCTCCGAGGCACAAGGCGAGGATTGAGTATCGTCCGGAAACCTATGTAAAGGATGAAGATGCTCGCTAGGATGATGCCGGGAATGACTGCCGCTATAAACAGGCGCCCAATTGATTCGCTGACCATGGCTCCATAAACAATCAAAATGATACTCGGGGGGATGAGGATCCCCAAAGTCCCCCCCGCAGCCAGCGATCCATATGTAATCTTGCGGTCGTATCCCCGGCTATCCATCTCCGGGATGGCAACGGACCCGATGGAAGCTGCTGTGGCCACACTGGAGCCCGAGATGGCCGCGAAGATACTACATGCCACAATATTCGAGTGGGCCAAACTACCAGGCACGAAATCCAACCATAAACTCAAACCTTTGTAAAAACGAGCGCTTACGCCGCTATGGAGGATAATCGTTCCCATAAAAATAAAGAGTGGCACGGCGGTAAGGATGAAGCTTTCCATTGTATCCCAGACTATAACGCCAACCCCAGGGATTGAGGCAGGACTGATCAAAAGCAGACCGAGTATCCCAACCATTCCCAGACTGACAGAGACCCAAACGCCCGACAGTAGCGCGGTGAAGAGTAAAACAAGAAGAACCACACCAGAGATCTGCCATTCCATGGAGATCACTCCTTCTCTTTCATAGGAAAGTGCAAAAACAGCAGCCGGAGCGCCTTCAGCATTTCAATGATTAGCTGGAAAAGCAAGAGCAGGCAGCCAATAGGCATTATAATTTGGAAAGGGAAAAGAATTATATGGGAAGACGTCGGCGCGAAAGACTTCAACTCATAGCTCTGCCAAGCTAATCGGCCAGTCCAGTATAGCAGAATTGATGTGTATAGGATCCCCAATATACACCAGCCCAGCATCAGTTTGGCCTGTCCCCGGGTTGTCATTAGTTTTACGAAAATCTTGACTTGAATGTGTGAGCCTTCCTCTAGGCTATAACTTAATCCTAAAAACGTGACCAGTACCATCAGATAGCCGGACACCTCATCGGCGAAGATGAGTGGGGCGTTAAACAGCCTGCGCGCAATAACATCGTACGTAACCAAACCTATCATTACGAGAATGCCCCCGCCCGCTGCAGAAGCAGCCAATTGGTTAAGGCCGGCCATGAATACACAAATTTTTTGAAACACCTTCAGATCCTATAAATTACCCCTCGGACCGGAGGTAAAGAGTACAATATTCCCTATGGTTAAAGGCTTAATAACGCCCAGAACATAAAGATAAAAAATCTTTTTCTAATTTGTCCTTATTTTAAGATTAAGGGCCTTCAAGGCTTTGCCAAATGCTTCGGGGCCCTTGGGTTGCATTTTATCTCCCACAAAATCCCTCAGGATTGGAAGGAGCTCTTCTCGGGTTTTGCTTTTGTCTTCCATAGAGAGCTTAGTGACGGCCTTTACCTGTTTTTTGTCCACCATTTCCTTCAGCGCATTGGCGTCCAATTCGTGCATAACTAAGCGATCCCATATCTTAGCCCATTCAGCCGCCGCCTTGATTATGGCCTTTTGATTTGTCCCGGACAATGCTTGCCATAAACGCTGATTGACGCAAATATACTGATGATTTACAGGCCCATCGATAAGGAATATGTAAGGAGCCACCTCATAGGACTTCGACTGCTGGATACCCAATAACGCGGTCATGACGGCATCCATGATACCTCTTTGGAGAGCAAGATAAACCTCGGCCATGGAAACGTATATGGGAACCCCACCCCAAAGCTTGACTATTTCATCTTGGAGGCCCCCAGCAGTACGCACTTTCAGGCCTTTCATGTCCGCAAGCGTATTGATAGGTTTACTTGCGGCGATCTGGCGGGAGCCATAAGCGCTCCAATTTATGGGCTCTACCCCGCGGCCGCGTAATTCCTCATAAACGTAAGGCATGACAACCTTACGAAATGTCTCTAATTCCTCCTCAGTTCTGGTGAGATAGGGAAAATCTGGAAGCGCAAGAATAGGGGCATCTCCGTAAGTATAACCCCCAATCGCCTCCGCCATATCCACAACCCCCATGCCACACATTTTGAGAAATTGTGTGGCCTTATAAGGAAGCTCTCCCGCTGTATAAAGAGTGACCTCCACTTCTCCTTTCGTCGCCTCTTTGATCATGACAGGGAGTTTGCTAAAAATCTTTGTATAAACATGTTCTGATGGACTGTGTATAGCAAACTTCCAATGATGCTTTGCTGCGGCCATGCCCTGTGGCGCGGCCAGCGCCAGGATTAAAACAAATATGAAACCAATAAAACCAAACTTCTTCATATGCTTTCTCCTTTCAGAAAATTAAGTTTTTCATGAACCACATCCCCGACTTTAGTATCACCCTTCCTCCTCGATCCCTTGAAATTCAGGTGATTTGAGAAAACGACTGACTGATCACCAGATCCAATTCCAGACCCTTGGCCAAGTAGACAGCCTGTGAGACAAGCTCATCAGCATGGCGCAGGGCTAGCGCCTCAATGCTGGCGGGAGAGACGGTGGAAAATTTGGCTGAATGGGCTGCGATGATGTGAGCCACTGCATCGGGAAGTCCCTCCAACAGAGCCATGGTAGCTCCCATCATGGCGTGGGAGAACCTGCGACCCGTGTCCGTGAAGCCCCCGGTCTCCGCGTCAAAAATGACAATCTTGTCCACGTCGTGCAGAACGGCTCCGGCCAGCAGTTGATCCATTTGCACCTGTAGGCCTAAAGAGTCAGCAAGAATCATGCTCATCTTCTCTGCCAGCCGGCATACTTGGTTGGTGTGATCAACATTGCTGTAAACAATGCGGTCCCGGGCCGGTTCAAGCTGGTGAACATCCTCGATACGCTGAAAATTACCACGCTTCCAGGCATTGTACCATGTCTGGACAACCTTATTGCTCATCCCTGTATCTCTGATTTTTTCTATATATGGGAACAGACTAATAATATAATCTTTATCCTGCTGATTCATGGAAAATCCCTTTCTTTACATTGACACTGTCAGGTTTTGTTCCAGAGCCCGACCTGTCATGCTGTTGGGCTCCAATATGATGATGGGCCAATCATTTTGAAGGATGGAATTTGCTTCCTGATCAGTTAGCCGGTAGGATAAATCAATGGGTTCGAGTTCCGCGACATTGATGCCCGCACGAAACACAAGACTGCACACAGCAACACCCTCCAACGCCTGGTTGATTGCCAGCAAAAAGAATGATTGCCATAGCGCCGATCAAATACAAATATAGTGCTTTTTCGTGATACCTCCTTGACCAGTTGTCTCAGGCATAATTAATGGAGTTAAAAGTGATTGTCAAGTAAAAATTTCGCAGTACTTACACCAAAATTTCCAAAGGAAAAAGTAGTAATTGTGCCTCTGGGGGATCACCTCCCCGTCTGGGTTGTAGTAACCTCTTTGCTATTCGGGATAAAACGGTCTTGATCCCATAGGCAATGGCGTAATATCTGAAATCCGGAATGCCGAAGATTCTTTTTGCTTCTCTGATTATGTGCAACGCCAAAATCTCAAACTTGGCTCGTTGCCCCGGGTAGACTGCCGCGAAAGAGGAGCCCGCCATCACCACAGATGCCATGTTCCTCAGCCTCTCGTATGTCATCACCCGCACGTTCTCTTCCTGATAGCTCTGCTTGATGAACCGGATGGTCTTCTCGACGAATCTCCGGGCAGGCTTGCAAAGACCATAACAAAGTTTCCCCGAAAAATGATGGATTTGCTTTCGCAATTTGCAGGTAATATTATGTATCATTTTTTGGGGCCTCCTTTGAATAGGATGAATTTATTTGGGATTTTCAAAACCATCCTACAATGGACGGACCTTTTGCCGTGAAAAAAGTTTGCCCCAAATATCATTTTCACTTCTAGATCGCTTTAGCTGATAAAATTAAACACTTTTCGCCAACTTAATCCGATTTTTTGTGGTAAGTCCTGATTCTATGAAAGTGTTCCAAAAGTTTAATCCCGAAACATCCTGTAAATATATTCTTGGAGCGAATGAGGAATTCTAACAGTATTCACATCTAACCTTTTGCAGAAATATCACACTTAAAAGGATTTCTTTTCATGAGGATTTTTGGTAGATAAAGATTTATACATCAGGGGTCCGGCCCTTATTAAATGTGGACGAACCGCAAACATACACAATGATTAAGCAGGAGGATTCGGTTATGGCTGAGAAGGTCATAGGAATTCTGGGCGGCATGGGGCCAGAAGCTGCTGTGGATATCTTTTATCGTATTGTGAAATCCACTCCGGCCCGGAAGGATCAGGAGCACCTCAGGATTCTCATCGACAACAATCCCAAAGTTCCGGATCGGCAAGAAGCAATCCTGAAGGGAGGTCCCAGCTCCGCACCGGAAATAATCAAGATGGCCCGGGGGTTGGAGCAGCAGGGTGCAGAGCTGCTCCTCATTGCATGCAACACGGCCCATTATTATCTTTCAGAAGTGCGTGCCAGCGTGCAGGTGCCCGTATTGAGCATTATCGAGGAGGCACTGGCTGCTGTTTGCCGTCAGGTGCCCGGCATACGAGCGGTTGGAATCCTCATGAGCGCGGGGCTGGCCCAGGTCGGCATTTACCAGGAAGCATTTCGAAAGACAGGTATAGAGCCCCTGGTGCCCGAGGGGGCAGATATGGAAGAGGTAATGAGAATTATCTATCGAGTCAAGGAGGGAAGTTATGGGGATGAAGATCTGAGGGCCCTGCGGGCGGTTATGGCCTCGCTTATACACCGGGGTGCCCAGGCAATGGTTCTGGGGTGCACCGAACTGCCCGTGCTCTGCAAGGGCCATACTTTCGATGTTCCCGTGATAGACGGCAACCAGGAGCTGGCTGAGGCTGCCATTCGGGAGGCCAAAAAGGACGACTGATGGGACTCATCATTCTCAAAGGATTGATATAAGCATGGAGATTCCCGTTTTTCCCCTAGAGAGAGACAAGACCCCTGGAGATAAGACCAGGCGCCGCTATTTGGCTGGCTACACTTGTGCAGAGGCGGTTATTCTGGGCCTGCGGGATCATGGGATAATTCACTGCACGGACGACGTGCTCCGCGCTGCCACAGGATTTTCAGGCGGAGTGGGGGAGAGCTATCAAAACCTGTGCGGCGCCTTGAGTGCTGGTGTGATGGCACTGGGATGTCTTTACGGAAGGACCGTTTTTCAAGCGGAGATCACACCCTGTGCTCAGCGGGTGGTGGAACTGATCCGGCGTTTCGGTGAATCGCGCGGCAGCGATCTTTGTAAGGTTCTCATCGAAGGATTCGACCCCACGGATCGCAAGGCCTTTTATGGCCGTGAGAGGATTATGCACTGCTCTGAGATTGTACGGGAAGTTGGGAACCTGGTGGCGGAACTGGCGTTTTGGAAAGCTTCCCCAGAAGAGTGAACCTGGGTTGCATCATTATTATAAGCATTTAAGACAGCGTGCATTAACGAAGAATGGAGATGGTGGAATGGGAAAAGAACATTTCGCTGGAATTTTTCCTTATTTGGTCACGCCCCTGGATGATGAGGGTCGTCTGAAAGAAGATGTGCTTGCCGATCTGGTGGGTCATCTAATCCGCAAGGGGGTGCATGGCTTCACGCCACTGGGCAGCACAGGCGAAGGGGCATACCTTGATTGGCCAACTAAAAAGCGAGTGGTGAAATTGGTGGTGGAGGCCACAGGTGGACGCGTGCCCGTAATTGCGGGTGTGAACAATCTGACAACCGTCGGAGCCGTCCGTGAGGCTGTGGAGACGGAGCGTCTCGGCGTAGATGGCATACTAGCGGTTCTGCCCACCTACTTCCCGGTGGACGACCAACAGGTTGTTGCGCATTTTCGTGCTGTTGCACGGGCGGTTTCCTGTCCGGTCGTTTTATACACCAATCCAAAGTTCGCCATGTGGGACTTTACCGTTGCCACCTTGAAACAGCTCACTGAAGAGCCTAATATTAACTATTTAAAGGACGCATCAGGCAATATTGGAAAGCTCATGTCCATCGTCACTGCCCTGTCAGACCGCATCAAAATCTTCAGTGCTTCCGCCCACGTTCCGACGTTCGTGTTCATGCTGGGCGGAGTGGGATGGATGGCGGGACCTGCATGCTTGATTCCCGAACAAAGCGTTGCACTTTATGATCTGGCACAACAGAAAAAATGGGAAGAAGCGCTGGAGCTTCAAAAAACTCTGTGGCCCCTAAACGTTGCTTTTCAGAGGTATTCACTTGCAGCATGCGTGAAAGCAGGGCTCGAAATGCAGGGGTTTTCCGTTGGTGCTCCCCTGCCGCCTCAAAAACAGATGGACCGGGATGGACTGGATGCCGTGAGGAAAATACTCCAGACCATCGGGGCATTATAAAAGCACCGGCTTGAGGAGAAAAAATGATTGTGCCCTGGCTTGAAGTATCCAATAAAAATTAGATTAACACTTCAGCTTTTTCCTTTACAGGGCATTTGCATGAATTTATTGTGGGCGACCCTTCGGTTTAAGTGTCTCCCGTGAATAAAATATAAGTATACCGAGCGAATCGTAGTGAATAGAGTATGGGGGTGAAACATGCGTCATCAATTTCGCTATCTTTCCCGCCAGCAGGTTGAATCTCTGGGAATGACCATGGAAGAAGTGATCGAGGTGGTAGAAGAGGTCTTTCGTCTCAAAGGGGAGGGGAGATATGAGATGCCTCCCAAGCCCGGCATCCATCCCGGTTCGGATTCCTTTCTTCATGCAATGCCAGGATATGTTCCCGATTTGGGAGCAGCCGGCATTAAGTGGGTCAGTGGATTTCCTGCCAACAGAGAGAGGGGGCTGCCATACATCAGCGGCACGCTGATTCTTAATGACCCCGATACGGGCCTCCCGCGAGCGATCATGGATGCAACCTGGATCACCGCCGTCCGGACAGGGGCTGCCACGTCCGTGGCGGCACGATACCTGGCCCGGCCGGACTCGCGGGTTCTGGGGATTCTTGGCTGCGGTGTCCAGGGGCGGAGCAATCTAGAAGCGCTGCGTGTGATGTTGAAAGAGCTGGATCGGGTCAAGGCTTACGATATTGATCCAGACGCTTTGCGGCGATATGTTGAAGAGATGTCCCTCCGGCACAGGATACGGGTTGACCCTGTGGGATCACCAAAAGAGGCTGTGGAGGGCTCGGATGTTATCGTAACGGCTGGTCCTATTTTAAAGGACCCCAACCCCGTGATCCAGAATGATTGGATCGCCCCAGGAGTATTCGGCTGCCCGCTGGATTATGATTCGTACTGGAGACCGGATGCCTTTTGGGGTGTGGACCGGCTATTCGCCGACGACGTGACACAGCTCGAATACGCCCGGACGCATAAGGGATTCTTTTCCTCTCTTCCGACAACGATTACCGAGCTTGGTGATGTGGTGGCAGGGAAGGTCCAGGGTCGCAAGTCCGCCGAGGAAAGGCTCATATCCATGCATCTGGGTCTGGCACTGGAGGACATGGCCACAGCGGTTCGTGTCCTCCAGCTGGCGGAGTCAAAGGGAATCGGGACAATGCTTCCCCTGTAAAAGGTATCCCCCTCGATCCTTTCTACTTCACGCGGAGCGCGCTGGTTTGGGATTCTCATCCGTTTCGTCGAACTCGCGGCCCAGCTAATTATAGCCTCGGCATAGTGCTTGCCGCAGTGGGCTAAATAGCATGAAGACCTACGGCATAAATGTCCTTAATCCTATCTTATGGGGCCTAGGACGTAAAAAACGGGATTTATTGATCCGACCGCCTCTCTCAGGCGAAAATCGAGCATTGCATCCTCCATCCATGCCGCCAGGCAAACCGCTATGAGGACCTTGTAGTTTGATGAGCTGGAATCGAGCATAATGTACCCATAATGCTTGGTTGAATACCCAAGCACAACAGCGTCTCCTAGGACCGTTACGGGCCTGTCCAGATCCAACATCACATAGGTGCTGCCTTCCTCATTGACATATAATCCCAAAATATAACCCTTCAGTCGGGTAGCCTGGTCCGGGAGAGTAACGCGGGCGGCTGGTGGCTGTAAGGCTAAGTCATTAAAAAGGATCATCTCGTTCTCATATTCTTTCTGCAGATCTTGCGCACCTAGTGATGTTGCCGATGCCATCAAGAAAAGCAGAATAACCAATGATGTTAATGCTTTTTTACCATGCATTATTTTTCCTCCTTATTGTTTTTACTAAGTATCCACAGTTGGACTAATTCCAACCTTCTCATTTCAGGCCATTTCCATGATCAACATCAGTCCTCCAGTAATATGTTGAGGATCGGGACAATAGATCTCTTTCTATTGACTTTCAAGCCGGCGCTAATATTTGTTTCATTCGTATGAATCTGGCACCGGGCCCTCACCCTGACCATGTGCTGATTCGTGTCTGTCCAAGTGTGGCTGGCACAGGTGGATGTGGACCACGGGCTTGGAGCGCTGCCGTCGCCCCAGTCGAAGGAGTATTCCACCGTATGGCCCAGGTTGCTGGTGGCCCCGCTGGTGCAATACGTATAGCTTTGCCCCGCAACCGGACTGGTCTCGCCCGTAGGCCTGCCGGGCTGGCTGATGACCTCATCCGGCACCGTGGGATCGGAATCCACCAGAAATTCCTCTATGTTCGTGAATCTGTCGTTGTCAGGATCATCATCAGGACCATATCTGGTATCGCCGAAATAATGGATCTCCCAGCAGTCCGACAGGCCGTCGACGTCCACATCGTTGCTCACCTCGTTGGAATAATCGCTCTCGGGGTTGCATACCGCTGTAACCACGTAGTAGTAGATCGTCCTGTTGACAGTGGGATCGTTGTCGGTGTACGTGATGGCTGGGGCCGTTACTGGTGCCAGCAGCGAGTAGCCCGTGCCCGTCTCTTCGCTACGATAAACATTGTAAGAGGAGGCCAATCCATTCCCATCCCAGTTCAAGCCAACACTGCCATCCGCCGGCGTGGATGTAAGGTTGGTCGGGGCATCGCACTGTGGTGGCGTGGATGGCGGATAGAACCTGATGGCCATGATCGAGGTTACAGAATGTTCTCCGCTCAGCGAATAGAGCAGCCCCACAGACCCATCTGCGTTCTCAATACCAATGCTGGCCGAGCGCCCGCAGTTGAGCCATGAATTTCCAAAGTCAACATCCTGGTACTGGAAGGTGATCTCGTTGGTCCCCTCGTGCAAAATCGCCTGGAAAGTGGCAGAACCGATGTTGAGAAAGTGGGGCACGGCGTGCCATTCAACGATGAACTGGCGGTTGGGTGCGGTGCCTGCCAGATGATAGTACACGGCTCCGCCTGATCCTGGGTTAAGGTCATCCCAGAATGGGGCTATCAATGCATTCGGGGCATCTGCGAATGGGATTATGTAGTTGAAATAGGTAGTGAGGCCTGCATCGCCGAATGATAGGAACCCGTTGGAGGAGATGTTAACACTATTGTATGAAGTACCGTAAAAGCTGAAATCAAAGCCAATGTTAATGTTGGCCGAATCATCATCTGCCAGCGAAAGTTGGGTTCCTATCGTGGCGTCCAGCCAGACGAAAGGCACATCGGTGGTGGCGGTGTATCCAAAGGAATCAGGCCCCCCGTTCCAGGGTTCGACCGGAGCATATGCAAGGCTGAAGTCGATGCCGGTTACATCCTGGCTCTGGCCAACCGTCACGGGGGTGGCACTGAAGAAATCGAGGGCGTCGTTGTAATATTCACCCTGATAACTTGAGCAGCTCAGGCCAGCGAAAACTATGTATTCCCCAGTATCCAGGCATGATATCTGGTAATCACCGGTAGCGCTCGTGCTGGTGTTGGAAAGCTCTCTTCCGCTGACCGGATCGCGAATGTCCACCACAATTCCCGGTATCCCGGTGCCCCCGCTGTCAATAACACTGCCGGCAATGGAGCCTGCTGGCGCAAGGGTAAAGTCGATGCCTGAAGCAACCTCTCCGGCTGCCACGGTAACAGGAGTGGCGTTGGCTTCCAGCTCCTGCTCCTGCCACCACTCATAGATATAGCAATTACCACTGGGCCAGGACGATCCCCCTGCTCTTACAAGAATGTATGTTGCCGGCGGAACAGTGAACTCGTACACACCGACGTTTCCCGGGCTCGTGCTGCTTGAGGTTCCCCAAGACCAGCCTTGAGTGGTGGAAACCGCGTAGACCGACACACCCCCTATAGCAGTGAATGTCTCGTCGTACACCGTGCCAGTGATAATGCCACCTGGATCCAGTGAAAAGTCAATGCCTGTTGTGGTGTCGGGCGCGGTAACCGTTACCCTGGATGCCGAATAATAATCAGGAGCGTTGTTATAATACTCAGTGAGGTAACCGCCACTCCCGCCGGCACTAACGCGATAATCACCGGAAGGAAGTCCCTTAATGGTATAGGCTCCTGTCCCTGCCTCGCTCATGGCACTGCGCGGCCAAGTAAAAATGTCATAATCAGACACGCTAACCTGAATGCCGCCTAATGGATTACCCAGGTTGTCTCGCACCACTCCGGTGATGGAGCCACCCAGCTCTAGGGAGAAGTCAATGCCTGTTGTGGTGTCTGGCGCGGTAACCGTGACCCTTGAAGCCGAATTATAATCAGGAGTGTTGTTGTAATATTCTGTTAGATAGCCACTACCGCCGACGCTGACCCTATAATCACCGGAAGGAAGTCCCGTAATGGTATAGGCTCCTGTCCCGGCCTCGCTCTGGGCACCGCCAAACCCATAACCCGTGTCATAGTCACTCACGCTAACCTGTATGCCGCCTAATGGGTTGCCCTGGCTGTCGCGCACCACTCCGGTGACAGATCCTCCCTGACTCAATCCAAAATTCACCCCTGAGCGGGTTTCCTCAGCGGCAAGGGTAATCAGCGCAGCCTGGTCTGAACCCAGAACATCATCGTACCACTCGCTTATATAGTTAGTCCCGTATGTATCTGCTCTGACAACATAGGTTCCCGCAGGCAAGCCCATTACCTGATAATCACCGTTGGCATTTGTATATCCCCACAATGAATAACTCCATTGGACACCACCCTGGTTGGCGTCGTAAGCATAAGCTCCTACAGAGACATTTTCTATGCCATTGCCCGTGCTGTCATCAGTGACGCGGCCTTCGATGATGGCTCCTGGTGCCAGGCCAAAATCCACACCAGAGCGGGTTTCCTCAGCGGCAAGGGTAATCAGCGTAGCCTGGTCGGGATCCAGGACATCATCGTACCATTCGTGTATATAATTTGTCCCATAGGGATAGTCTCTGACAGCATAGGTTCCCGCAGGCAATCCCATTACCTGATAGTCACCGTTGGCATCCGTATATCCCCACCATGAATAATCCCATTGGACTCCTCCCTGGCTTGCATCGTAAGAGTAAACATAGATATATATATTTTCTATGCCATTGCCCGTGCTGTCATCAGTGACGCGGCCTTCGATGATGGCTCCTGGTGCCAGGCCAAAGTCCACACCAGAGCGTGTTTCTCCATTACCCAGGGTAATCAGCGTGGCATGGTCGGGATCCAGGACATCGTCATACCACTCGCTTATATAGTTTGTCCTATATGGATAGGCTCTGACAGCATAGGTTCCCGCAGGCAATCCCATTACCTGATAGTCGCCGTTGGCATCCGTATCTTCCCACCATGAATAATCCCTTTGGACACCGCCCTGGCTTGCATCGTAAGAGTAAACATAAATATATATATTTTCTATGCCATTGCCCGTGCTGTCATCAGTGACGCGGCCTTCGATGATGGCTCCTGGTGCCAGGCCAAAGTCCACACCAGATTGAGTCTCGCCCTGTGACAGGTTGATGGGAGTGGCCTGTTCGGGAGTGGGGGCATTGTCATACCATTCGCCGAGGTAGTTTTCTCCATAAGGCGGGTAGGCTTCCAGGATAATATCCACGTTGGTTGGAACTCCCGGCAATACATAATCACCGTTGGCATCAGTACAATAGGCAACTACAAAATTGATTGATCCTGTATTAGAATCGTATTCATAAGCACCAATACATACATTTTCAATCCCGCTGCCCGTGCTGTCATCAGTCACCCGGCCGGTGATGATCCCGCCCACCTCCAGGACAAAATCGATGTCGGGCCGATCCTGACCCTGGGTGACATCAACAGGGGTGGCCGAGTCGTAATCCCGGACATTGTCATAATATTCCGGCACATAATTGGCCCCGGGCACATATGCATACACCTTATATAAACCTGTTGCAAGGCCCTGGATCTGGTAATCTCCCGTTTCATTGGACTCAGCGCTAGAAACCCACCGTTCGGTGCTCGTATCGATGGCGCGGATTTGGGCGCTCTGGATACCGGTGCCTGAATCATCGATCACCCGGCCCGAGATGGTGCCGCCCAGATCCAGGGAGAAGTCGATGTTTGTTGTGGTATCTGGCGCGGTAACCGTGACCCTTGAGGCCGAATTATAATCAGGAGTATTGTCATAATACTCCGTGAGGTAACCGCCACTACCTTCGGCATTAACCCTGTAATCCCCGGATGGGAGCTGGTTAATAGTATATTCTCCCGTCTCCTCCTGGCTCCACGTATAACCCGCGTAATCGCCCGTATCATAATCATATGCGACAACCCATATGCTGCCTAACGGAGTTCCCCCGCTGTCTCTAACCACCCCGCTTATGGAGCCAGCCGGCTCCAAAGAAAAGTCGATGCCTGTTGTGGTGTCGGGAGCCGTTACCGTGACCCGTGATGCCGAATAATAATCAGGAGTATTGTTATAAAACTCTGGAATGTAAGAGGGATTCATTGCCCCGGCAATAACTCGGTAATCCCCGGAAGGCAGTGATGTAATAGTATACTCTCCCGTCTCTGGCTGGCTCGTAGTGCTGTATGGAGTTAAACACATGTCATAATCACATGCGGAAACAGTGATGTCGCCTAACGGATTTCCTGCGCTGTCACGCACCACTCCTGTGATTGATCCTTCATTGGTTGTCACAGATAACTGCCAGCTTTCTTCATCGTATCCAGCAGAGTTAGTAGCGCGAATTGTAACAGTATGTTGACTTCCAACTACTATTGGGTTCGGCCACGATACGACACCTGTGCTAGAATCGATCGTCATCCCACTGGGTCCGCTTTGCAATGACCAGTTTATCGGTTGTGTGCCTTCGATAAGTGTTGGCATTGGCCCGGTATATGAAATACCTACTGCTATCGAATCATCGGATATTGGAGCAATAATCGGCGCAACCGGAGTGCTTGTTACGGTTAACAACCAGCTTTCATCATCAGACCCAACTAAATTCGTTGCTCGAATTGTCACCATGTGCGGGCTGCCGGCCACTGTTGGGTTCGACCACGAAACAACACCGGTGCTAGAATCGATCGTCATCCCGCTCGGCCCATTTTGCAAGGACCAGGTGACGGGCAGAGTGCCTTGAGTAAGCGTTGGATTTGGCCCGGCATATAAAGTGCCTTCTTCTGTTGAATGGTTGGATATGGGAGCAATAACCGGCGCTACCTCAGGGGCAGTCGTGACTGTTATTAGCCAGCTCTCATCATCAGAACCGGCTGAGTTGGTTGCAAGAATTATGACCGCATGCGGACTGCCAGCTACCGTTGGGTTTGGCCAAGAAACCACACCTGTACTAGAATTAATGGTCATACCGCTCGGCCCACTCTGCAAGGACCAAGTCACAGGTTGAGTACCCTGGGTGAGAGTCGGCACGGGCCCGCTATATGCTATACCTTCCGTAATCGATTCATCGGATATGGGAGCAATGACCGGTTCTATTCCTACGGAAACAACGGTCAATTGCCAGCTCACATCGTCGCGGCCAGCTGAATTCGTAGCACGAATAGTTATTGTATGAGGACTTCCGCTCACTATTGGGTTAGGCCACGAGACCACGCCTGTGGTGCTTTCGATGCTCATACCACTTGGGCCAGCGACCAACGACCATGTTACTGGTTGCATCCCACTCACCACGGGCGTTGGACCAGTGTACATAACACCTTCTTGACATGTCTGGTCTGGAAGGGATGAGATTACCGGTAAGTGCTGCTTCTGCCATATAAGACCCATGCCTGCGGCATATGTATCATTGATCTCGTAGCCTGCCATTACAATTGCAGAATTGCCTTCTTCTGCCACTGGTACAAAAGGATCCTCCAGCACATGAATGGTTGCATCTCCAGGCTGTTGCCACAAGCCTGCCGTGAGTTTGCCTCTGCTTATCAGGTCATCCACAAGGATGTTTGCTATGTGTCCCCCAACTAATATAAGGTTGTTGCGTCGCATAATTGGAAGAAGCTCTTCTGCTGTGAGACCATCTAACAATAGTACCCTCTCATCAGGGATATCAAATGCAGCCTGTACGCGCTTTGCAATTCCATCATTTTCATAATCAGCATTAGGAGTGACTATTGCCGCATTGGCCATATCAAAGGCTGCCAAATCACCGGTAGCCCTCGGCAACATGTATACAAATACCGGAAAATCAGATTCGAACTGCTCGCTTCCATACTGCAAGATGAATCTAATTGAGTAAGTCCCTTTTGGTGCTGTTGCATCTGGCGCTGTCCACGCAAAGTAAAAAGGAGTTTTCTGGTTCACTTGAACGTTCACGGTTATAGTTGGGAGTGTTTGCGAGAATGATTCTCTGAAATAAACAATGGGGGTTATTGATATCAGACCCTGGACATTTGATAAAATATATCCATCCACATCCAATGATTCGCTAGGATCAGGGAAGAGTTTGTTAGGCTTAACCTCATATATTACTATTGGTAAGGTAAGGCGGAATTGCAAACGCGTGCGCCGCTCGTAGGATATCCCACCTTTTTCATACTCAAAAACCACCTCTGGCGAAATGATATAATCTTCTGGAGTTATGGCTGACATCGGGAACTGCACATTGCAAGTAATCACAACTGAAGAATTGGGTGGAATTGAAGCAATCGAGCATGGAAAAATTGCAATTCCTGTGGAATCGCTGGAAGCCAGAGAGAGTTCTATTGACGTTAACTCTTCATCCGAGAGATTTGTAGCCATCAATTCTACTGAGTTATCAGACCCCACACACAACTCCGCCGCGTTGTTTTCATTGCTTAATCGTATGTCCACCGGACTGTAATAAGGAACGCCAAGTTCATCATAAGATAATTCTGCTGTTGCGGAATAGGAATCGCACAATTCTTGAGTAACATCCAGTTGATTGGTTAACGCGACATACTCATTAAATCTCGCTGTCCACTCGGCGTGCAGCATTTCGATGTCGCTTCCTAGGTATTCAAAAGCTGCCTGCTCAGAGCCAAGCTGTGCCCATGTCTTTGCCCTTTTGTAAACGGAGTATGCCAATTCATTCTTATTCTCGAGAAAGAGCTTCCGGGCCAAAGCGATCTCAACCAATAACCGCCCAAATTCATCAGCTGAGCTTTCAGAAATAAACTTTTGCCCTAATTCATCATATAGTGAGCTAAGGGAAGCTGAAAGCCACTGCAACATCATAAAGTGGGAATGCTTTGAATATTCTATGCGGTTCTTAATACAGTCCAGATCCATATGGTATTCTAAGTCTTCGGCCATCGGAGTTTCGATGAAGGCTTTGTGGCCAAGATTCCCCAACCACAGATAAAGCTGATGCATATGTTCAATTCTTGCTGCACCAGCTACTATACCAGTAATGGAGATTGCATTCGCTATGTCCTCGAAAGTAGCTCCTGCTTGATCCCACCTGTCCGCCAAAGCCCTTCTCTGGGTCAAGCTGTCTAAATTTGCTTGGGCTGCTTCATCACCAAAGAGAAAAGCTATTCCATTCAACCAAGATTGATGCTCATCTACTATGAACTCGTCTCCTATGAGATCTGAGGAAAGATCCAGAATCTGAGCTGCTTCCAATGCACCGAAACCTAAAATTCCTATTCCAAGACCAATCATTGCACCAGGTATTGCACCCACACCACAAAAATGGGCACCAATATATACACCTAGTAATGTTGATCCCACAAGACCACCATAGGAGAGAAAAACTCGTCGATAGAATATACCTGTTCTTTCTTTTTGAGCTTCAGTCAATTCATTCCCATTTATATTTGCTGCAAAAGCTTCGGCTACCTCTTTCCAGTATTGTGCTGAGTTTGCGATATCAACTGTTGTGTTAAAGCCTAAATCAGGGCCGGATGTGAGGAAGCTATGATAAAGGAGTACTGATTGGATAAGTGAAGGATTAGTTACGAGCTGTGCATCTTGGCCTTCACCCTTGAAAACAACAAGACGGTTACCGTCAAGGTATTCTCTCAACGAATACGTCTGGCCGAGTAAGTTATGGCTTGCTATCTCTGATGGCGGACCCCAACTCGACGGCACGTCGGTCTTGACAACACTAAACGCTTCTTGCCAGCCTGAATATTTAAAGCCGAGGACGTAGTGCTGATCGTGAAAACCCACCGCAGCGTAATACTGGCCTAGGGGGGCATTGACAGGCACCTGCCATGTCCACTCAAAAATTTGCTGTCCCGGGCTGAAAGAACGGACAATATCTTCACTCGGCGTTTTTAGATGGCTATCATAGATAATTCCATTACTGTGATTAGCATCAGAATCCAAATTAAGGCTCACCTTGACAATGGCTGATGGCCCCGAATTAATCGCTGTGACCCTGATCTTGACACTTTCACCAGTCTCAACCTGATTCAGTTGCAGCGGTTGGCCGTTTGAAGGATCTATATATTCGATTGAATTAATAGTAATTTCAGGTACCACAACGTCCGGGTCTTCGATTTTATTAAAGAAAAAATCCCATGGGTGGTCCTGGTCATAATCTACCGACGTATTCCAATCAATGAGAACCCGCTTCAGCGCCCATTTATCATAACTTGTTGTTTCAACATCATCCAAACCGGCTGTCGCACCAAAGTAACCCACATCTCTGGCAGCTGTCTGCACTTCACCATTATATATGCCATAAGGCCAAGAAATAAATTTAACCTCTTTAGTCAATCTATTTTCAATCTCCAGCTTTGAACTGACAAGTTCTTCTAATAATTCGTTGCTCGTGAGCGTTGTCAAATCTGGATGCATGACTGAATGCGATTGAAAATCAATTAATCCATATGCGTGGAGCGTCTGAATCTGGTTCCACGTGAGATGATTAATTATAGGATTATTGTCGCCTGCATCCCAGGCGTTTGTTCCTCCTACACGGCCCGTGATGAGAAAACTGGTCGCCTTGTAGTTTATATTGGGATCCGAAAGTATAGGATGTATTTCTGTAATTAAATTTTCATAGCCATCATCAATAGTTATTAATATCGGCTTCGATGGAGGGGTAGATATTTCAGCCCGATAATCCATGAGATCTTGTAATGTTATAGCTGTATAATTGTAAGCCTTAAGTGCCTCCATGTGTGCCCGAAACATATTTGTCGTAATCCAATATTGGGTATGGGCTGTTGGCCCAACTTTATGATACACAAGTATTGGCACGCGTACCGCGATAGGAGGTGAGATAGTCAGATAATCTGTTTCAGTAACGTAATCAGCTTCATCCGAGCCCCAATGGACGCCCCATGTTACGTCATATTGTCCGCTCAGTGCTTGGGGAGGAAGATTAATGAAGAAATCACGATAGTACCAGTTTATGCCTGCATTAAGAGTTATAGTATCATCATTACCAGGATCCTCCACCACTTCAAAATTTGGGCCGGTAAGAGTACATCCGAGCCAGGCTGTGGTGGCTGAGGGACTGTTTATCTTATAGCCTACGGTTATTGTTCGACCATCACGCGAACTTGTTGTCGAAATATTCTTGTCAATTATCTGGATCTGTGGTTGCTCGTACACATTTACAGAATATGCATAAGCCCAGTATGATTGCTGATCGAGTTCTCGCCCGCTGCCACTGCTGGAGGGATCCCGGTATACATGTTCATACCCATATGTACCTCCAACACTCATAAAACCGCGAATGCGAATCTTGAAATCAGAGGTGGCTATCTTAGGGGTGACTGTTAACGTGATCGTCTTTGAGCCAGTAAATGAGCCCGTTGCCGTATCAACTAACAGGTGCTCTGCATAACCTGGACTTCCACCCACATCCGCCAATAAATCCCCGTGATCACAAAAAGAGATATCACCAGAAGGAATCGTTCCGCCACTTCTACTCACTCTGCCTTGAGATGTATCATAAGGCCCGCCTGAAGCCATGCCGCTATGCATCTCATTCAAAAATGGAAAAGATATAGCCACTCCACCCCAATCCGCTATTCCACCATTATTGCTTATTGTCACAGTGAGGCTAAAAGCTTGATTTGGTTCAACTTGACCGGGAATACCTGAAACCGAAACTTGCGGCAATGGCGAACTTTGCACAGTGAAAGTCTTAGAGTTGCTATCCCCGGCACTGGTGTGAACGTATACACCATAGCTGGACCCAACACTCAAGCTGGAAGGCACCTCTACTTTAATTTGACTGGACGACCATGAAATCACATTTGCCGTGTAACTTCCAAACCTTACATAGCTCGATCCTTGTGAAGAACCAAAATCGCTCCCATTTATTGTCACTAATTTATACCTGGGACCAGATGTGGGATTGATTGATGTTATAGAAGGTGACGCAGCTATGTTTACAGAATATGCATAAGCCCAGTATGATTGCTGATCGAGTTCTCGCCCGCTGCCACTGCTGGAGGGATCCCGGTATACATGTTCATACCCATATGTACCTCCAACACTCATAAAACCGCGAATGCGAATCTTGAAATCAGAGGTGGCTATCTTAGGGGTGACTGTTAACGTGATCGTCTTTGAGCCAGTAAATGAGCCCGTTGCCGTATCAACTAACAGGTGCTCTGCATAACCTGGACTTCCACCCACATCCGCCAATAAATCCCCGTGATCACAAAAAGAGATATCACCAGAAGGAATCGTTCCGCCACTTCTACTCACTCTGCCTTGAGATGTATCATAAGGCCCGCCTGAAGCCATGCCGCTATGCATCTCATTCAAAAATGGAAAAGATATAGCCACTCCACCCCAATCCGCTATTCCACCATTATTGCTTATTGTCACAGTGAGGCTAAAAGCTTGATTTGGTTCAACTTGACCGGGAATACCTGAAACCGAAACTTGCGGCAATGGCGAACTTTGCACAGTGAAAGTCTTAGAGTTGCTATCCCCGGCACTGGTGTGAACGTATACACCATAGCTGGACCCAACACTCAAGCTGGAAGGCACCTCTACTTTAATTTGACTGGACGACCATGAAATCACATTTGCCGTGTAACTTCCAAACCTTACATAGCTCGATCCTTGTGAAGAACCAAAATCGCTCCCATTTATTGTCACTAATTTATACCTGGGACCAGATGTGGGATTGATTGATGTTATAGAAGGTGATGCAGCAACACCAATTGTCTTCCTATACACATACCAACCCTGTTGATCCATATATCCAGAGGTAGGCTTTACCATGTTACCAATCGTTCCTCGGTAATAAATATGAAGGTTTCCCGATGTTACTGGAGTGACTTTCAGCTTTACCCATAATGAGTCACCGCTCGCCCAATACTCATCCTCTGCACTCACCAAAATATAGGAAGAATAAAATTGGTAACCATCTCTGTGGTAAATTAAACTTCCCGCAGGATATTGATCGACAGAATCCCACCAAGAATCATAGCTGTCAATAGTAACGGTAGGGTTTTCGGGAAATGATATGTCTAAATAACCCATATCATTTGCACCTGAATTGCTACCAGTGTTTTCCATTGTTACCGTCACATAGAAAGAGTTACCAACTGTAGCTGTGGAGGGGGCATCTATACTTAGTGAAATAGTAACAGCTTGTGAGTTCATAGGGAAAAGAAGAAAACAGCACAACAAAAGCAATACTTCAAAAAAGGTCGTAAATCGCAATAAGAACGGAGCCTTATTGACACTTCTCCCAAAATTTTTGAAAAACCAATAAGCCATCATGATCCCCTTTCCAAGCGCTTAACTATCTACAATGCTCAATTGGCTTAACTCAAATACCTGTGAACACACATTTATATCTTATATATCTTAACTTCTTATTGATTCAATAAAGATATTAATTTTCGTCAATTCGCCCGCCCCTGCTCCAACTCTTGCAATTCTCGAATCTGCCTTTGAATCCGCAGCATTTTCCCCATCAACATCCCTCGTTTCCACATGAGGTACCTTTCGTAGACTTCCGGGCTCATTTGAGACCCCTGGATCTTGGGACCGGCGGCGGAACCATACGGTTTCCATGATGGGCTGGCTCCCTGGGGAACGGCTCGGAGCGATGGCCTCTTTCCGCCCATGCGAGCCTGTCCCAGCTCTTGCTCCACCCTTGCCATATCCTGGTGGGTTTGCTGGAGCTCCTGTTGAAGGGTGATGAGCTGCTGTCTGGTTTCAGAAGGGTGACCCTGGAAGCTCTGGGAATCAGGGTCCATCCGCAGCATGGGTCCGGGCATGATTGAGGGCATGCCGGTAGACCCGGGTTGAACCTTGTGATGGTAAGGCCCGGTGCTCTTCTCGATTGCGAGCTTTTCAAGATCTTCTTTTGACTGTGCCCAAATCTGATGCGATTGGATTAATGTCAAAATCAAGGCACCCAGGATTACGATTAAAACCATTAAACTTTTCATTGGCGACTCCTCCAATGACTGACCAGTAAATATGCACAAGCAGTGAGATCAATATCTTGGATGATTAAATAAGGATAAAAAAATGCAAAACCCCGCCCTCCCATAACGGGAGAAAACGGGGTTTTGTAAAGCAGCTTTATTCATGGGTCCCTCCTCGAGAAGGACGGTTTTACATCAGCCACTATAATGAAATTTGATCAAGTCAGTATATCATGTCCCATTATTTGCAAAATCTCGACCCGTTTTTACGGGCTGAAATTGACGAATACATTACATTGAACAAAGAGTCAATCGGGGAATCCCTGATTTTTAGCTTCGAAAAACCTTAGTCCATGAAAAAATTTATAATAGAAAACGACAATAGAGCGTTATTCAAAACTGAAGAAATTCAATCATTCACACTATTAAGGACAAAAGTTTATAATTCATTAATATCAAAAAAAATCGATTGTCAAGAAAAAAATAGATTTTAGAATCACTGGTTATTAATCCCTGATTTGCTGGTAGAGTTTATCGCGTTTCTCCGAAAGGTCACGGGCTGCCGGGTGGGCGTGCAGTTTCCCTAGTCATCCTATCCAGGACGATTGCCAGGTTCTCTCTGGCGGCCTTATATCCCGGGTTCTTCCTGAGGGCCTCTTGGTAGGCCTTGATCGCCATTTCATAATTTCCAGCCAGTGCATGCAGATTGCCCAGGAGCAATAGAGCACGGATATCGCCGGGGTCTCTTTCCAGGGCGCGCTCCAGGTGAGATCCGGCCTTGACATGCCGGCCGAGCCCGATGAGGATCTCGGCCATCAGCCGATGGGATGGGCCGTGCATGGGGTTGAGGCGCAGGTTTTCGAACAGCGCTTCACGGGCGGAATTCAGCTTTTTTTGCCTAAATCCGGCTAGGGCCAGATTGAAGTGGATGAGCGGCATTCCCGGGTCTAGCTCCGACGCGGTCAGGAACCTGGTCTCTGCATCGGCGAAAGCCCCTGAATCATAGTCCAGCGAGCCAAGCAGCACGTGCAGGTCAGCAGCCCAGGGGCGGTACTCCAGTCCCTTCTTTGCCGCATATCTTGCGGGCACTCCAGAGCCCGATTTGGCGTAGATTTCGGCCCGGCGTTTCCAGAATTGGTATCCAAGGTCCCGCACAGGCACAATCATGAACAGCATGATCAGCGCTGCCAATGAAAAGCACAGCGCCGCCCTGAATCGGCGTGATGGGGCCGGCAGCAGAGGTTTGCGATCCTCGTTCCGGGCTGTGAGCCCCAGCACCCAGCCCATGGAAATCCACATAAAAAGGCTCGGGGTGGTAAAGCGCAGGCTCACGCTCACCAGCCCATGCATCAGGAGCCCGATCCAGCCCGCACCTGTCCCCCAAAGCCATATTTGGCGATCATCAGGTGCCCGTCCATCCGGGAATCTCAGCCCGCCCAGTCCTCGCCAGGCCACAAGAACCAGAAACGCCAGGAAGCTGCACAAGCCTATCAATCCCATCTCGGCCAGGATCTCCAGATACTCGTTATGGGCATGGACGATGCGTACCTCTTCATCATGGTACTTCACCAATTCCGGCGCACGATATTCGGGGAAGCGCCTCGAAAACATCCCCACGCCCACACCCAGGAGGGGATGATCATGGAACATCCTGAATGTCCCCTGCCAGATAATCCAGCGGCTTTGAACAGCAGGTATTGATGAAAGCCTTTGTGAACCGTCCATCAATGAAGCTGGCACACTATACCCAAAGATTATCGTGGCACCGATACCTGCCAAAACAAGTATTAATCCAGACGTACCAATCCAAAAAACCTTATGCCTTCTCTGCCATCGGACGGCCCGGGGCGCGATAAAACAGGCCGTCAAGAACATCAGCCCTGATGTCCCCAATAGGGAAATCCATGCCCCCCGGCTTCGAGTCATGTAAAGACAGACCATGTTGAGAATTATTACCAGCCCCCACAACCACTTCTTTCTTGCGCTGCGCTCCGCCCATAATCCCGAAGCAGAAATGCAGATCAGCAGCAAGTTGAACGATGCAAGAAGGTTCGGATGGCCGATAGTGGAAAATATTCGACGGATTTTACCTGGCGTGAAAAAAGGCGTGGTCCAGCCCAGCAAAGACAGGTCGAACCATTCCAGGATGCCGATCCCGCAGACCAGCACCGAGGCGCCAGCCACCGCAGCCGCCCATCGCCGAATGACCCGTAAATCCTGTCCCAGATAGGGAACTACAAGGGTAAGGTGAGCGAGAAAAACAATCCAGATCCACGATCGGAAAGCTTCTGGCACGTTCCAGACTGCAATGAGCGAGATCAATCCAGCAAGTAACCAGGCTCCAAGGGGCGGTCCCAACCTGCGAAGGAAGCTCCATCCTGCTTTTCCACTCAAGATTGAATACCATACCAAGCAAACGAGAAGACCCAGGAATGCCCATGCCAGAATTCCTTTGATGGCGAACCCTTGATACAGGTAGGGAAATACAGCCAGGGGCTCTATAAAAGAAAATACTACAAAGCTCCAAACCATTATACTTCTGGAATGCTCTGTTTTTATGGCTGGAACATTCATTAAACTGTTAATGTTTGTCGTAAAGAGCAATTTGGGAACTAGGGCGCAAAATTAGCTCACTTAAAAATAATTTACCCCACTTGAATAGTCAAACTAACATAACACTTTGTCAATAGCATCAAGGATCAATTTGGATTATTCCAGGTTTTACTCATATGGTCTGGAGTGTTTCTCCGGGAAGTCTCAGATTATAAGGTAGGTGTTCAGTTTCTTTGTCCATTCTTAGCTAAACAATCGCCCGGTTACTTCTGGCGGCCTTATATCCCGGGTTCTTCCTGAGAGCCTCTTGGTAGGCCTTAACCGCCATTTCATAATTTCCGGCCTGCGCGTGCAGATTGCCCAGGAGCGATAGAGCACGGGTATCGTAGGGGTCTCTTTCCAGGGCGAGCTCCAGGTTAGATATGGCCTTGACATGCCGGCCAAGCCCGATGAGGATTTCAGCCATCAGCCGATGGGATGGGCCATGCATGGGGTTGAGGCGGAGTCTTTCGGATAGTGCTTCCCGGGCGGAGGCCAGTTTTTTCTGCCTAAATCCGGCCAGGGCCATATCGAAGTGGATGAGCGGCGGATCCGAGTCAAGCTCTGACGCTGGCCTGAACCGGGCCTCTTCCTCGGAAAATGCTAATAACCAGTTGTGGCTTATTGCAGGTAGCCCAGAGATTTCAGGCGTTTCAGTATCCTTTTATCCATTTTTAGCCGATGGGCTCTAATATCCCTTGAGGCATGGGAGACATCGGTCAGCCGTTTGTGCTTCATGCGCTGGGTCTGGATCCATGACTTTAATTCTTTGACCAGTTTTTCCGACTTAGGACTCATGGTAACCGCAAGGTCCATCTTTTCGACGGGGTCCCGCGCAAGGTTGAAAAGATGAGTCCTGCCCGTCTCCTCTTCCCATATTAGCTTGAAGTGGCCTTTAATCATGGCAGCCTTGTATGGTGATCGGAAGGCTGTCTCGGAGAAGCAGGGAGAGCTTTCAAACATTCGCTTAGCTTTTTTATTACCTCGGATGAGGGGGAGCAGGCTCTTTCCCGCTAGATTGGATGGCGCATCGATCCCCGCTACATCGAGGATAGTGGGCATTACGTCTACAAGCTGTACTCGCGTTGATATCGTTTTGCCCTCGGGAAGGAGGCCGGGAAAGGAAAAGATCAGCGGAACTTTGGTCAGCTCACTATAAAGGGTATACCCGTGGAAGTACCATCCGTGATCGGCAAATTCCTCTCCGTGATCCGCTGTGATGATCACAAGGGTTTTCCGTGCCAGCTTTCTACCGCGGAGTTCACTTATGAGCCTGGAGATGGTCTCGTCAGCATAGCGGATTTCCCCGTCGTACAGGGCGATCATTTTTTCAAGTTCCCCGGGTCTCACATTGACCTTAGTTTGAAAAGGCTCCCCTGGCTTGTAGATTTTAAGATCGCAGAATTTATTAGGGTCATTGAGTATTCTGCCCTGATACCCCGGAAGGAAGTCGTACTCCTTATGGGGAAAGTAAAGGCTGTGCGGTTCCATATAGTGGCCAAAGGCGAAAAAAGGTCTATTCTCATGATGCCGAATCCATTGGATCATCATGTCCGTTGGATTTTGCCAATCATTGAGCAGGGTGTGCTCTTCGAAACCACGGTGGAAGCCCAAGTCCGGGGATAGGTGAGGATTCGTCACAAATGCCGATGTGCAGTAACCAGCTTTACTTAAATATTCGGCGAGCATTGTCACACCATCGGGTATCGGTTTAATAGGATATTCTGCAACCCGCCCGTGCTGGCTCGCGTATGAAGAGGGTAACAGCGAAGCCATAGAGGAGACGGTCCATGTGCTCTGGCTGATGGCCCTCTCAAAACGCACACCACTCGCGGCCAGCCTGTCGATGCCCGGAGATGTGAGTCGCTTATAGCCGTAGCAACCCAGGTGGTCAGGGCGCAGGGCGTCGATGACCAGCAGGATAATATTTGGTCTGGAGGGTCCACCGCGGATATGGTCATCGATAACGGGGCTCGCCCAGTAACCTATATGAAAGTTTCCTTTCTCCTTTTTTGGATCATCATTCCCATCTCCTTTCTCGGTCCGTAAAATAAGATCAACCTTGCGGCCACTCCAGCGGGATAGATCAAGCCGCACGAATTCCGTTTCCCCAGGGTTCTTCCGGTCAGGTTGGATCTCCCGCTGGAAGAGAGTTTCTTCATCACGCTCTTGCGCGGAGCTTCGGATGGAAACCTTAAAGGAAACAGGTCCTGGCCGCAAGTTCCTTAAAAGCGAGGCATCTTTGATGATGGGCCGAACGAAGTCCTTTAATCCGATGCCAAATGTCAGCATGGTCTGATGAGAAAGCTCCAGTGGGAATTCAAACCGCGATCCCGCCGGCGCCAGCAAAGCGGGACGGCTGATCATTATAATGTCTCCGTTATCGTACTCCCTAACGATTAGGTCATCGACAAACTCGGCCGGGCTATCGGAAAGACTGGGGTAGATTGCTTTTAAAGCTTCTTGTTGAACTTCATAATGAGCGATGAACTCTCCTTCGGGTTGGGCGAGAGAATTGGAGCCCATAGGGGTAGAAAAGCAGATGCGGGAGTCGTTCCATCCCCATGTGCCCGGCCGTTGTTGTGCAACTTCATCAGGATTCAGGTAATTGATGCCGGGAATCTCGCGGCCGTTTCTCGTAAGGTGGTTGCGTACGAATCGGTCCGCATCGAAAGGAACCATCGAAAGGGCGGCAGGAGTGCACCACCACATGATGCGCTGCTCTGGATACTCTGCGGTAAATTTCCAACTGCTTGCCGATATCCTCTGGCTAAATATCCCATCCACAGTTATGGATTCAAGGTATGTACCCTTCATAGGATTTTCAGGCACATATATTTTCGCATCACGGAAAAGCCGATCGTTAAGATGGATAACTATGGGACTCCACGGGGAGTATAACAATCTCCATGCCAGTAGCGAGAAGAGCGCCATCAGAATGGCGGCAGTGGAATAGGCAGCGATTCGAGGGGCTTTCATACGCAGCAGCACTTCAAGCATGTATTCCAATGCTCTTATAGACATCTTTCTCAATGACTTATTACGGCTTTCGAATGAGAACTATCATTACTTGGAACCGTATGATTAGCAAAACCATATGATACCGATATAGTTGCTATAGCCTTCAGAAGATTATTGAAGTTGATCACCCCTTTCGTTCTTGAAGGGCTGTTTATCAGTGAAGCTGCCCATGTCATTAAAAGATCCAGAAAAAGTCACTTACATTATCTTTTCTGGAAGATAGGCGCAAGAAACCCCTGGTTAGTCTCACATCTTGAGTAGTTTCGCAGCGTTTCTATATAGGTAATTATCGAGGATTTCCTTGTTCTTAAAAGGTATGTCCCTAGCTCTTTCAACAGTCCACTTCAGAGAGCCGCAGTGTGGATAGGCCGTACCAAAGATCATCCGATCCTGAAGGTAAGTGTTGGCTGCCTGAACATACCTCTCCGATCCCGGCATGTCATAGTGGAGATATTGATCTGGGGAAAGGTATACGTTAGGCTGCTTGAATGCCACGGCAAGCATTGAATCTACGTAGCCCCATCCCGCATGTGCGACGACTATCTTGAGTTCGGAGAAATCCGTGGCTATATAATCGATAAGCTCAGGTTTGGTATAGTCTATATAAGGTCCCAGTCCGCTGCTTAGAGTTATGACCAGGATGGTGTCCAATTCAACGCATTTCTCATAGAGAGGATATATTCTTCTATCGTTGACGTACAAAGGTATGGCCCCCACACTAGGCTCGATCGATATACCTTTGAACCCGTAATCATTTACCACCTTAATGGTCTCCCGTATCGCTTCTCTGCAATCACTACAATCAATTCCTGCGATCCCGAAAAACTTGTCAGGATATTTGGCAACATACTTATTGATCTCTTCATTAGAAATGTTGATATGGCTGGCTTTGAAACTCCCCTTTCGTCCAACAACCACAGCCAGAGTTATACCTGCTTCTTCCATCTCTTGGAATAAAAGATCTATAGACCTCTTCTCGTAAGAGTGAGTGAGATTGAACCCAAAAACTTGGGCATATCGCCTTATAGAATCATCTTGTAAAGTTGGAAGAAAAGGAAGCCTACACCTGAAGTCTATTATCATTTCGAATCAACCTTCTTATATAATAAATTTTTTGTTAGATAAATCATAGCAAGGAAATGAAAAAATGTCAACTGCCTTGCCATTCCCAAAAATAGACATTGATCTTGGCACAGCTTCTTTTTGATCCCTTTTGGGCATTTTAAAGCCATGAGCAGTGGGATAGTGTTCTTATTTCGGCCTTAGTGGCTGTTTAATGACATCGGATCGCCTCGCAAAAGAGC
>CAZTAS010000058.1:0-30479 GCA_964611635.1 uncultured Thermodesulfobacteriota bacterium
CGTACCGATCACAACTCGCATCAAAAATCCGGGGTTTCCGGATGGACACTAGCTAGCTATGGCCCACCTCCTTTCAGCATCTAGAGTTGAACAATCCAGTCCATTGAGGTTAGATAATGCAATTAACACAAAGATATGGAGTAAAATATCGAAAATCTAGGTTACCTTCGTGGGTGACTTTAAAAACGCAAAAACCTCCTTCTCCCCTCATGAGAAAAAGATTTCTCGTGCGGCTTTTAAATTCAACATGCTCTCTGAAGAATATTACTGGCTATAGAGGAATTTCAATCTTCAATTAAATGAATTGTATTTTCATATTATACCAATCAGATCAATTGTCAAGAAAATGATTACAAAAAGCCATATAATGATTTTCCGTGCAAGAATTCCAGATCATGAAATGGATCCCAATCCTAAAATATCCTATATCTCTTACACCCCCTATTCAACTGTGTTATAGCGCTTGAGCATGAAGCCGGTCTTATAGCCGGGCATTTTCATAATGACGCTTTGATCCACTCTGGCCTCGGGCATATTGGCATTGTAAATATGAAGAAGGTCGCGGAAGACGAAGTTTTCTATTCCAGCAGTCATGCCAGAGTTCTCAGCGCCTCAATCATCCGCCGCTCATCCGGGTTCTGAGGAAGCGTGAGGCGTGCGCTCACCGCAGCAACGAAGTCCTCCAGTGAAAGATAGAGTCGATGACCTTTTAATGTTACGATCATCTGGTTGCCTTGTAATTCAAGATCCGGCGGGGTCTCCTTCTCTTGCACCGCAAACGCAGAAAACCGAGCTCTCCACCAGATTCTAGGCTGTTTTTGATCGGCTGGCACCTTCACACCCATATCATCGGCGTGAGTAGCATATTCTGAGGTAATATGCCAGATCTGCGCATGCAGCGAATAGGGTCCAATGGAGGTTTTGATCTGAGCGCCAAGGCCCAGGCGTTCCCAGGCTTGACGCACCCTTGCCTGTCGGGCGCGCCACAGCCTCAGGATCTCCCTATTTGACAGATGGGCCCGTTTTCGAATGTGACGATCATTAAAGTCATCCAGGTTTGAAAAAACCTCCAGCAGGGTTTCCAGATTATCATTCAGACAGGCTTCATTATACTCCTCGACACTTTCAAGATGAGCCACCATATCACGCACGGACCAGCCTTCGCAGTCTGTTGGCGCCTGCCATTCCTCTGGGCGAAGACCGGTAAGAAATGTGTTCAGCCGATCGATCTCTCTATCCAAAACCGAAAATGGATCCGCTTCAGGTAAACCAAACTTTTGCTTTTTAATACTTGTCTCTCCTTATTTAGCAAAAGCAAAAATTAATGCTGCCCCCTCTAGATCATATTCCTCTTGTGAATCTGCATTACCCATCGGATAAGTAAAGGACATTCCTCTGGATTATCCCATGTCTTCCAGTGTGGCCACTCTGTCACCCAAAGGAGGATGAGAAGCATTGAACAAGACATAGATGGGATGGGGAGCTAAATTAGCCAAATTATCCACTGCCATGCGTTTTAAGGCCCCGATCAAAGACCCGGACCCATTCAACAGATGGACTGCATATCCATCTGCTTCGCGTTCCCATCGCCTCGTGATGGCCATATAGAAAGGTTTGAAAAAGAAACCCGCCTTCTGCAAGAAAATGCCAATTAGCAATAATCCCGCATGGACCCTTGGAACATCAAAGCCAAATGTCGCATAAAGATGTTGCCAGCCCATCAAAGAATATATGAGATAGAAGATTGCAAGGGTGGAGACCTCGAAGACAATCAATTGCTTGATTAGGTGCCTGCCTTTGAAGTGCCCTACTTCATGGGCCAGGACTGCGAGGATCTCCTCGTGAGTATGCCGCTGGAGAAGTGTATCGAAAAGCACCACCCGCTTGGTTTTTCCAATCCCGGTGAAATAAGCATTGGTGTGACGGCTTCTCCGGCCAGCGTCCATCTGGAATATTTCCTTGATCCTCACTCCAGCCCTTTGCATCAAATCTTTCACTTTCTCGTCCAGGGCAGTGTCCTTCAAAGGCTCAAATCGATTAAAAAGCGGCGCAATGAAAATCGGGTAGAGAACCATTAGCACAATCTGGAACCCAGATATAATGATTACCCCCAATAACCACCACCATTTGGGAAAAGCCTGGATGACCCACAGGATTGGAACCAGAACCAAACAAAGAAGGCAGACGGATAGCAGACTTGCTTTGAGATGATCAGTGAGCCAGAGCCTGTAACTGGAAAGGTTGAACCCGTATTTCTCTTCGATCACAAAGGTACGATAGTAATCGAAAGGAAGTTCCAAGATGTAGAATATAAACCCAATGACCCCAAAAAATAGGAGTCCGGCCAACACATCATGGAGTCTCCATCCCGCAAAATACCTATCCGCATATGATAAGAATCCCCCCAGGATCAAACCGAGGAGAATAAGCTCAGAGGTCGCCTCATGGATCATGGACAAACGGCTTTTCTCACGCGTATATGCATTGATTTTTTCGAGGCTCTCTGCATTAATAAAGCCTTCAAAGCGTCTGGACATTTGTCCTCCGCGACGTTTGAGGTGTTCGCAGTTAAGCTTTTCAATTATAATGGAAAAAAGAAGCTGCAAAAGATAAACAGCTAGAAAAACAACTAAAATTTCATTTAACTTCGCCATATCTCTCAGCTGGTTCGCAGAGTCCGGAGCCTAATGGCAAATTCCTCATTAACGATTAATCGCTTAATTTCTACACTTTTTGTTTTCAGTAAATCACTGCCCGTTACAGGTAATCAATACATGAGCTATGCAAGCAATCTATTTTATATCGCCTTGTTTAAAATGAATCTCCTGATTGAACTGCTAAAAATCTCATAGTTACTTGCTGAGTAATCATAGGTGTATTCCCACCCGCACGATTCTTGATAAGAATGTTCAAATGAACCAGATTTGGCGGAAGGACGGCGGATTCGCTAAGTTCTGGCAGAATACAAAGTCTTAATTTCTTATTTCTGGAAGACCACAGAAGGAATAAAGCGCCGACCGAGCTCTTCACTATTAATCTAACGGAATATCATCTGATTACTTGACTTTAAGAGCCATTCTCTCCGAGTTTTCAGCCATGCTGAATGATCGCTTTTTTATTGATAAATATTGTTAGTGCTCCATTATGTTTCAAGTTTGAATACATGATATATGCTCTACTAACTGAACCTCAAAGCAGTCGAAAGATCAATAAAGTGGAGCCTTATCTCGATATACACAAAGCCTTGGGTCATACATCCTATTAAAACTGTCGGTGCAAAGCCAGGTCAGCCGAAGAGAAGTGTTAACATTTCCCAATGCCCTCCACCAATCATCGGCAAGATAAATGGCCATGCATCCTTTCCGCGGGCCTCACTCCATATTGAGATCATTCATTCAGTCCTTTACAATTGCCTCATTAAAGTTGCTGGGTGTCTTTATGAATGAATATCCCGAATCAACTTGCTCTGTATTTTTCCGCCAACACCTCCTCTGTGAGGAATCGATTTTCCAGATCTCGAATTTCAGGTAACCCCATTAGTCTGGTGAATTCCTCAAAATCGATGGCCAAATCCGGCCTATCATAAACCTCCCCGTTCTTTAAGGACTCCAAGAGTACCTGCAAGGCCTTTCGCATTCCGCTAACCGCAGCGCTGCTCAAGATCCGGGGATATGAAACCATCGCGACACCCATCTCTTGCAGTTCACGGGCAGGGATGAGTGGTGTGGTGGGGCGTTTGCGAATACCAAAACCCATGTTGACCGTCACAGGCTTTTTCGTTTCACCCGCGAATCGCTTGATGTCTTCCCGACTCAAAAGGGCGTCTGCGAAAAGCAAATCTGCTCCTGCATCAGCATACAGGTTGGCCCTTCTGATGGCTTCGTCAATCCCCAGGAGGCCTGCTGCATCGGTCCGGGCCTTGATGCAGAAATCCGGATCTTTTCGAGCTGCCACGGCCGCTTCAATTTTCTTTACCATTTCTTCTGCAGAGATCACCTGCTTCCCCTGCATATGACCACAGCGCTTGGGCCACACTTGGTCCTCGATCATCACGCAGGCCACTCCCGCTTGCTCAAAAGCCTGCACCGCGTGATAGACATTGATGGCATTCCCATAGCCGGTATCGGCATCGGCCTGAAGCGGGATATCCACGCAATTGACCATGTTGCGGCACTGATCCACATTTTCACTCAGCCCCATTATTCCCACGTCAGGTTTTCCCAGTCGGGAGTTGGATATTCCGGCACCAGAAATCGAGGCTGTTTTGAACCCCATCGCTTGCACGAGCCTGGCTGTAATCCCATCGTAAACACCGGGAGCCACCAATATATCCTCGGCCTCCAGCAACTTTTTGAACAATGTGGTCTTTTTCATCCTGTTTCTCCTTTATCGAGCAGCTCAAGGCATAATCCCGGATTTTGCAGTAGAAGATTAAAAAACACGGAAAACACATTATTTCTGCCAATATACGCAGGATATAAGCAATCACTTTCTAATTGCTTGGCACGGGCTTCCAGCCCGTGTTCAATCATGGGCAAGATGCCCATGCCACAATAAATTTCCATGAGGAGTTGTGTCTATTTTGATCAACTAACTGCATTTTTTGGGATAATAAATAAGCTGCTCCGGGGTAATTTTTTTTATGATTTTTAAAAAGTATCAGTTCATTTCATGGCTGTCAATGATTTCATTATGGAAGAGATGAGATACATTAATCAGCACACAGGTTGAATATGTAAAATGTAAATGGTAAAAAAGTTAAAAAGGCTAACTCGCCAAGTAATGCAGAATGTACCAATTTTCTGTGTATAATTTTTCAAGACAGCTAGAACTCCATTAAATCGAGATTTGTTTACAACTATATTCTGGCCGGATTCCCTTTGATCATAAAAATACTTGACAATAATTTTTTAGTGTTGATAATAAAAAATTAAACTTGTATATGGATAAGAGAAAAGTATTAATTATCATCATTTAGACTCCTTTTCCTTTCTTGATTGGGCATAATAAATAAATGGCAGACCGTCTAAGAGCCCTTTCCTTTTAATTGGAGAATAGCTTTTTCAGGCAATGATGAATGATTACCCAACCTCATTAAGTTTGCAGGAAAAGGGCTTGATTGGTTGAGGGGTCATTCACGGATAAGAAAAAAAGGAGGTAATGATGAAGAAAAAACGATGGGTATTATTGGGTTTACCGGTTATTTTCCTTTTAATAACTAGCGGTATGCTTTGGGCGGCGGAGGATTACCCTGTTAAAGAAATCCGGATTATAACGGGATCGGGACCCGGGGGGGGAGTTGACCGGATGTCGCGCTCTGTTCAAAGATTTCTGCCCGATGTATTGAACGTGTCGGTCCTCGTGGAGAACCGCCAGGGAGCTGGAGGCAAGATCGCTGCGCGTTATGTTATGAAACAACCGGCTGATGGTTATACCATTTTTGCTTACCACCAGCCGGGAATCACCAACATGATAAAGAAGAATCCCGGTCTTCTTATTCTGGATGACTTTGTTTACATCAATATCAATTGGATCGATCCCACCCTTATAGCCGCGCATAAAGCTACGGGGTGGAAAAACCTCGAGGACATGATCCAGGCCGCGAAAAAGAACCCGGGGAAATATAGTTTTTCAGCACCTGGAGCCGCCTCGGCGGGGACCATTATGCCCAAACTGCTCTTCGAGAAGCTCGGCCTAAATATCAGGATCGCCCCTTATGGCGGCGGCGGTACCGCCAGGGCTGCTCTCTTGGGCCATCATAGTGACATGACGGCAGGGGGTGCAGCTGGAATGCTTGCCGTGGAAGAAGTCGGCGTCCCTCTGGCGGTATTCTCGAAAAAGCCCATTTCATCCTGGCCGGATGCAAGGCCTATCAATGAATTTCTGGCCAAGTACAACGTCAAGATGCCGGATGCAGGCTCCTTCAGGCTGTTTGCGGTTCGAAAGGAATTTAAGGAAAAACACCCTGAGCAATGGAAGATTCTTGTGGAGGGTTTCAAAAAGCTGGTGACCGAACATAAAGGCTTCCAGGAATTTTGCGACAAAGGAAAAATAGGCCGTGAATGGTATGGGCCTGAAGAATCTCTAGCTTTGGTGAAAGAGGTGGATGAGGTGTTTGCTAAAATACCTCTTCCTAAATAAAAGCATTGTTACTGTGAAAGGGATCGGTCGTCACTTTTTTCTCATTTCCCGGCCACGAGGCTTAACGACCGATCCTCTTTTATGGATTCTTCCCCTCCCCAAAGGAGGTTTTTGAGGTGCAATTTACTATAAAAGGCCGTCGGTTTAATGTGGAGCCCCAACCGATTATACTGGCCTCGCTAATCCTGGGATGGGCTATTTACTATTATTTTTCTACGGTGAATACTCCACATGGAGGAGCTGACTCGGTTCTTTTCATCAAGCCCCTGACCATCATGCTTGTGTTTTGTTTCATTTTCGTGGTTATGGGGGCAGTAAAAATTGACTCTGAGAAGGCCGCCAGGGCAAGGTTGCCAACGGAAGCATCAACAAGGGATCGTGGCTTTCTAGACCCTCGCCGGATATTTTTCGCCGTTTTCCTTGTCGTCTATTGTGCAGGAATGACCTTTTTCGGCTATTTGATTCCTTCGATTCTTTTTGTATTCATTGTTTGCTATTACCTCGGGGTGCGGAGTGTCTGGATTCTTATTGGAGTGCCGATAGGTCTTTCCGCTTTATTGTCTCTGATTTTCAAGACCTTGATGAAAGTTCCCATACCCATCTGGCCTTCCTGGTGAAAAGAGTTATTGATTGTTTTAAGAATCGGCTCAGGAGATGATTGATGGTTGATTGGCCGGCAGTGTTTACAGGCTTGCATTTAATCGCCACCTGGAAAACATTTGTAGTCATTCTTCTAGGAATGTGGACAGGGCTGATTCTGGGGGTTATTCCGGGGCTGACGGGCTCTATCGGCATTGCTATCATGCTCCCCATTACTTTTCTTATGGACCCCCTAACCGCCTTGATCCTCCTGACTTCAATATATACCGGGGGTTTGACCGGGGGCGGCATCACCGCCATACTGATCAACGCTCCCGGCACTCCGGGCGCAATTGCCACCACCTTTGACGGTTACCCCATGACAAAAATGGGGTATCAGAACGAAGCCCTGGGGCTGCAGATCACTTCTTCCATTATCGGGGGGTTTTCCAGCTATGTCTTCCTTTTATTTTTTATCCACCCCATGGTAAGGCTTGCACTTAAATTTGGTCCCGCTGAGATGATCTTTCTCACTATATTCGTGCTTGTGGTAATTGGCGCCATACGTGGCAGAAGTTTCTCCCGCGCGATCTTTATTGGAATTTTCGGCCTTCTGCTGGGCACGATAGGGGTCAGCGAGGCCACCGGGGTGATCCGCGGGGCCATGGGCTTTGATGCCCTGGAAGATGGGATTCCCCGGGTAATCTGCATCATCGGCCTATTTGCCATCCCGGAGATGCTGGATTTGATCACCAGGGGATTCATTGCCGATCTTACCGTGGCAAAGAGCCAGAATATTGAAAGATTATTCAATGGTGTACTGGCAACCTTTCAATATGTAAAAACGTTGGCGCGCTCCGCCCTGATCGGCATATTTATCGGGACGCTCCCGGCGGCCGGCTCCACCATTGCCTGCCTTTTGAGTTACTCCCAGGCGAAACGGGCTGCTAAACCGGGCCAGCATTTCGGCGAAGGGGAGCGCGAAGGGGTGGTGGCCGCGGAAACGGCCAATAATGCTTCAGAGGGGGGTGCCATGGCAATCCTCCTGGCGTTGGGCATCCCGGGAAGCGGTTCCACGGCTGTCCTCATCGCAGGCTTTATGCTCCACGGTCTGCTGCCAGGCGCTAGGCTGTTTCAGGATAATGCCCCGCTGGTCTACGGACTTATTGCAGCCAATCTGATTCAAATGTTGTTATTGGGTTTTTGCGCTCTTCTGGTGGCTTTCTACCTGGCCCGCGTGGTCTTTGTGCCCACCAGGATTTTAGCTCCAGCCCTGATGGCTGTGATGGCCATGGGAGCTTACAGTGTTCGAAATCTGTTCTTCGATGTCTATCTTCTTTTCTTTTTTGGAGTCCTCGGCTGGTTTTTCCGGCGTTATGAATTCCCCACGGTCAGCTTCATCATTGGATATATCTTAGGCAAAAATCTGGATATGGAAGTGTATCGGTATGCGGCCCTTTTCGGAGCTGATTTGACAGTATTTGTGAAGCGACCCATTTCTGCGGTTCTTTTGCTGCTGACCCTGATCACACTGTGGTTCCAGATACGTCGTTATTGGAAAGAAAGGCAAGAAGAGCTGTAAATGAACTAAGAAAAATTCAGGATGAAGCACGTTTCCAGAACAATTACAGGAGTGCGAGTATGAATGAGGAGAAGGGTTACCCCACACTTTGTGAGTATTCCTGCGTCAGCCATTACAATCTCATTGAAGAAGCGCGCCGAGGGTATGATCTGCCGGAGAAGATTTTCCTTAAAGACCAAACATTGCGCGAGGGTGAGCAGGCAGCCATGAGCGGTTTCCGCCTGGAGGATAAGATCGAGATCGCACGGATGCTGGACGAGGTTGGAGTTCATTACATTCAGGTGGGCTACCCGGGTCTCTCGGGCTCGGAAAATCGGATGATCCGAGAGATCGCCAGCCTTGGGCTTCGGGCCAAGGTGGGAGGCATCTGCCTGGTCTATTTACCGGAATGGCACGAGCAAATCGACCGTGCCCTGGATACCGGGGTGCAATGGATATCCGTGGCATATGGGCTTTCCCCGGTTCGCCTCAGCCACATGATGAAGGTTCCATTAAAGGAAGCTATCGATCGCATCCTGAAAGCTACGGAATACGCCTCGAGCAAGGGGCTATTCGTCCAGTTTAATGCCACGGACACAACCCGTACTCCCCTGGAAACTCTCTTGGATCTTTACCGCAAGGCCGTATCCGCCGGCGCAGCGATGGTAGGCGTTTCCGACACGGCCGGTGCCATGGGGCCCACGGGTATGAGATATCTCGTACACCAACTTCGTCAGGCAGTGGATGTCCCCATTGGAGTTCATTGCCACAATGACCTGGGATTAGCCATGGCCAATACCATCGCTGGCATCGAGGCTGGAGCCTCCATGGTGGACGTCACCGTGAACGGCCTTGGGGAACGGGCAGGGAACGCCTCGTTGGATGAGGTCGCAGCGGCTCTCACTTATGTCTATGGGTATGATCTAGGTTTGAGCATTAAGAAGCTGATGCCGCTTTCGCAAAGAGTCGCCGAACTGAGCCGTATTCCTATCCCGCCCACCAAACCATTGGTTGGCGAGTCAGCCTTCACCCACACACTGGGGGCGCACCAGTGGGGCGTTCGCCAGGCCTGGTTCGTGTATGAGCCAGTTCGCGCCGAGGCGGTGGGGAACCAACGACGATTACCACTAGGACGACTGACCCATCATCTTCTGGTACAGGATAAGCTCAAGGAGCAAGGATTCACCGGGCTGGATGATGACACGGTTAAAAGGATCACTGAAAAGGTTAGATCCCTGGCAGAAAAGGAAGCCCGATTCGTAACCGAGGAGGAATTGGCGGAGATTGCGCGCAGTGAAACCGGGTAATCATTATCCCGAGCGACTGCTTTTGCGGAAATGCCGGAAAGAGCGCGGGCACAAAAGGTGAAACTTTATGAATGCTTTGAAAAAAATCCGAGAGCTTCTAGAACACCCGGGCATGCTTCGGACGATTGGAGTCTATGATGCCCTGTCGGCCCGGATGGCCGAGCAAGCCAAATTTGAAGCAGTCTGGGTAAGCGGCAATTCCCTGGCAGCCGGACTCCTGGGACTTCCGGACCTGGGCCTAGTAAGTTTCGGGGAGGTGTTGGACCAGGTCCGCCGCATTGTTCGAGCTGTCGAGATTCCGGTGTTAGTGGACGCGGACAACGGTTATGGCAACCCGCTCAACGTCATCCGAACCGTTCGGGAGATGGAAGCATCCGGGGTGGCCGGGGTGAGTATCGAGGATCAGGTGTCTCCAAAGCGCTGTGGCCATCTTCCCGGGGCTCGTCCAGTAGTGAGCCGGGAGGAGGCGCTGCAGAAAATTCGTGCTGCTGTTTACGCTCGGAGCAATCCCGACTTTTTGATTATTGGCCGCACCGACGCCGTAAAAGAACATGGTCTAGATGAGGCCATCGAAAGGGCCAACATTTTCCTGCAGGCAGGAGCGGACATGGTGGCCGTGGAAGGTGCGGAAGGCGTTGAAGATTTGAAGCGCTTGTCTCGGGAACTCCAAGGACCTTGTAAACTTCAAATTGACGCCGTTCATGCCAAAAGCGGCCTATCCTTCAGAGAATTGGAGAAGATGGGCTTCAAGCTGGCCAATCACGCCGGTTTACTTCGCTTGACCGTGATTACAGCCATTCAGAAGGTTCTGCAAGAGCTGCGAGAGACGGGAGATGGGGCCGCTATTCTGGAGCGCCTGGTAAAGGCAGAAATTTTTCATGAGGTGGTGGAGTTCCCTTATTGGAGGGAGTTGGAGGAGCGTTTTGTCCGGGGATAGGCGACTCAGAGTCTTATGTGACTTGATGTTATTCCACTGAATTGCTACCATCGGAACTGAAAACCTTTAAAGTTGATAGGAGAGAATAGTTATGGGAATGACGTTGGCCGAGAAGATTTTATCGAGACATGCAGGTCAGCGAGTGAAGCCGGGGGAGATCGTTCTTGCACAAGTAGACGCAACGATGTCTCATGACGCAAATCGCCCATTGGCGTTGGAGGCTTTCCAGCATTTGGGTGGCGATAAAGTGTTTGATCCCCAGCGCGTTATACAGATATTGGATCATCACTATCCTGCACCGGGAGAAGCAAATGCAATCGTTCACCAAAAAATACGAGAATTTTCTAAGGAGCAAGGATGTGTTTTTTATGAGGGAGAAGGAATATGCCATGTGGTAATGCCTGAGAAGGGCCATGTTTTAGCAGGTGATTTGGTGGTAGGTAGCGACTCCCATACTTGCACTTACGGGGCCCTTGGTGCATTCTCCACTGGGATCGGCTCCACTGATATGGGAGTGACCATGATTACTGGAAAGCTCTGGTTCATGGTGCCGGAAACGATTAGAATGAGCATTACCGGAAACCTTCCGCCGGGGGTTTTTGCCAAGGACCTCATCCTTTATCTTGTCGCCTCGGTCACGGCGGACGGAGCCACTTACCAGGCGGTGGAATTTGCGGGACCGGTCATTGAAAAGCTATCCATGGATGGACGGTTTACCATTTCCAACATGGCAGTAGAAATGGGGGCAAAGGCGGGTCTCATAGCTCCGGATGAGACCACGCTGGAATGGGTCAAGGGGCGGGCCACCAGGGAGTTCACCCCCGAGGTGCCGGATCCAGACGCTCATTATGCCAAAGTGATGGAATTCGATGTATCAAACCTTTCACCTTATGTTGCAAAGCCACATTACGTGGACAACGGCGTTCCAGTGGAAGAGGTTGTGGGGACACCACTCACCCAGGGTAATCTCACTTCTTGCACAGCGGCCCGAATTGAGGACCTCAGGATCGCCGCCTCTATCCTCAAAGGGCAGAAGATAGCCCAGGGAATGCGCTTAATCGTGGTTCCGGGCTCTCGGAAGGTTCTCAAAGCCGCGCTGGAAGAAGGATTGATTTCCACCTTTGTAAATGCCGGGGCCTGTATCGGAACCCCCAATTGCGGAGGATGTTCGGGCGGTGGACATTTTGGGGTTCCCTCTGATGGAGAAGTGGTGATCTCAACGGCAAATCGTAACTTCCAGGGGCGACTGGGGAACCCGAGAGCGTTCATCTACCTCGCATCGCCCGCCACGGTGGCAGCGAGCGTTTTGGAGGGACGGATTGCAGACCCACGCCCCTACTTTGCGAACTGAGAAATTATCGGAATGAGGTAAAGAATCATGATATTGGAAGGTATAGCGCACGTTTTCGGGGACCATATCAATACGGATTACATAATTTCCGGGAAACACAAAGCCCGCCTCACGGATTTGGAAAAAATGGCAGAATATGTCATGGAGGACATCCGCCCGGGCTTTTACAAGGAGATTCAGCCGGGGGATTTCATTGTGGGTGGAATCAATTTCGGCTGTGGCTCCTCTCGCGAGACAGCGGCATGGGTCATAAAGAAAGCCGGGATATCCGCGGTGCTGGCCAAAGGGTTTGCCCGGATCTTCTTTCGAAACGCCATCAACATAGGACTTCCCGTTTTGCGTGTGGACACCAGCTCCGTTCAGGAGGGGGATCGATTGAGAGTAGACCTGGATAGTGGGAAAGTGGAGAACTTGACTCGTAGAGAGGTCATGACAACTCAGCCTCTCCCACCATTTATCCAGAAAATACTCGATGCTGGAGGCATGGAAAATTATTTCAAGGCCCACCATACTTTTGACCTGTAAGTATTAAATTCCGTGTTGGAGTCAGAAAATCGAATCTGAATTATCCTAGCGGGACTTCTTTTATAAAGCGGCTCCACCTGATTTGGAAGATCAACGCATCTTGGTGTCTTCGGCGTGCTATTATGGCCGGCGTCTGATTAATCCTCCCGGATCAGGAATCATCTAACGATATTGTTCCCGTGTGGATACCTTACTTGTTGCTGGAAGTGAAATGCGTCCCAGGAAATATTTCCCATGGCTCGTTGTTGCCACCTCACTCTCTAACCTCACGATCAACAGGGGTACCAGAAACTCATTTGCAGTTTTCCTCGTGGCTATGAGTGAGGAGTTTCGGTGGAGTAGATCGGAAATCTCCGGCGTTTTTTCCATTTATTCATTGCTGTGCGGGGTATTTGCTCCTTTAATGGGCCGGCTGCTGGATCGATTCGATGCACATCGAGTAGTTCCCATCAGTGCCTTGATTTTGGCTGGAGGATTGCTCCTCTGCGGCATGGTAACAGGGTTATGGCACTTTTATCTCACCTTTGGCCTCATCTTAGCTGTTGGGGCCAGCGGGACATCGATCGTACCCCACACTCTCATGATATCCCGCTGGTTTCATACTCGCCGTGGTTTACCAATGTCTTTTGGTTTAATGGGAATGGGGCTTGGTATATTCATCGTCGTTCCTATTACTCAATATCTTATTGAAATTATCGGATGGCGAAAGGCATTTATGTGTCAAGGAATCGGGGTGCTCCTGATCATGGTACCGATATCGTATTTTGTCTTTCGCCAGGAAGCCCCAACAGCCTCATATAAGAATACGGTTTCAGCTGCAAATGATGCAATTGGTGATTTACAATATCAAGGGACATCCCCCTCCTCGGAGCAGGATTTCATCTGGACCCTTGGCCTTGCCCTGCGCACCCTGTTCTTCTGGGCGGTTTTCTCCATTTATATTTTTTCATCTTTTGCAATGAGCGGTGTGGTAATCCACTTGGCAGCCTATCTGGTTGATTTAGGATATTCCAAAATGAGCTCGGCGATGGTTCTGAGCCTTTTGGGCCTCATAAGTTTGCCCGGTCGCATTCTTTTCGGCTTTCTTACGGACCGATTCAGCGGCCGTACTGCGTTGGTCACAAGCTTTACTTGCAGCACCATTGGGGTATTTGCTCTGCTGAGCCTCTATTACCTGCACAACCCAATTATACTGTATTTTTTTATTTGCATATTCGGAGTGGCTTTTGGTGCGCGCACTACAGCGATCGGACCGATGGTGGCCAATATGTTCCAGGGACCTAACTTCGGCTTTATTTTCGGATTTCTTACTATAAGCCAAAGCATTGGAGCTACCATCGGGCCATGGCTTATGGGATATCTTTTTGATATTTTTAAAGATTATCGGATTTCCTTTATGGTGGCGATGGCTTCGTTTTTTATGGCCGCGATCTGTTCTTGTTTCACGGGGCAAAAAAGCATGGTTCATACCGAAACGGTTCGTGCCAGGAGGAACATAGAAGGAGATCAGAACAGAGACGCATCTGGGAAATAAGTTTCACTTCAAATTGCCAAGAAATGACAAAAGGGAAACTAATTGGTCTATTTCATAAATTGTGTTACGTATACGGGCGTTATCATCCTAAAACCCCTTATTCCATATAAAACGTTTGTGTGCCACTGGCAGAGCCGAAGGCTTCTAAGAAACCATCTCTCCGGTTTAGCAAGGATTTTATATTGAAAACCAATAATAATAACGTATTATCCATCAATATAGGATGGTCGTCTAGCCCAGAATTTTCATAGCAAGGTATTATACTCATTGAATGAGTTTAAAGAGACTTTATTTTCATGTTTAATGAGCTAGGGAGAAATCCTGATCATTTGCAGTTCTAACCAACTTTCCTTATCTAAATATTACCCTTATGAACACAAATTAGTAGCAGATATATTTGCTCTTGCTTTGCCCAGGACTTCGGGATTGACAATGTTTCTTGGAGCAATTCCCTGAAGGACCATTGCGACATTCTGAGCTGTTCGTTTCTTTAATTCAATGCGAGAGGCCACTGAAAACCAGGCTCCATGGGGTGTGATAATAACATTGTCCATTTTAAGCAAAGGGTTTGCAGGGTCAGGCGGCTCTTTCTCCAGCACATCAAGAGCAGCACCGGCGATCCATTTCTTTTGAAGAGCTTTAATCAATGCAGCCTCATCAATGATTGAACCTCTTGCGCTATTAATTATAATAGTGTTTTTCTTCATCTTCTTAAATTCTTCTTCACCAAATCGGTGATAGGTGGTCTTAGTAAGAGGACAGTGGATAGATATAAAATCAGATTCTGAAATAAGGGTATCAAAATCTACCATCTGGATACCTGCTATTTTTTCTTTTATATAGGGGTCGTGGGCAATAACATTAAAACCAAATGCCAGCATTCTTTTTGTGAATGCACGACCAATCTGACCCATTCCAAAAAGCCCGACAGTTGATTTTTCCGACGAATAGATTGGATACATTACTTGATAATCCCAAATTCCAGCTTTTACCGCATCATTTGCAGTTATGATTTTTCTATAACATGTCAAAAGTAAACTTGCCGCATGATCTGCCACTTCACTCGTACTATAATCAGGAACATTGGCAATTATGATTCCAAGCTCTGTTGCAGCTTCGATATCTATCGAATCAACCCCCACACCATAGCGAGAGATCACTTTGCAACGGGGAAGGTTTTCCGCGACCTTTCTGGAAATCAAAGTATATTGGTTTATTAAACCATCAGCGTCTTTGCATGCTGCAATAAGTTCTTCTTCAGTCTTTAATTGGCACAAAATCAATTCCGCATCAATATTATCCATTATCTCTTGCTCAGGGTCAATAAAACCGTGATCACAATCCGTTATAACGACGTTAAATCGATTTTCACTCATGTTTTGGTTCTCCTATTGTTCCAAAACAAAAGTCAAAAAAAAGAACCAATATTTCATGATGTTTTTTAAGTAGATATAGATACTTGTATAATTCACCTCCATATTATTTGTCAATGATTAAAATTTTTGATATTTCCTGAGAAGTTTTTCAAGAGCGCCGTGTGGATTGAATTATTGCATCTTATGTAAAACAGTATTACAATTTGCCTTGGTACGAGCCTTTTCCCTGTATTGACATTGATAAGATCGTGCTAAGATCCATTCTTTAAGACATTATCTCATAAATAGAAATATAGCCCTTTGAATAGATCAATGGCGGGAATTTCGGGAAAATGTGTGATGTTTTAACCGTTAATTATTGTCATAATATAAGAAACTTAATGAGATGTCTTTGAGGGGGGTGAAGGCTTATTGACATTAAGGAGGTCTCCTATGAGTGAGCAAGAGATCAACAAGAAAGAGATATGTGATCGCTATGAGCAGCTTTACACCGGGGCTGTTTCGGACGTTCTTGATGAGAAGGGATTCTGGAATCAGGCTCTTGGCAGAGAGCTGCGTCCCATAATTCTTGGGAAGCATGTGGCTGGTTTTGCTTTTCCTGTCCTCGGAGAGGCAATCAAAGATGTGAGATACGATTGTCGCCCGGATATTCTCAAATTTCTTGATGCCGTCCCACCATATTCCATGGTCGTGTGCAATCCGGGAAAGGAAAAAACTTGTTCACATTGGGGAGAGTTCATGAGCCTTGTTGCCAGGAACAAAGGTTGCCGCGGAGCAGTGATCGATGGGGGCATCAGGGACACAGAAATGGTTATTCAATCTGGTTTTCAGGTTTTCATCAAGTATTTTTGGCCTGTTACCACGGTTGGACGATGGCGGCCCGTAAACTTTGGACACCCTATTGTTTTTGATGGAGTAGAAATACGTCCTGGAGACCTCATCCTAGGGGATATAGATGGGGTGGTGGTGGTGCCCGCATTAATGGTTGAGGAAGTCTTGCTCGCCGCTGAAGAGTGCTACCGGGCGGAAAGAAGCATGAAGGAAGAACTCAGAGCAGGATGGAGCATGCAGGAGGTTTACGAGAAGTACGGTAGATGGTAGGAAGTTTATTTCAAAGGGTGAGTCATGATAAGATTTAAATATTTTGAATACAAGGAAAAAGTTTATCTGGTTATGGTTAAAGGAGAGATGATCGACACGACTGATAGCTCTCTCTTTGCTCAATATTAGGAAAGAAGAACATACTATTTATTATCCGATGCGAAGCTGCATTCCCCCAGTGATTCCCACAAAGATTGCATCCTTTGGACAGAACTACTTAAAACACATAAAGGAACTGGGAACAACGGTTTGAGAAAGACTAATTTTTTTGACGAACCATACTGCTCCAAGTTGCGGGGCATCTTAGTGACAATTTCCATTTTCTACTTCGAAGAAGAATCCCCATAGCAAGCTGCGGGGAATTCTAAATTAAAAGTGAAAATTATCCAGACTATTGGAGGTGAAAATGACAAGCAAAACTGTAAGCGTACTCAACCCCATCAGCATTATAGAGAGCCGCAAGCTGGAGATTGCGCCCCGGCTATCAGACCTAGAAGGCAAGGTTGTGGGCTTGCTGGATAATGGAAAGCCCAATGCAGAGCGGCTGCTGAACGAGATAGCCTGCCTGATTGGGCAACGATATAACCTGACAGAAGTTGTCCGGAAGAGAAAGAACAGCCAGTCAGGACCGTGCTCTCCTGAGATGTTCGACGATCTCATTCAACGGTGCGACCTCATTATAAACGCCATGGGAGACTGAGGGTCCTGCACGTCGTGGAGTATCCACGACTCGGTCCAAGTGGAGGAAAAGGGTGTTCCCACGGCCACCTTCGTGACGCAGGAGTTCTTCTCATTGGGTCAGATAGAGGCCCGAAACCTAGGAATGCCGTCACTGCCGCTCGTGGAAATACCTCACCCCATGCAGGATCTAAGCCCGGGCCAAGTCCGGGATGTAGCCGAAAAAGCTGTCGATACTATCATTCAGGTGCTGTGCGGGAATCGAGATAAGCTGTCGGCTGAGTTTTCCGACATGGAAATCCGACAGACCACCCGATTTCAGTATAAACAGGTATTCGAGACAGAGGAGGAGCGTGAGGCGATTCAGCTGAAAGAATCGGTGGAGACCATAAATTCCGTCTTTTACAGGAGGGGATGGACAGATGGCCTTCCCATCATGCCTCCTACTGAAAAGGCAGTGGAGGAGATGCTAAAAGGCGCTGACCCAGATAGTACCATTGCTGTGCTACCGCCCAAGATGGGAAGGGCAACCCTGAAAAAGATCGCCATCAACACAGTTATGGCGGGATGCGAGCCGGCGGCTTTGCCAGTAGTGTTAGCAGCTGTCCGTGCAGTGTCGGAGCCGGAGTTTCAGCTAATGTCGATCCAGTGCACCACCCACAACACCTCGGTTCTGCTCATCATCAACGGCCCAGTGGTGCATGAGTTGAACATCAACTCAGGGTACAACGTTTTCGGCCCTGGATGGCGCAGCAATGCCACTATCGGCAGAGCCATCCGCATGATCCTGATGAATATTGGCGGGGCCATCCCGGGCACCACCGACCGTTCCACCTTTGGGCATCCCGGCAAGTACACCTATTGCATAGCGGAGAACGAGGCGTACAATCCGTGGGAGCCGCTTCATGTGCACCGGGGCTTCAGACCTGACGAGAGCACAGTCACCGTGGTTGGCGCCGAGGCTCCCTGGGAAATCCACCACCGGGGTATCGCTGCCGCCAGCGCCATATTGACCACTGCAGCCGAGACAATGAAGGCAATGGGAACAAACAACGCCTTATTTTCTATGGGAGAGCCCATTTTCATGCTGTGCCCTGAGCATGCCGGGGTCATTTCCCGTGAAGGATGGTCTCGGCAGGACGTGCAGGAATTCATATTCAACAATGCCCGAAATCCACTGTACAAGCTCCAGATTCGGGAGCCCGGAATGCCCAGAGCGGATTGGCCCAACTGGCTGCGCGCCGCCGATCCTCTCACCATGATCCCCATCGCGGAAAAGGCGGAGGACATCATGGTCATAGTCGCCGGCGGCGGTGGCAAACACTCGGCTTTCATTCCAACATTCGGGTATACAAAGGCGGTGACAAAAGCCATTGATACTAAATTGCAGTCAATCGAGTAAAATTCAGCCGTGATATTATATAACTGGATGTAAGGGCGGGGTTTATCCTCGCCCCTACGTTGGGGAAAAGGAAGAATTCAGATCTCTGGAGAGATTTACATCTGCGCCTTGAGTTACCGAGACGAACGTAACTTAACAATGAGGCCTTATAAGGAGTGTTGTGGTGTGGTTTGGGACATGGCGGTGAATGCCGCCTTGGCCTCATATAGCTTTATAGCCGAAACCTGTAACTCTAAGGAATTTTCTCTTTGTACTTGATGCACCTTCCTTAAATTTTCTGCATCAGGCCATTTTTCAGATTGAAAATCGCAGGCAGCTCATCAGGTTGTCAATATTTTTCTCTTTTTCCAGGTTATAGACGATATTAATGCATCTTTCCATCTGCTCTTTGTCCATGTAGTACCCTGCAAATCGCCGAAACTTGTCATGTATTTCATCGTCATTCATGGGATTGTGCGGATCGCCCCGATGATAGATGATCTCCTTCTGGAGTTGACGTCCGTCCGAGCAACGTATCTGCACCCTTCCAGAGCTGACCTGCTGATCCATGGCGGGATCCGGCTCGAAGGTAACCTTTTCCACCATCTGTGCCACGCGAGGATCTCCGATGATGGCATCTCTGAACTCCTCCAGGCCGCATCGCCTGAAGAGGATAAGGCATGCGGCCACAAATGGGATGCTATGATCCGCGGTCTCCTTGTTGAGAAGATAAAAGCGGTTCGGGTCGCTGGTGTGGGCCACCGCCCGGATGCCCGCCTGGATGTGGACCTCCTCGATATCCTCGGGTTTGAGGTCGTGCTCCAGGACCAGACGATAAACCGCCTCGACGGAGCCTTGTGTTGTGGAATCGGAGCAAAACATCTTGCGCCGGGTCTCCAATATGGCAAAGCGCTCCCAGGGAAGAGACAGGCTCCGTGCAAAGCCTTCCAGGTCGTAGTCCTTCCCCAGCACCGAGTAGCCCAGGCCCTTTTGTCCCTCAAAGACGCTCCGGGGACCCTGAAAGCCGTTCTGTGCCCACAGCGCTGCGGTGATTCCCACCATGGTGGCCAGCGGATAGGCGGTGTTCTTGGCCATGGTGTTAGGCTCCACGGGCATGGAGTCCAGGATTCCCAAGGTTACCATTGTTCCCCCAGTGCCTATGGCAGCAGCAATTTGATCCGATGTTAAGCCCATCATAGGACCTACAATAGCGGGAACCAGGAAGTAGCCCAAGGTGGAGTGGTGAAACCCCTTCTCGGTGATGGAGGCAGAGTGGACACTGTCACAGAAGCGGGTGCAAAGCTCGTAGGCCAAGACAGTGGAGGCCAGGATCTGTTTGCCAGTGGCTTTCACCTTCTCCCCTACTGCCATTATGGCGGGGATGTTCTCGCAGGCATGAATGGCTGAGATTCTTTCATTCCCCACCGAGGTAGCCCGGATGTATGTATCCATCAAGTCCAGGTATCGGGCCATGGTGGCGTTGGCCAGGGAGGCATTAGCGGCGGGGATCTTCTTTCCTGAGCCAAATATAGTGGATTCGGGGATGCCCCCTTGTTGAATGGCCCATTGGGTCACGATGCGTGAGGACTCGCCAGCGGCCCCGCCCACCGCGCATGCCAGTGTATCTATGATGCAACGCTTGGCCTCCAGAACAGCTTTTTCGGATATGTCCTCGAAGGAGAACTCCAAGGCGGTTTTGGCCAGTTGTTCTGAAATAAATGGCATGGGTCCCTCCTTAATGCAAAATAAATGTTCAAATTAAATGATTGATTATTACTATTGATATCCAAGGAGCCTTGGTAAAAATAACACCAGATCCGGAAATATAATCAGCAGCAAGATTACCCCTATATCCAGAGCCACATAGGGGAGGGTAATTATCACCAAGCGTTCGAAAGGAACCTTGGCCACCTTAACAAGAGCATACAGCACCATGCCTATCGGCGGCGTGAGCTGGCCTACCGTGAGAGTTAGAATCATCACGATGCCGAAGTGGACGGGATCAATGCCGAATTGTTGACCCGCCGGAAGCAGGATAGGGGTGAGGATCAGGGTGGCTGGCGTCTGCATCATGAAGCAGCCTACGACCATCCAGAAGATACAAAAAAGAATAAGCAATATCTTTGGCTCAGCGGTCAGTGTCATCATGTACGCAGCCAACTTCATGGGGATCTGTCCCCGGATCATGACCGTGCCGAAGACTGTCACGAAGGCCACTATGATCATGATTGTGGCGCTGTCTACAAGGCATGCCCGGAACTCGCTGAGCAGCCCGGAAAAATTGTATTCCTTGTAAATGGCGATGCCAAGGATAATGGCATAAATTACAGCCACAGATGAGGCCTCGGTGGGCGTGAAGACTCCGCTGTAAATGCCCCCCAGAATTATGACTGGTGTCAATAAGGCCAAGAACGCTCTCGCGAATGTCTTCAGGAGTTCGCCAATTGGAGGTATCGAGCCCGAGGGATAGTTTTTCCTGCGACTCTGATATGCCACGTAAAACATTTGGCTCAGGGCCATCAGGATACCGGGAACCACTCCCCCCAGGAACAGGGCGGCGATTGATACCTCCCCCACCACTCCGTAAGCCACCATGGCAATACTCGGGGGGATAATGGGCCCAATAAGGGATGAAGCTGCTGTGACCCCAGCGCTGAACTCCCGGTCGTAACCTTCGTCCAGCATAGCCCGCATCTCGATTACCCCAAGTCCTGCGGCATCGGCAACAGCCGATCCGGACATGCCGGCAAAAAGCATGCTTGCTAGAATGTTGGCGTGGGCAAGTCCCCCCCTCAGGGGCCTGACCAGACAACTGGTGAAGGTAAACAGGCGTGTAGTGATCCCGCCGGTGTTCATCAGTCGTCCGGCCAGCAGGAAAAAGGGCACAGCAAGCAAGGTGAAGTTGTTCACACCATAAAAGGATTTCTGGGCCAGCATTGTGACAGCACGGATATCAAAGAATCCGTCGAAAAAGTATGCGGCAGCGGAAAAGGAGACGATACCGATAGCCCATCCCACGGGGAACCCGGCCAGAATGGCAAAGATCAAGGCTACTATCAAAAGCGCATAAACCGTCACATTCCACTCCTTTATAGTTTGAGCTGAGAGCTGAAACTTTGAGGGCTTTGAATCTTTCTGTCAATAATCGGCTTCTGACGATTTCTTTTCACGGATATCTTGTCTCCTGGATTGCTGGCAGAGGGCCAGCGCCACATAAACAATGGTGATCAGAAGGGTTATCGAGAAACCAAGATACAGATAAGCGGTCCGCATCCAATCCAATGCGGGCATGTAAGAGGTCCATGTGATACGCATCAGGCACAACGCGCCCCACAGTAAAAACCCGTGGAATATCAGAATGATCCCTAGGAATAAGAGTGCAATTGCAGTGGTCAGGCGCTTCGGAAGGCGACGCAGAATTACGTCAACGAAGATGTGCTCCTTTTTGCGCAGCGCGATGGCGGCCCCCAAGAAGCTCACCCAGGTGAAGAGAAGCCGGGCAAACTCCTCAGTCCAGGGAACAGAGATCTTCAGGGCATATCGAAAGATGACCTGGGCGAAGACCGCGATTATCATGGCAGTAAAACATACCAGGGCCACATTGTCTACTATTAAATTGAAGCGCCTGAGGTCTGAAGGTTCGTTTCGCGGCATTATGGACTCTAAACCCGGGGAAGGGGTTCGCTCATCCTTAGGATCGCCCTTCCCCGGGATACAAGGTATTGAGATTAATTATGATTTTATCAGGCAGTGGTGTGCTTACTTCGCAAATTTTGCGACGTCATCCAAGATGTTGGGGCGGCAGTTTTTGGCTGCAAACTTGATAACAATGGGCCTGGCTTTCTCCATGAAGGCCCTCAAGTCGGGATTACGGATTACGGTTACCCCGTGTTCTTTCTCCATCTTGGTCAGGAGCTCATCGATCTTGCGAGGAACCTCCTTGTCCAATGGATCGCGAGCATACTTGCGCCATGTATCCATGAAGATCTTCTGATGCTTGGGGCTCAGAGATTTGAAGAAGTCATTGTTGGCAGTATAAGTGTAATACGACCAGATATGGGCGGTAAGGACGATAAACTTCTGTACTTCGTAAAATTTGGAGGCGAAAATGGTGGTTATGGGGTTTTCCTGAGCCTCGTATACGCCGGTCTTCAATGCACCGTATAGCTCGGGAAAGGCCATGGGGCCTGGAAGGGCGCCGTAGGCCTTGAAGACCTGGACCCGCAGCGGGTTGGTGACCCTAATCTTGATCCCCTGCATATCGGATGGTGTTACTACCTTCTTGTTGCATGTCAGGTTTCTTGACCCCCGGGATGCCATGCCCACCAGCCGGATATTGTACTTCTTTAGGAGTGCCTGGTTGACTTCCTCCCCGATGGGCCCGTCCCAGACGCGCCGGCCGTGAGCTTCGTCCTCATACACGTATTCGGCTTCCAGGCACTGATACTCCTTCAGGAGATGATGGACGATGACCGGACCAGCCATGTGCACCTGGATCTGGTTCAGGGAAAGTTGCTCCAGGAGTTGCTTGTCCCCGCCCAGTACGCCCCCGGGCATGAGGTCCATCTGGAGCACACCGCCGGATTCCCTGGCCATGGCCTCGGCCCATCGCTTATTTGCCATCATGCCCATGTCCCCTGCCGGAAGAGTGCCCGCAATCGTGAACTTGATTGTCTTAGCCGTGCTTTCTGCCGGAATGAGGAGCATCAACCCAAGACAGATCACCATCAAAAGCTTGACTATTCTTTTCATTTCTTTCCCTCCTTGTTCGGTTTCGGGTCTTAAGATTGACTCATTGCGAAAGTTGCCCCATGGGTGAAATAAATTCCAGTCTCATAATCAAATAATTCGCTTGAACAAAAAACCCCATCCTCCCACTATGGGAAAATGGGGGTTTTTTTGGCCGTCAGATCCATGCTATTCCCCTCATACAAGCATGTAAAACAGGGTTAGACTGAAGGCCGAGATACTATTTCAATATTCAATTCAAATGATCAAGCTCCTTATATGGCACAAAAAAAAGATCGATGTCAAGATTAATATCAAAAAAATGAAGCCAGAGGACAGAGCCTGGGCAAAAAGGATCAGGTTGCAAGAATCTTTATGATCCTTATTTATCTTTTTTACAATCTGATTTCTAAACTGAAATTTTTCAACGCGGGGGTTTGGATGCAATAATGAGTGGAATGGAAATCAATGTTATTATCCCGAAAATCACGAATACCATCCGGTAATCACCGGTGATATCGAAGAATCTGCCTGCTATCACCGGGCCAAGTATAGTGCCTATTGTCCAAATTCCGTAAAGGAGCCCTAGGATTGAGCCGAAAGCAACTGTGCCAAAGCATTCAGCCTGGATGGTAAATCTTACCGGCATCATTCCGCCGTATCCCACACTGAAGATCACTATGAAGGGAATAACCTGCCACAGTGCATGAATGTTGGCGAATAACAAAAGACCAATGCTTTGACATACCAGGGCGATGGACATAATGAGTCGATTGTTGAACCGATCGGACATCCAGCCGAAACCCACCCTCCCCAAACCGCTGATGAGAACGGTCCCTGTGACCACAAAGGCGGCCGATTCCACCGGTATCCCGGCTTTCAACAGAAATGGCATCTCATGGACGAATAGAGCCGCTGTACACATCATCGGTATGATCAGAGCAATAGCGAAAAGCCAAAAACACTTAGTTTTTATAGCCTCACGGAAAGTAAATTCTCCTTCAGTAATCCCGGGTCTGCAAACTTCAGCCTCATCGGATTGGGACAGCGAATTATTTTCCAAAGAATCTCCGTCGGGAAGAAGCCCATACTGCTCAGGCCGCCACCGGATCACCATGGCCAGCGGCAGGCCGATTATCCACATTCCCAGCCCGGCCGCAACGGAGGCCGTCCGCCATCCCCAGGTGGTAATAATCCAGGCTAATACCGGAACCAGGAATCCGCAGAGGCTGATGCCACCAGTATAAATGCCCAGTGCAATCCCGCGTTTCTTTGCGAACCAGTTTGCCGCGGTATATGTTCCCACCAAGGAGAATCCGAGACTGGTGCCAAATGCGATGAAGAGAAAAACGGCATAGAAACTCGCCAGAGAATTGATGCGGCTCAACAGAATGAATCCCAGCCCCACCACGATAACGGCTACCGTCATCATTTTTCTTGGCCCCCACCGATCAAGCAAAAACCCCACTATGGGAGCCGCCAGCCCGCCTTCCAGTCGATATAGTCCGAAAGCAAATGAAGTGGCCGCTCTGGACCAGCCGAATTCCTGAATCAATGGATTGAAAAAGGCGGTGAACCCGTAAAAAAGAATTCCAGCATTATAAGTTGTAATCGCTGAGCAGGCCAGTACAATCCACCATCCATAATAAATAGAGGCCACCTTTATTTCCCTCCATCTTTATTAGCTAAAGACATACTTTCCCATCTTTTTGAATATAAATCAAGTTTGGTTTTGCCTGTGAAAACACCATGAGTTCACATGAGCATTAAGTGGTTAGGTTAAAATTGCAACTGGCCTGAAAGGAACCATTTCGTGCAGCCACACGGGTGAAATCACTTAACTTAATAGAGAGGAGAGAAAGAGGGTTATCGAGTTTATTATTGATGAGGTCGGAGACTGAGTGATGGTTATTTCTGGTGTCTCGAAAGATCCCCAATGTGAAGATGCTGAAGAGGGTAACCAGTTACATGGTGATTTATGAATGGGATGTCCCCCCGTAGAGAGGCACACGGACGTGTGGCCTGGACAATATGTCTTCCAGGCCACAAAGATGCTGCGGCAATACCCGGAGTAGATCAGCGACGAACTGCTCGAATATTTTGACATTCCTCACAATTTGGGATATGAGGGAAAATCATCAGTTTTTTGCTTCAGCCCGGGTGAACCTCTCGGAAGATGGGATTTTTCTCTAATTTCCCGGCATATGGGGCCGGTCTTTACGAAGGAGTTTTGTTCCCATGGATACTTTTACTTTTGGACTGACGCTCACGGTGGTTGGTATGGGCGGCACGCTGTTAAGCTTGTGGCTGCTGAGTCTTATTGTTACAGCGTTAAAGAAGGTGTTCCCCCTTTCCGGGGAAGGCGAGCGGAAGGAGGGCGACAGATGACTGACGCTATAGTGATGGGCCTGGGATATCTGCTCAGTGGATTTTCAAGCCTCACAGTGCAGCAAGCCGTCATGATGGGGATCGGGTGCACATTGCTGTACCTCGGGATAAAGAAAGGATTCGAGCCCATTTTGCTGGTTCCCATCGGGTTCGGTGCCATCCTGGTGAACATCCCCCTGGCTGGTATGATGGAGGAGGGTGGGCTTCTGCGATTCTTTTACGACATGGGGGTGATAACCGAGGTTTTCCCCTGCCTTATCTTCTTGGGAATCGGGGCCATGACCGACTTCGGTCCCCTCCTGGAGAACCCGAAAATCCTGCTGCTGGGAGCCGCCGGTCAGTTCGGCATATTCCTGACTCTCTCCCTGGCGCTGGTTCTGGGCTTCAGCCGTATGGACGCCGTGGCCATCGGCATCATCGGCGCCTGTGACGGCCCTACAGCCATCTACGTGACCTCCAAGTACGCGCCCCACCTGCTGGGCGCCGTCTCAGTGGCGGCCTACTCTTACATGTCGCTGGTCCCGCTCATCCAGCCTCCCATCATGCGGGTGCTGACCACAAAGCGTGAAAAGACCATCGTCATGAAGACTCTTCATCCCACGGTCTCCCCGCGGTTGAAGCTCCTTTTCCCCATCGTGGTCACCATATTCGCCTGTCTCATTGCTCCCCAGGGCACGCCGCTCATGGGCATGATCATGCTGGGGAACCTGCTGAGGGAGTCGGGCGTTGTGGCCCGTTTGACCCACGCCGCGGAGAACGAGATCGCCAACATCGTGACCCTCCTGCTGGGGATCTCCATCGGGGCGACCATGCAAGCCGAGGCTTTCCTTCGGCCCCAGACCCTTTTGGTATTGAGCCTCGGCTTTGTGGCAATATGCCTGGACACGGTGGCCGGGGTCCTGTTCGGCAAGCTGATGTGCCTTTTTAGCGGCGGGCGCATCAACCCGCTCATCGGCGCAGCCGGCATCTCGGCCTACCCCATGTCCGCCAGGGTGGTCCAGACGCAGGGCCAGAAGTACAATAAGAAAAACTTCCTCCTGATGCACGCCATGGGGGCCAACACAGGCGGCCAGCTCGGCTCGGTGATGGCCGCCTCCATAATGCTCTCACTGCTGAAGGGAATGGGAGTGGTGTGAATGAAATATATGTGGTTTGCGGAACTGGTATTTTGGGGATAGAGGATAACGCAAAAAGGGAGCGCGACGAAAAATTGAATCCGGGTGCCACGGGCGAAGCCGAAGGCTTACCCGTGTCTTCATAATATTAACATGTATTACATGCCGGTTTCACTGGCGAGCCTTCGGCTCTGCCAGTGGCACACAAGGCGAGTCTGTCCCTGTGCTTTTGCCATCACCGCGCCGCCTCGATCTCGTCCAGGGCCTCCGGGTTCTCGATGGATGCGATGTCGCCCAGCTCTTCCCCTAAATATTTCTTTCTTATAATGCCGCGAACGATTTTAGCCGAACGGGTTTTGGGCAGGGCGTTGACGAACTTCAGGTCGTCGGGGCGAAGTGTCCTACCCAGGAGCTTTACCACCTGCTCCTTGAGTTCATCCCGCAGTTCTTCGCCGGGTTCTATGCCCGGCTGAAGCACCACGAAACATACCACGCTCTCCCCCTTGATCTTGTGCGGAACACCGACAGCAGCCGCCTCTGAGACGGCTGGATGTTCGATGAGGGCCGCCTCTATCTCCGCGGGTCCAGTCCTTTTGCCGGCCACCTTGATGGTGTCGTCCGAACGGCCGTGGAGGAACCAGAAGCCGTCCTCGTCCACGTGCGCCCAGTCGGCATGATACCAGACCTCAGGCCAGCGGGAGAAATAGGTCTCGATGTAGCGCGCATCGTCCTTCAAAAATGACTTGGTGAAGGATGGACAGGGCTGCTTGCAGACCAGATGGCCGATGCCGCCCCGGATGGGCTTGCCGTCGTCGTCAAACACATCGATGTCCATGGCCAGGCCCGGCCCCCTGAGCGTGCAGGGCTTAAGGCTCGCCACGGGATAGGGCTGCAGCAGGCACCCCACCATCTCGGTCCCACCCGATATGTTCATAATGGGAAGACGCTCTTTGCCCACGTTCTCGAAGAACCACATGTAGGATTCGGTGTCCCACGGCTCGCCCGTGGAGCCCAGAATGCGAATGCTGGAAAGGTCGTGCTTTTCCACCCATTTCGTTCCGGATCGCATAAGCAACCGGATAAGTGTGGGAGAGATGCCGAGGGTGGTGATCTGATGCCGTTCCACCATGTCCCAGACACGATCCGGGTCGGGATGGTTGGGCGCTCCCTCGTATATGAAGTGGCACCCCCCATAATGCTGCACGCCTATGATCTGCCACGGCCCCATCATCCATCCGATGTCTGTGACCCAGAAGAAGCGGTCTGATGGTTTGACATCCAGAGAATATCCAACTTCCTTGACCATCTGTGCCAGGGCTCCCCCGTGGGTGTGCATGGTCCCTTTTGGTCTGCCTGTGGTGCCTGAGGAAAAAAGGATCATGGAATAGTCCTCTGCATCCATGACCTCGGTGCTGAACTCCTTCGGTTGCCCGGGCACCAACTCGTGCCACCAGATATCCCGGCCCGCAGTCCACGGTATGTCAATATCCCCAAGTCGCTTGGTTACCACAATATGCTTGAGGGTTGGGACCATCCCGGCAGCCTCATCGCACGTTGACTTCAATTCTACCTTGCGTCCTCGCCGCAGAGAGCCGTTGGTGGTGAAAAGCACCTTGGCCTCGGCATCCTCCAGGCGGACCGCCAGCGCTGTGGCCCCGAATCCGGAAAATACGGGGATCATCGGGGCCCCAATTTTAAGGCAGGCAAAAAAGGTCACCAGGAGTTCGGGAACCATGGGCATGTACAGCCCCACGGTGTCCCCTTTGCCCACGCCCAGGCTCCGCAAGGCATTGGCGCACCTGTTGGCCTCGATATATAGGTCCCAGTATGTCCATTTCTGCACACTGCCGTCCTCTCCCTCCCATATGAAGGCCAGCCTGTTTTTAGCCAGTGGATCCAGGGCATGCCTGTCCAGCGTGTTATGAGCGATGTTGATCTTTCCCCCGATAAACCAACGGGCCCACTCGAAGCTTTTTGATTTTCCCATGTCCAGAACTTGGTCATACTTTCGATACCATTCCACACGGCAATCTTCCATCATAGCGTCCCAGAACCACTGAATATCGCTTATGCTACGCTGGACCAGATCTTCGTAGTTCTTGATGTCGTGCTTTTTCATAAAGGCCCGTACATTGCTTTTCTCAAGATAGTCACCATAAGGCTCCCAGATGATTCCTTTCATTTTAGCTATCTCCTTATTTTATGAATACCATTATGAGCGTTCGCTCAACTTCATAATAATAATGCCTTGGATTTGACATCGTTATTCCCGAATGAAGCTTAGGATTTATCGAAAATATGGATGGAGAAACCTTTTGTCTCTTTCGCCTTGTGATATGCAGCGGTTGCAGGGAAATCATTGCCGTCGTTTTTTAACCCCTTCGTGGATAGTGTTGACGATGGTCTCTGTGCTGGTTCCCGGTCCATAAATACCTGCGATTCCCAACTCGATCAACCCTTGAACATCCTCCTCCGGGATCACTCCCCCGCCAAGCACCAGAATGTCCTGCAGGTTCTCCTGGCGCATAAGTTCCATGATGCGCGGAAACAGGTAATCGTGGGCACCCGAAAGGATGCTGAGGCAAAGGACATCCACACCTTCCTGTATCAAGGCCGAGATGATCTGTTCCGGGGTCTGGCGAAGTCCCGTATAGATAACTTCCATGCCAGCGTCTCGAAGCGCCCTTGCGATCACCTTGGCGCCCCGGTCGTGGCCATCCAGTCCAGGTTTGGCAATCAGCACGCGAATTTTCTTTTCCGACATTGGGGGTCTCCTCTAAAGAAATTTCGAATTTTTTAATTAGACATTTCAGTTATAGTTTGTACTCAGGCTTATACTCCCCGAAGATGTCGCGCATGGCGTCGCAGATTTCTCCCAGCGTGGCCTCTACGTGGACAGCGTCAAGTATCCGCGGCATCAGGTTCTCAGAACCGCTTGCTGTCTGGCGGACGGCGTCGAGGCACCGTGTAACGGAGTCACCGTTGCGCTCCTTGCGAATGATCTCCAGCCTCTTGATCTGCTGCTCTCTAACTGCTGGATCAACTCTCAGCAGCTCTTTGGGCGGAGCCTCTTCCTGAACGAACTTGTTGACGCCCACCACCGTGCGACGATCAGCCTCAACGTCCTTCTGATAACGGTATGCAGCTTCCAGGATCTCCTGCTGGATGTATCCGCGCTCAATGGCCACCGGCGCACCGCCGATATCATCGATCTTCTTGATGTATTCATGGGCCATTTCTTCTATTTCGTTGGTTAGCCGCTCGATGTAGAACGAACCAGCCAGCGGATCCACGGTGCTGGCTACGCCGGACTCTAAGGCTATAATCTGCTGGCTTCGAAGGGCGATTTGAACAGACTGCTCGGATGGGAGTGCCAAGGCCTCGTCATAGGAGTTAGTGTGGAGCGATTGGGTCCCCCCCAGCACAGCGGAGAGAGCCTGGAGAGCCACCCGCACCACATTGTTGAGCGGCTGCTGGGCTGTAAGGGTGGAGCCTCCCGTCTGCGTGTGGAAGCGGAGCATAAGGCTGCGGGGATTTTTAGCGCCGAAGCGCTCTTTCATGATCCGGGCCCACAGGCGGCGTGCGGCTCGGAACTTGGCCACCTCCTCCAGGAAGTCCAGATGGGCATTGAAGAAAAAGCTGAGCCTCGGGGCAAAGGCCTCTACATCGAGCCCCGCCCGGATTGCGGCCTCCACATATGCAATGCCGTTGGCAAGGGTGAATGCCACTTCCTGCACGGCCGTGCAGCCAGCCTCCCTCATGTGATAACCTGATATG